>JAITAK010000050.1 GCA_031284165.1 Puniceicoccales bacterium
ACGCGGCTGAGTAAGTTTCCGAGGTCATTCCCCAAATCGTTATTATAACGTATTAGGAAACGCTCATGAGAAAAATCGCTGTCCTGTCCGACGTTCATTTCACGGAGAACAAAATAGCGGAAAGCATCGGCTCCGAATTGTTTTGCATAATCTAGAGGGGCAACCACATTGCCAATACTTTTGGACATTTTTTCCCCAGAACACAACCACCAACCATGAGTTAAAAACGTTTTAGGCATCGGCACATCGAGGGCATGAAGCATGATGGGCCAATAAATCGCATGGGCCGGAACGAGGATATCTTTGCCGATGACGTGATAATCTACAGGCCAGAATTCGAGAAATCGCTCCGTACCATAACCTACGGCAGAAATATAATTAATAAGCGCGTCAAACCAAACGTAAGTCACGTATTCCCGATCAAAGGGAAGTTCAATGCCCCAAGAAAGGCGATTTTTAGGCCGCGAAATACATAGATCATTGACTTCTTCCTTTAAAAACTCTAGGACCTGCTTCGTTCGAAACTTAGGAAAAATAAAGTTTTCATGCTGGTGAATATATTCAATGAGCCACGCTTTATGATCGTTAAGGCGGAAAAAATAATTCGTTTCTGTAATTTCTACGACTTGGCCAAATTCCGATTCCGGCCAAACGCCCTCAACTTTATCCTTTTCTTGAAGGAAGCGCTCCACGCGCATGCTATAAAATCCCGTATATTCCGCCTTATAAATATCTCCATGATCAAATAATTTCTGAAGAATTTCTTGGACGATGACCTTATGGCGCGGTTGCGTTGTGCGGATGTAGTCATCATAGGAGATATTGAGCAACTGGCACATCACCGTAAATTCCTCAGCGACAGCATCACATAATGCTTGAGGTGTCATTTGTTGTTCATTGGCGGTTTGTTCTACTTTTTGTCCATGCTCATCAAGACCGGTTAAAAAATGAACGTCGTCCCCTAAAAGGCGCCTCACCCTACAGATGACATCGGCCAGTATCTTTTCATAGGCGTGACCAATATGAGGATGTCCATTGGCATAATCAATGGCTGTAGTGAGATAAAATTTTTTCATAACATCTTCCGCTTTAGATCAACAAATTATTTTGTATTCTTTGCAATACAATTTCTTCAAATCACGTTATAGGAGCATTCCTCCAATGATACCGAAAACGATCAATGGAATATTAAAATGGATGAATCCTGGAATGGAACTGTCAAAGATATGATCATGTTGACCATCGGCATTCAGTCCCGCCGTCGTAGCGAGCATCGTATCCGAAACTGGAGAACCAGCATCACCCGTCACCGTTGCCGCAGCAATGATACAAATCGTCGCCCGGGGATCGAAACCCAATGTGGCACAAAGTGGAACATAAATTGCTGCAATGATTGGTACCGTTGAAAATGAAGAACCAATACCCATCGTAATCAACAATCCCGTAATGATCATTGCCGTCGCACCTAAAATTTTGCTCGAGCCTACGCCGTTCGCAAGGCAAGCGACTAGCTCCTGAATGTGCCCCGTCGCTTTCAAAACTGTACTAAAACCTGCCGCGGCGATCATGATAAAAGCGATAGAGGACATCATTTTAAATCCATGGGCGACAACGCTATCCGCATCTTGCCAAGGGACGACCCCGCCCAACGCAAAAACGAAAAAGCCTGCCATAGCGCTCATCATCGTATTTTTCCAATAAAGTTGAACCACAAGAGCGCATAGAATCGCCAATCCTGAAATAATAATATCTTTTAAGCGACAGGTTTCTGTTTCAAGGCTCGTGGAATACGCTTCATTCAAACTGTAGATGCGGGGTTTACTGTAAGCCCAACAAGAGGTTAAGAAACCCGTCAGCATGCCTAAAGCGGGAAAAATCATTCCAATGAGGACATCTTTAAGTCCAACAAACATTCCATTTTCCACCAAATTTTTTAGGAAAATGCGTTCCAAAAAAATACTGCCAAAACCATAGGGAATGACCATATAGGTGAGGATTAAGCCAAAAGCCATGGTATTGCTCAATAAGCGGCGATCGATCTTCAATGCAGAGAACACGCCGAGCAGCGGCGGAATCAATATGGGAATAAAGGCGACATGGACCGGGATAATATTTTTTGATGCGATCGAAATCAATGCTAAGAGTAGTACGAGGATCGCTTTAAAGTGCTGTTGCCGACGGGCATCGGTAGATCTTTTTGTAATAAATTTCACAATTTTATGAGAAAGCCAAACCGGGACACCAGAATGAGCCACAGCCGCAGCAAATGCACCGAGAATGGCATAATTTAAGGCGATCTCCGCCCCACCGCCCAATCCTGCAGAAAAAATGGCCAAAGTTTGATCTAAGCTTAACCCACTCACCATACCCCCAACGATTGCCCCTGACATTAGGGCAATCACCACATTAACCTTAACGATACTTGCGACAAGTACAGTTCCTACTGCTAAAATTACTGCGTTAGTTAAAATCATATCTCTTCTATTTTTCTCGCGGCTGTGGGATTGATTCAAAGAGACGATATTACCAATGCAAATTAAAAAATGCCACCCACTGGATTTCTGCATATGCATTAAAACGAATGCCACGAAAGACAATCATGACTACGTTTGCAGATCACTACAGGAGGTAAAAATTTGCCAATGAGTGAGGTTATTACAAAGAAAAACTGATGTCGTCGATGCGGTTTCCTGGGCAAAAATGATAAATATTTTTCAAAATCTCATCTTTTTTTAGAAATAATTCTTGACGTACGACGCTATCCTGTGTTTTAATGATGAGTGCGCCCTTTGGTGAGACCTTACGAGGGGCAGAGGAGCGGCTTAGTACATCTCCTACAATCAGAGGCCAATACCTCAACAATATATCGCTGAGATTAACCTCCGATGGCTTTACATATTTTTTTAAAATATTTTGAAATAAATGGCCTACCGACTGCTCTTTGCACAAAATCGATTGAGCGGTATCGTGAGGCAATTGGCGAAAGTCGGCAATGAGATTTTGAATTCTTCGGGAAAATTGCAAATCTTTCAACATGCTATTGCTCCGCTTTCGATGGCACGTTTAAGGCGTTTGAGAACGCGTTCTCGTCCCATGACAGCAAGCATTTTATAAAAACTCGGTCCTACGGTACGTCCAGAGAGGGCAAAGCGTAAAGTATGGATATAATCTCCCATTTTTACCGCATGAGTTTGGGCTAATTCTCCGACAATTTTCTCCAACTTTTGTTCTGAAAAATCCTCCAAGCTTTCTATAGCGCCTAAAAATTCGTTTATTCTTTGCGTAGGATTATATTTTCCCAGATCGCGTTGCATTTTTTGATCCCAATCAAAATGCTCATCGAAAAAATAGGAAACAAAATGTTTCAACTCCTCAAAGGAACGCAATTTTTCCTGACAAATCATCAAAACATGATCTACATACTGTTGATCATTGCTTATTCCCGCCAATATTGCCCTACCCCAATTGAGAAATCGATCCAAAGGCATAGCTCTAATATAAGTGGTATTAATATAGGATAGTTTTTTATCATCGAAGCGTGCATTATTTTTATTAACATCGCACAGATCGAAGAGGCGAACAATCTCATCGATAGGCAGAATTTCTCGATCCTCTTTAGGTGACCAACCCAGAAGGCAGAGGTAATTTCTCAGTGCTTCTGGTAAGAAGTGGCGTTTTCGATAATCTTCTACGAGCGCTCCTGTATCGCGTTTACTCATTTTACCTGCGCCATCAGTTTTCAGAATAAGTGGGATATGAGCAAACTGGGGTATCGGCATATCAAAGGCCTTAAAGAGCTCCACATGTTTACTTGAATTCGACAAATGGTCTTCGCCGCGAATGACGTGAGAAATTTCCATCGCCGCATCATCGACCACGTTGACGAAATGAAAGACGGGCGTTCCGTCAGAACGAAAAATGACGAAATCTTTTTCTTCCGTACGGTAAACTGGGCCACGGATAAGGTCATTGATGAGTTGAGGCTCATGGGACACGCGAAAATATATAGCCTCGTCGCGCCTATAAACGAGATTTTTTCGGCACAGAATATCCAAATAGTCGTAATAAATTGTATTTCGTCGGCTTTGAAGATAAGGACCAAACTTACCTCCAACCATAGGGCCTTCATCCCAATCCATACCCAGCCATTCCATACCTTCTACAATGACATCTATTGCTCCTTCGACGTGCCGTTCTCGATCGGTATCTTCGATACGCAAAACGAACACTCCATTTTGATGACGGGCGTACAACCAATTAAACAAGGCTGTACGCGCCCCGCCGATATGAAAAAAACCTGTAGGGCTTGGTGCAAATCGAACACGAACCATGTCGGTTATTTAATATAATTCTTCTTCAATGAAAACAAAATTCATTAAGCAATGGCAAAAAGCCACGACTGAACCTATACCCACACGGTTTATCTGCTGCGACTTTACTACAGAAAGTCAGCTCATTCAATTTTAAGTGAGATTTATTAAGGACATGCTTAACTGACTATTTCGCTGTATTATCGATGCTTAAAGCAACGCGCTAGAATGATTTCATACATCAAAAACGCATCAAAAGCAAAACACAGACTACCTGTGTATTGTTTTTTGCAGATGAAAATAAAATTTATTAAAAGGAGCGATGAAATACATCTTTCTATGAACGTTTTTCATTGCCCATGAAAATAAGATTATGAGTAAGATTATGAGTATTCGGCATCAGCAAATGACAAAGCAAAACGCACAGGTTCAAAACAATCTTGAAACCCATGCGCTTATGCTGTACTAAAAAGAATCCGTACTAAACTAAAGTTACTCTTTCAGTTACTGCCTCAATTGATTTAAGAATCTAGTGCTTGCAGTGAAGAGACTCAGACTCTAAGATTACTAGTCTTCCTATTCTGATGCTTGAGTCAATGCCTGATCTGTTACGTGAGCTGATGCTTGAGTCGATGCCTGATCTGTTACGTGAGCTGATGCTTGAGTCGATGTCGGATCTATTACGTGAGCTGATATCGGATCTTCTTCATCATCTGATGCGTGAGTCGATGGTTGAGTCGATGCGTGAGTCGATGGTTGAGTCGATTCGTGAGTCGATGCGTGAGTCGATGGTTGAGTCGATGCGTGAGTCGATGCGTGAGTCGATGGTTGAGTCGAAGCGTGAG
>JAITAK010000003.1 GCA_031284165.1 Puniceicoccales bacterium
AAATCCGAATCCCTCTCTCATTTGGCAGCTAAGTTCAATGTGGGCCGAAAATATCCAGAAGTGGTACTCATTCGATTGGCGCGATTACAGGCGAGCATATCGGCATTGGACCCCAGTAAGCGCCCCTCAGCTATTGAGGTATTTGAAGAACTTCAGGGCATGGCACTTGCCAATTGGGAAAAAGGAGAATATTTTCTTCCAATAAAATGGCATAATCCGTAAGTACAATTGCCCAATAAGTGGCTTGCTGAGCTTCTTTCGATATTTTTAATATATCGCCACGATGATTATCGATCTCATTTCTCTTTTCCCTGAAATGCTCAGCGGTTTCATGGATGCTTCGATTCTCGGCCGTGCTCAAAAAAAACAACTTCTGCAATATTATTCCCATAACTTGCGACAGTGGACCAGCAATAAATATCAAAAGGTCGATGATCGACCTTTTGGCGGTGGTGCCGGTATGGTACTGCAGGCAGAACCTATCGCTAAAGCGATTCGTGCGCTGAAACGAGCGCAAACTTACGTCATTTATCTCTGCCCCGACGGTGTTTTGTTAAAAACAGCGCTGGCGCAAGCATTGGCACAAAAAGAACACCTCATCTTCTTGTCTGGACATTACGAAGGCGTCGATCAGCGTATCCGCGATAAGTATGTGGACCTGGAACTATCCATTGGAGATTATGTGCTTACGAATGGTACCTTAGCTGCAGCGGTCGCCATGGATGCGATTTGCCGTTATATTCCAGGCGTTTTAGGCAATGACTTCTCTCTAGCTCAGGATTCTTTTTGGGATGGATTATTGACATTTCCTCAGTACACGCAACCGCGAATTTTTGAAGATATGCCTGTACCTGAGGTCTTACTTAGCGGCAATCATCAGGCTATCGCCCAGTGGCGCCAACAGCAACGCGTCGAACGTACCCAAAAATTGCGACCGGACTTACTCACTCGATAAGTTGAGGTTTCGTCCCAGATCCTGTAGAAGTATTTTTTTCCGAAATTGTGAAAATGTTTGACTAATATTTTTGCTTTTTCAATTGTATCTAACTACAGAAGTATGAATCCGCTTATTCAAGAAATTACATCGAGACAATGGATCGACGGTCGGGGCAATTTTAACGTTGGCGATGGCGTCAGAGTACACGTTAAAATTCGCGAAGGAGATAAGGAACGCATCCAGATTTTTTCAGGGATTGTCATTGCCAAAAAACATTCCGGAATTTCGAAAACTTTTACGGTACGCCGCGTCATTGCTGGAGAAGGTGTTGAGCGCATTTTCCCCGTACATTCACCGAATATTGCTTGTATTGAGGTTGAACGCGTTAGTGTCCCCGTCCGAGCAAAATTATACTACATCCGCCAGCGGGTTGGTAAAGACGCCATGAAGGTCAAAGAAAAAAAGCATTAGGCTATGCTTATAACGGTGATTAAGGCGATAATTTTTCTCATCCTACTAGCGCTGGGAGGGTATTTTTTTGTTCTCTTTCAAAAAAAAGGTTGGTTCTTTCCACAGAAAGTCGGAGGTCAGTGTTTGAAACGCGATGATTTAAACATCACGGGGCGTCTGTCGATAGGCGGGCGGCATTACATCGCTGTCGTACAATGCAATGAACGGAAATTTCTCATTGGCGTTTCTCCAAATTCTATGATATCGATGGGCGAATTAAAGTCGTCTTGTGAGACCGAAAGTCTAACTTCGGTATCCTTAACGCAGAATATCGGAGAACAAAGACAGCAAAAATCGGCTGCCCAAGGTTACGATTCGATCTAAAAGAGACCAAATTCATCACCGGTAGGCTAGATATTGTCGCAACCCATGGCATCGATCATTGAATTGCTCAGCGAAGCGACAGCTTTTTTACATTTCAAAGGCATTGAGCAACCTAAATGGGATGGGGAATGCCTGTTGGCACACGTTTTGAAATGTTCTCCTCTGGAATTACATCTGCGCTGTAAAGAAGTCATCAGCTTCAGCGATGCGGATTATTTTCAGAAATTACTTCGTCGTCGTGGAAAACGGGAGCCCTTACAATATATCTTAGGAGAAGTCGATTTTTTTAATGTGAAACTAAAGGTAGATTCTCGCGTTTTAATTCCGCGCCATGAGACAGAATATTTAGTCGCATGGCTCGTCGATGATATAAAAGAGCGTTACCTCAACAACAAGTTTGGCAATAAAGAATCTGTTCCCTCTCTCTCAAAACTTCATATTTTAGATCTAGGAACAGGAAGTGGAGCCATTGGAATTGCATTGGGGAAATCCTTTCCAGAAAGTTGGGTGACTGCCGTGGATCAATCGCCATTGGCGTTAGAAGTTGCCCGCGAAAATGGGCAAAAAAATCAGGTTAAAAATCTACAATTTTTAGCATCAGATTGGTATAATATTTTCGAAGTCCATGAAGCACTACAAGCACTACGGCAAGAGCGGTTTGATATTATTGTTTCCAATCCACCTTATCTTAGCCAACGGGAATGGGACGAGGCTCAAGATGAAATTCGAAGATATGAACCCGCAACGGCCTTGATCGCTGGGGATGAAGGATTTGATGCCATAGAGATCATCCTCCAAGGTGCTCCGAAGTTTCTTAAAAAAAACGGTATGATCGCAATAGAAACAGGAATACTTCATCCTCAACGCTTGCGAGAAAAATATAAAAATTTGTTCCGACGAACGAAAATTTTGCAGGATTTGAATAAATTTGATCGATTCTTCATTGCCGAACTTTAATTTATCCTCTAATGGCTTGCCATTTATAAAATTTTAGCTAAGAAAAAGACGGCCAAGGGGAACCCGAAGGAACGATTTAGGGATTATGGATCAGAATTTTATTATTAATATTACGGAAAAAGCCATGGTGCTTGTGCTGATGCTATCCATGCCGCCGATTTTAGTAGCGACTTGCGTAGGTTTAATGACAAGTTTATTACAGGCGCTGACGCAAATTCAGGAGCAGACCTTAAGTTTCGCTATTAAACTGTTTTGTACAATTTTGGTATTAACACTATCAGCCTATTGGATTGGAGATGAGGTGCTTGCCTTTGCCGATAGTCTATTCTCCAACTTTCCAGTACTCATTCGATGATCGGTATAGATAGGATAACATCGGCTCTATTCATGATGATGCTATGCATTGTGCGTCTTGCAGCAGCATTGTCACTGACACCCGTATTTGCGAAGCAATACATCATGGGCATGGGGCGCAATGTGATTATCTTTGCGATGGCTTTGCCTCTTTTTTACGTTGTTTATCCGACTTTGCCTAAGATTGATGAGTTACCGCTGCTCATTTTTTTCTTAATCATCTGTAAAGAGGTCGTTATTGGAATACTTTTGGGTTATTTATCGGGTTTTATTTTTTATATTACGGACAGCCTAGGATTTATTATCGACATTCAGCGTGGGTCATCGCAAGCGATGATTTTTGATCCTGTAGCCAGCTCCCAGACCTCACTTTTAGGGAGTTTTCTGACGCAAATGATTGCAACCCTATTTTTCACTATGGGTGGATTTTTATTTTTTCTCAGCGTCATTTATAAAACCTATGTCATTTGGCCTGTTTTCACATTTTTCCCCACATTCGATGTTAATTTCCCGGTATTTATGATGTCTTTCGTCGACGAAATTATGGAAGTCATTTTTTGCTTTTCGGCTCCCATTCTCATCGTATTATTTTTAGCGGAGTTTGGATTAGGGATGATCAGTCGTTTTGCGCCTCAATTAAACGTATTTTTCATGGCGATGCCCGTAAAGAGCTGGCTATCGATGTTTTTTTTATTATTTTATTTTTCCATGCTTGGGGAACTATTCAATTACTACTTCTTTGCGCAAAGCAAGTTATCGTTCTTTATCAATCATTTCTTTAAGTAAGGCAGCGAAGTCAAAGGAACCAAAAATCAAGGAAAGGATGGATTAAATGAGTGAGAAAACGGAAGAACCTACACCAAAACGCATCCGCGATGCGCGCAATAAGGGCAATGTAGCCAAGAGCCAAGATGTCAATTCGACTCTGACCTTAATCGGGGCATTTTGCTATGTAGGTTTAGGCTGGAATAAGCATTTGGACAGTATTTCGGAGCTCATTCTCATTCCGACGCAATTTATAGGGCGTTGTTATCTCGACGGTTACACCGGCCAGGCACTTTGGGGTGTTTTAATGAAGATGGGGGGCATTATTTTCCCGGCAGTTTTTCTCGTAGCGCTCATGGGGGTCATTGGAAATTTTGCGCAGGTAGGGCTTCTATTTACAAGCAAGACCATACAGCCCGATCTCAATAAACTTAATCCTATATCCAAAGCACAGCAAATCTTTTCCATGAAAAATCTAGTCGAATTGCTCAAATCGACCGCTAAAATTATTTTTCTTGGAGTACTTTTATTTGGCTTAGTTAAGAGCGTTTTTGGCGAATTGCTTTCTTTGCCCTATTGTGGTCTATCTGGGGTATTTGACGTTTTAGGGCCTATCATGACCAACTTTGCGAAATTGGTCATTTTTGCTTATATTATGATGGCAGCGCTGGATTACGCCTATCAAAAGTATAATTGGAAGAAGCAGCTCATGATGAGCAAAGATGAGGTTAAGCGGGAATATAAGGAATCGGAAGGGGACGGTCAAATTAAGGGTAAGCGGAAGCAAATTCACAAGGAGATGATTGAAGAAGATGCACCGCAACGGACCAAGCAAGCCTCAGCAGTCGTGACCAATCCGGAACACATTGCCGTTGCCCTATTATATGATTTTGAACGTCCCATTTTCCCATTACCTCTGGTTATTGCCAAGGGCGTAGGGATAATCGCGGAACGAATGATTGCAGTGGCGCAAAAAGAGGGGATACCGATTATGCGCAATGTTCCTTTAGCGCATGCCCTGTTAGATACGGTAGGGGTCATGGAATATATTCCGAAAGAGCTAATTGTTCCTGTTGCGGAGGTATTACGATGGGTTAAGGAGATTCAAGATGAAAAAGCGCGGGGCATAGGTGTTTAATAAGATATGCCCTTGACCATGAAAAGCGATCATTAAGGCTCTAAACCAGAATGCATGGAAGCTTCTGTGAGAGAATGGCATGGATTGTTTCATGAAAAATTATAAAAATATAAAAGTCTATTGACTTTAAATAGAATCGCTTTTGCATCACAGTCATGAATACGAATATACTGTTAGATTCTATGATGACTTCCCTAATGACATGTACAAATGGGGGATGTAGTTTTTTCAGTCATTGTTTTTGGCAAATTTTGGCGGCCATGTGTCCGTTAGCCGTGATTGCATTTTATCTAAGTGCGACCGCAGGCTACAGTCCTAAGGAGCGTCTAGCGACGGCCAAAATTGCATGTTGGATTGCCTGGTGTGTCATGGTCGTGACGGCGATTGGCGGGCAAAAAACATTGGAAGCCATTGGGGTTGCGATGGAAGCCTTTAAAATTGCCGGGGGACTACTCTTAGCAGTCATTGGATTTGGCATGCTGCGTTCCGATGGGCCCGAAGGCATGAGTTCTGGCAAGGAGCCGAAGGAAGGGCAACCGACGCCGAAGAAGGTCAGTGACATTGCTATCGTTCCATTAGGCGTTCCTTTAATGGCGGGTCCGGGGACTTTAGCCATTGTGCTTTCCAACACAGTTACAGGAGAAGGGGCCATTGATTTTACTTTTTGTCTTATAGCGATTTCCGTAGTTGTTTTTTTAATGTATTGGATTTTTTTTGTAACATCTAAAGGAATAAAATGGCTAACGCCGACCATCTTAAAACTAGGATTTCGTCTATCAGGTTTATTTTTAGTTGCCATGGGGGTACAATTAGTAATGAATGGGCTTAAAGAGACGGACTTGATGACAAACTTAGCGAATCAGGACATCGTCAATGCGTTCGATTTAAAAAATTCGAATCATTAAGAAGCGCACTTAACAGTTACATTAGGATCGCTTTGAAAATTTAGTTATAAAATTTTTTCAGAAAAAATATGAATATCTTAAATAAAAACATAAAAACATTCCTTTCAGGAGGTTTACTTTTGACAGGCATTATTGGAGTTCTGGCTCCTCTTCAAGGTTCAGAAACGGCATCAAATCTGTCTGCAGATAGAAATATATCGCCAGAAACCACAGATTCGTCGGGAAATCGACCTACCAAGCAACAAGCAACAAAGCAATTGTTCACACTAGCGGGAGGATTGTATTCTCACTATGTTTCAGAGCCAAAGCTCAAAAAGCCACAGAATCTACTCTTCTTCCTAATCAAAAAAATAGGTGCAGATATTAATGCTCAAAATGAGTCCGGTCAGACACCATTACATATAGCTGCAAAGACCAATAGCACTGAATTCGCCAGTATTTTACTAGCGCTCGGTGCAGAAGTTAATATTTTGGATCAGCAAGACCGGACACCATTACATATAGCTGTAGAGAACAATAACATTCCACTCGTCAGGCTTTTACTAGCGTTCGGTGCAGGAGTTAATATTCCGAATCAGCAAGACCGGACACCATTACATATAGCTGTAGAGAACAATAACATTGAACTCGCCAGTATTTTACTAGAGTTCGATGCAGAAGGAGTTAATATTCCGAATCAGCAAGGCCAGACACCATTACATATAGCTATAGAGAACCATAACATTCCACTCGTCAAGCTTTTACTAGCGTTCGGTGCAGAAGTTAATATTCCGAATCAGCAAGGCCGGACACCATTACATATAGCTGTAGAGAACAATAACATTGAACTCGCCAGTATTTTACTAAAGTTCGATGCAGGAGGAGTTAATATTCCGAATCAGCAAGGCCGGCCACCATTACAGACAGCTGTAAGGACCGATAACATTGAACTCGCCAGGCTTTTACTAGCGTCCGGTGCAGGAGTTAATATTCCGCAAAGCGGCCAGACACCATTACATATAGCTATAGAGAACCATAACATTGCATTCGTCAAGCTTTTACTAAAGTTCGGTGCAGGAGTTAATAGGCTGGATTGGCAAGGCCAGCCACCATTACATACAGCTATAAGGACCCATGACATTGAACTCGTCGGGCTTTTACTAGAGTTCGGTGCAAAAGTTAGTAGGCTGAATCGGCAAGGCCAAACAGCCTTAGATCTGGTTAAAGGTGTAAACGTGTTGCCCGAAATCAAGATACTAGTATTGAATGCTCGCCCAAGGTAATAACGAACAGAGGAGTTGTTTCGTATGATTGGTCTGACTGACAATATAAGATTATAAATTGAACCCCAAAAATGTTCGGAGGAAATCCGAAGTTTTTGGGGATTCTTTTTTATTTTTTCCTTTCATTTTCCCCGAAAAAACCGGGGATTTTCAGTGTATTGTCAACGCATTCGATTTAAAATAACGACTGAATTTTTAATTTTTAATAAAAAAGTACTTGAAAAATTTTTATTTTATTTATTATTACTTCTCAATGGTGGTCATTTAAAAGCGATCCCACGGTGGGAGCTAAAATGATTTCCAGAAATT
>JAITAK010000025.1 GCA_031284165.1 Puniceicoccales bacterium
CATTAAATTTCCGATACAAAGAGCGTTATCTAATTTAGAATGGTGGTATTACGCTATAAAATATTCTGATCAGTTTAACACAGAGGAAATCAAACGCTGTAAAAGTCTCGGCATGCCAGAGTCCATCGAAAAAGCCCTGGAAAAGTTGAAATATTCCGGCTTAAATCCTCAAGATCGACAAGAATACGAAAAAGAAGCCGAACTTATCGATAGCTATAGCAAAGCACTTGAACACGCCGAAACAAAAGGTGAATTAAAAGGCGAATTAAAAGGCAAATTAGAAGGCAAATTAGAAGGATTGCTTAATGGATACATTGATTTTAATTTTCAAAAAATATCCCCTACGACAATAAGGCAGATAAAAGAAAGTAACACGTTGTTGCCAAAAAATGAGTTAATGAAAATAGGGAGTCGTTATGTCGAAGAAGGGAAAATTACTCAAGAACAATTAGAAAATTTCATTAGACTTGTGGATCAAGAAGGAATCCTGGCCAACCCAGTCCTAAAAACTCCAATCGATGAATAATTTTAAAACTCTAATCAATAATGAAATATTCTATCCCTGATTGCGGAACAAAGTTTGAAGACCTTGACTAGTTTTGTCCGCTGTCTTCGAAGCAACTTCATTAACAAAAGCCAACTGCTGTACTAAATATTGCAATTCTAATAATGCTTTTGAGGTCATGTTTTGTCCTGGATTTTGTAAACAGACTTCCACACGTTTCTGAATCGCCAGAACGTAATCGCGTACTTCTTGCATTGTATTCGTAACACCTTGAACTGGGGTAACGTTCGTCGGGTTGTTTTGCTTCCAACGTCTGCTTCCGCGACGCAATCCACCAGGCCCAAACCCTACTTTTGGAACCGAAGTTTGGTTATTACCTATTTCCGGAATGCTTTGATTTAGCATTACATCCGAAAAGTTAACCCATGGCCCACTAAATGGCGGAACAACACTGTTGTCCAACACTTCCATTGGTAATGCACTACCAAGCTTCACCGCTACTCCGCTAACTGCAGTAATTTTACTCATTTTATTTCCCTTCATTAATGATGCTCTCGGCTAATGCGATCGCATCTTTATCTTTTCCCTCATGAATAATACGTTTTAATATAGTATCACTTTCGCCTTTTCGTCCCACCTGGTACAACAATAATCCGTAAAAGGCTTTTGCCATCGCACTTTCAGGATTAATCTTTAGCGCTTGCTCCATCAATAGATGTGTCGCTTCGACATATTCCCCAAAAGCCATTCGCATAAAAGCATAGGCTATAAAAGGTAATTCATCTCTAGGACGTGCTGCAATAACACCTTCAAAGATATTTTCAGCATCTTGCCGTTGCCCGCTTCCAGTTGCGACGTGGGCAATATCCACAAGAAATTGAATCATTTCCGTCGGAATTTTCCTTTCATCGAAATCTGTAGCTTGGTGGAACGCGAAAGACATAATTTTTAACGAATATTCTGTGTGATTTTTGTTAATGTATCCCCAACGGTACGTACAATACCGGTTGCTACTGCCGAAACCGTGCTCCAAGTTTGAACCATTGCTTGCAATCGCAGCAACGTCCCTTGGTCGATATCTGAAGCCGAGCTCCCTTCAATCGTCTTGACTGCTTCCGCTAAGCCTTTTTCATAAGCCGTCATATAACTCGATAAAACAAGATAAATATTGAAAATACTTAACTTATTTCCTATCGTAGTAAGATCGGGAAGTTCTTCACCACCTCCGCTGAATTCTAGATTTGCACCACTATCAAAAGCCATTATTTTTCCTTTCTTTAATATTTAATGATTAATAATTAATTAATACGAGAGGAATAATACATCAAAAACTTATAAATGCAAGAAGTTTTATTTAAAATTAATAATAATTTTTTTTGCACTCTCTAGCGCCAATTTTAATTTGCTGAAAACGGCAAATTCTTGAGGATTTAAGCCTTCATTCATTTGAGCGTGGACAAATTGGTGATATTTTATCACCGTCTCCAGTAGCTTTTGCCGATAACTTCCATCGCGATCATTAAGTAATGCACGTTCTGTAGCAATAAGCGTTAAACGTTCTTTGTTAGAATTCGTTGAAGTTTGACTACAATTTTTTGATATAAAATCACTTTCATTTTTACCGTTCATTGACCGTAATTATATTTATAAATCTCTCTTTGAATTGCTCTTGTGCCAAGGAGCGCAAATTAGATTTAAAACATCGTTTGGTTTCATACCTCATTGCGCTCCCGGCTTATCATTTCCATTTTCTCGGGATATGAATATCCTGAGCAGTTGTGCCCTTGTATTAGGCGATTTCAAGCTTCGGTTTAAATTTACATCCATTCTAAATCAAGCTTAATCACCTCATCACTGTTCCTAATGGTTACACTATCTTGTTCAATTTGATCAACGACATAACCACTGGGAAGTACAGAACCTCGGAAGTATTTATTCCCATTTTTTATATTTATCCAATCCAGCCCTTGATTATTGAAGTTTACACTATCGATTTTTCCGCCAAAAAATTTTTCAATGGTTAAATTGCGGTCCGAAGATACAGAAATCATAAAATTAAGCTGTGCTTTCTTTTTAAATGTTTTTTCGAAATCTTCACGGGCTTTCGTCCAATTATCCTTATCGATGTCGCTAATTGTACCTTTAATTTCGACGCCTTCTTCCGTAGCCGCCGCTTCTAGTTTATCCTGGAACTTGTAGCGGCCGAGGATCGATTTTGCTAATTCGACAATAGAGTCTTTCGTTAAAACTTCATCCTTGATATTTATAATACCTTTGATGGAAGCGATTTCCGACTTCAAATTTGTCCAAATTTCCTCTTTTTTAATATATCCCATAGCAATAATCTCTCCAAGTTCCGCAGATTTCTTTAAAATGACATTACGCTTCGATTCCTTGACCATCTCTTGGGCAGTATTAATGATTTTTTCCATTACAAAGAGTTTTATGGATGCATCCTCCGCAATAGTCTTTGACGCCGATTTCACCGCAAGTGAGTCTGCCATCATATTTACATAGCCAACGATAGATACGGGCCCATCTCCGACCTTGGAAACCTTAATCTTTCCATCTAGTTTAAGGGCATCGATCGCGTTTTGCATGCGGACTTCGATGGGCAGCGGTGGCGGTGGCGGTGGCGGTGGTTCTTCATCTAAAAAAATCACCGTAATCGAAATCACAAGGGCAATTCCAAAACAAACGATAAAACCCGTAGTATAGCGGATGACACGCTGACGGAGTGTCAGACGAAGTTTTGGCGATTTCTCTAATTGAGTTGCTTGGGCGATTTCTCGGTCCTCTAGCTTTGTTTCCTCGATATTTTCTGATCCATGATCATTAAGTTTCTTTTTTTCTTCAGCATCAGCTACTTCTTCATCTTTTCCTTCGTTAGCGTTGGCATGCCCTTCCTCGGAGACAATTTCCCCAGGTGCTCCTTCAGATGCATTTGCCGCTGCAACTTCCTCCTCTTTTTCTAATTCCGGGAAACTGCCAGGCGTTATGGATTTCCACTGCTCATGGTCCGCTTCCCCAAACATCATATGAGTCGTTCCGATGGTGACGAATTGGAAATTATCAACAGCAGAAGGCGTACGCAATCGTTTCCCAGCAACAAAGACATCGCCTTCAAGAGGGGTAATAAAAACGCGTTTGTCTACGATGCTTAACTGCATATGCCGATTGGCAACCAGCGCAGCACTGATAATAACATCACATTCATCGACGGCACCGATAATAATTTCTTCCTCAGGAATATCAAATTCCGCTCCTTGATGCGTTCCCGATAGTACTTTAAGTAATAACCCCATCGAATCTTGTGCCTAGAATTAATGAAAAAAAATCCTTCGAGTCAATATTTTAAAAGAAAATTTACTCCATCAACTTTGAGTTGCTATTTTCTGAGGATTTTTCATCATATTTTACCCATAACTCATAAATCAATAACGATGACAGATGTAAGAAAGATTCAGAAAACGGATAAAAGCAACAGCAATGCAATGAGCGCATTACAAGGGGTTTACCGAGGACAACCGGTACTTATTGTTCAAGATGGGGCGCTTTCAGCCATTCAAGGAGCCAGTAATGCCGATGGTTTTGAAGTGACAAAACAAAAATTGCGCGAACCTATCCTCCGACGTCATATCGTCAGTAAGAAGTTCTTCAAAGAAAAGGAAAAAATCCTTGCCACTTATACGGAACGCCTCGGCCAAAATCGACAGGCTCGCCAGTATAAAGAGGCTTATGCGGATTTGTCGCGACAGCAATATAAGTCGGAATATCGCGGAGAAGAAAATCAAGATGCATTTCGCGATGCGCTGCTATTTAAAGTGGCCGAAAATTTCGGCGAAGTCACTGAACAAGATAATGTCCTGGAATACGCCATCGCTGTAAGCGCTATGGAACAAGAAACCATCGAGATCGAAATTGGCCAGGTCAAAAAGATGATTGCGCTGTTCAGTGATCCTCAGAAAAATGCCATTAACCCCGGTTTTGCCAATGTAGAGCGGATGAAATGGACCGATAAAATGGCAGCCCTCGAAGATCACTTAAAAACCAACAGGGCACTGCAAGATCAACTGTTGCATGCCCAAGAATTACTGCGTAAGGCCCATGGACAGGAAATTCGCGATGGTTATAATCTTATCCCTAAAGCGGCAGCAATACTTAATCAACACTACGGCGATCATGGATCAAAAGAGAGTGCAATCAGTCTCGCTGTAACCTATAGAGATGAGGTGCTAGCGATGATCAATCCCTTAGATGTCTTTGAAGTCTTTATTCGCCGCCAGGAGAAAAAACGCGAAAATTTTCGCCTTTATATCGATTCCATGATTGCACTTTTTGGCGTCGATATGGCTTCATCGAATCCCTCGCGATCTAAAGAAGAACTCCATAGCGTTCGCGATGGGCTCTTTCGCGTCGAAATATGCGGGCAGATTTTTGATAATATTGGCTTATTAGGAAAAGAAGTTCGCCGTATGTTTTCAGAAACGATGCCGTCTTCAACCCTTTGATCGCCATAGGATGGAATTTATAGGAGGAAATGATGCAGGAAATGACCGATAAAGAACAACTTACTGCAACGCGGGAGTTAGTAAAATTGACTCAAAGCGCATTCGTAAGCAGCCAGCAAATTATGCATCTCATCGAAATGATCTTCCCCGGAGGAACGAAAGACCTTGAAATTGCTATTTATACCCTAAATCAAATTATCGAACTCGTACGCCGTCTTCCAGGAAAATTCTTTAAAGATGATCAATCTCAAACACAATTTTTAACGACGGCACAGGCAAAGTTAGACGCCTTTATCTTACAAGAAGAGGAAGCCGCTGGTGAAACATTTTTAAAGGAAGGAACGATGTGATATGGAACGGCATATTCATGAGACTTTAATACAAATAGGGCACAGGATGGGCTTCGCTCATTTGACAACTAATGCCCAGGGAATGCTCCATCTATCGATGGCCCAAACAGGTGAGCTGTTTATTGAAATCCAACAGTCGCATATCTTTCTCTATCTCCTCAATCCGTTTCCTGTCATCAATTTCAAACTTATCACAACCGCTTATATTTTTTGCGAGGCAAAGGCGAATTATAATTTCATTACCAATCCCGTTCTACGTGATGAGGACATGTTGGGCTTTGCCATTAAGATTCGAGAAGCAGATTTTACCACAATGAGTTTTGAAAGCGCGATCGATCAGCTCGTCGATATGACCATGCGACTAAAACAGTTCGCCGATAACTTTGAATAATGTTCAATGAATGATTCACCACGGCAGTATAACCGCAAAATAGAACCTCTAAAATTTTATGGAAAAATTTTGAACGTTTTCGCGTTGGCAGCGTCTTACTAGATAACAGTTAAATGTATTCCTTTTATAACCTTAAGGGCGCCGCATAAGATGTGGCGCTTTTATTATAGCATAAATGTGGTACTCAGGTTATAGATAATGCAAAGAGACAAAGCATGGGTCTACGGTTAAAGCGCTTTGCCTATAACAATCACTAAACGCAATCATGTTGAAAGTTTACCTCACAAAATTTTCAAAAAAATCGATAAAATTATCGACAAAGGAAAGTTTTTATGCGATTCACATCCGCTATGGAAAATGAACCGGAAAAAGCGCTATGGATGATTCTCAATGGACTTTCCGAAGTGGGGCCTGGGACGTTTCGTCGTTTAAAAGAGCACTTCAATGGAAAAATTAACGACATTTTTTTAGCCTCTTATGAGGAATTAAGTGCCATCGGTGGGGTTTCCCGCAAAGCAGTGAAACACATTATCCATTGGAGAGATCATTTCAATATAGAAGAAGAACAACGGCAACTTACGGCAGCCAATGCGAAGTTTTTCACCCAAAAAGACAAAAATTATCCCTCATTGCTCAGAGAGATTTACGATGCTCCCATCGGACTTTATATGCGAGGAGTACTGGATTTAAGCCGAAATCATTGCATTGCGATCGTGGGAACGCGTCATGCTACGCGTTATGGTTTAAAAATCGCTTGGGAATTTGCCCGTGAATTGGCATCCTTAAATTTTACGATCGTTAGCGGTTTAGCTATAGGCATCGATAATGCAGCTCACGAAGGGGCACTTGCTGCGGAAGGCAGAACGGTAGCAGTTGTAGGATCGGGCGTCGACGTCATTTATCCCCGTGAAAATAAAGCACTCTACGCTAAGATTGCGGAACATGGGAGTATCTTATCTGAATTTCCTATGGGGAAACAAGTTGCTAAAATAACATTTCCCATTCGCAATCGTATTATGGCGGGTATGTGTTCCCATACAATCGTCATTGAGAGCGGCAGTCATGGAGGAAGTATGATTACAGCGAATATCGCTAAAGAATATGGGCGTGGCATTATGGCCGTACCAGGGTATATTGGTCAACCTGAAAGTCAAGGGTGTCATGAATTGATCCGCCGAGGCGCAACCTTAGTGAGTTGTATGGATCACATTTTAGAGGCCTTAGATTATTCACGCCAGCAATTCTTCAATTGGAATGAGCACGAAAAAATATCTCCGCCGCAAGAAAATGCGTTGACCGATCCCATCGAACGCTGTATCATCAGTTTTCTTAAAGAGAGAGACGCAGCCTCTCTCGATGAAATTTCTGAGGTCTTAGCTATGCCCATCCACGATTTACTTTCGCGAATTCAGCTTTTAGAATTGCGGCAACTTCTTCGCTGCGATCGCGATGGCAATTATATTTATTGTTGTCACTGAAATCCTAAAAGATGAATGTCTGGCCGCTGATGATGTCATCTCAGCGCAGTCACTGAATCCATATACTCATACACTAGGAATATTACCAAAAGATATCACCCAAGGTAACACCTTAAATTGTCCAGTAGGATTGAAGTTGCATTTTAATCATTGACCTTTATTTAGAAAATGCATTATTTATTAGCAGAATCTTATGGCAAGAGAGCATATTATTTTAGAGTGTACAGAAGCGCGTGATCAAGGAAAGCCCGTTTCCCGTTATATGTCGACGCGCAATAAAAAATTACAAACGGAACGCGTGGAAAAGATGAAATATAATAAGTTTCTCGGCCGTCATACATTACATCGCGAAATTAAAAAATAGCTCTTTGACTGTGAAGCCTTTGAGAGCGGTTGAGGTATGTAATGCCTGCCGTAAACTGACGATCGTTCCAGAGAATATTTGCGATTTATTTCAAAAACTAGATCGATGCCAGGGGTTTCATCTCGAAAAAGGAGATCTTTCGCTGGCTTTCGTTTCGAAGAAGAAAATTAAGGAAATCCATCGACAATTCCTGGGCGATTTTTCTTTAACTGATGTAATCACATTCCGAGGAGATCGAGATCTGAATTTTGCCGGTGAAATTATCCTGTGTCCGGTGTATGCGCGTGATCAAAGTAAAATATATGGAACGACCTTTGAGGAAGAAGTGAAATTGTATTTAGTTCATGGATATTTACATCTCTGTGGATTGAAGGACAAAACTGAAAAAGAAGCTCAAGAAATGCGTGCCGCGGAAATATTTTGTATGAATTTTTTAAAAAATTTCGTCCTGCAAGTTTTTCTTAAAAATTAATCAATCCAACATTCCTTTTTATAATAGAATGAGCAATAAGTAGGTTATTTTATCGTCTCATTTAAAGTGAACTTCTTAATTACAGGATGACAATTGCTGCAGTGAAGCAGAAAAAAATATTTTTTTATCCTTGCAATAAAATTCAATTTCAACAGAATCAAAATATGGGGTATATTAATTTGTGCGAGGTTCGCGTTGTTGACATTATTTTCTCTGATGAAGCTTCATCTATTATTTTGAAAAATAGTACCAATGGAAAAAAATTTCCCATTCACGTTTCCATTGAAACCGGGAGTTTGTTACTCGATCTTTTTCAAAGGCAGACCTTTAAACGTCCTAATACTTTTACATTACTTTCTAACTGTATTGTATCCCTGGGTGCTCATATCCAAACGATCGTTATCGATGACTTTTCCGAAGGCATTTTTATCGCAAAAATTATTCTTAACCATAAAGGCGAGGTTTTTTCGCTGGATGCACGGCCCAGCGACGCTATTGCCCTTGCCTTCGTTAATCATCTTTCCGTTTGGGCCACGGCAGCATTGATCGAGAGACTTTCTTGTATCGAGAAAATACCACCTTATGGTCAGAAGACAGATATTTTCGTAATTTGTCATTAACATTAGTATTCAGTATTCTCTGCCCGGCGCGAAGCGCCGGGCAGGTGTTTAACAAAATAACAAAAGGACAAAGCAACTAATGCCGGAGGATAATGCTGTGGAACCCCCATGGCTTTATTATGGCTTTACTCATTCCCCACAACGGAGCCGCAAGATTAAAATAAACCCTACTTAGGAAGAAGTCCAGTATAAAACATCGGACTTCTGCCTTTTTTTGTTTATATCTAAATATCTAAAAAGCTAAGGCCTCTCGCCTCTCGACACGCACTACAAAGGCACGCAAACCCTTAAGGTTTAAGTTTTCCTTCTTTGTTGTTAAATTCCTTGTTGCCAAATTCCTCACTGGCAGCATAGTGCAATGGTGTATGTCCATCGATAGCCTTAGCGTTGACATTCGCTCCAGCTTCAATTAGTAAACACACGATCTCAAAAGACTTCGTCACCGCAGCATAGTGCAATGGTGTATAACCATCCTCTGTAGCCACATTGACATCAGCTTTTGCTTTGATAAATTCCTGTACGAGGGCCTCGTCCCTAGTCATCGCTGCATAATGCAAAGGCGTATAGCCTTCTTCTGTTTTTGTATTGATATTCGCTCCGCTTTCTAGGAGTACACGCACAATCTTTAAACGTTCTTCATGAATATCGGCACTTTTGCCACGAAATAAACCATAAAATGATCGCAAATCTTCCCGCTCTTCCACTCTCTCGTCAGTTCGTTCACGATCTTGGCCCTCCTGAATCTGATAATTTAAAGCGGTATCCTGCTCCCTTGAAAGACCTAAAATAAACCCTCCAAAACAAAAGCTTATCCCTAAAATTCCCCACGGCAAAGCCTTAATCCGATGGAGCATCTTGTACCTTCTTGTCATACTACTCTTCTCCTTACCTTGACTATGAAGTTTAATATCCATAAATTAAATAAAACACCTACAAACTCAACCCTGCATCCTTATAACCATGTACCCCCCTAGGCGCTTATTGGACTACTATGTGGGCTACTATGCATTGGTCAATTAAACTAAGTTATCGACGATTTGTCAAGTCTTCCTTGTCGATTTTCTCGTATATCTCCTTATCTATAAACATACCGCATCGCCGAAAACAATAAAACATATACGCCTGCCATTTAAGCGTCCGTCAAATGAACTGCACTCCATGCACGTCAAGCCAACCATCACATCGTATGTGCATAACCTTGATCATTATCCAATGAAAACGCTAAAAAATCATTATCAAGGCTCATACATCTATGATGACGAAATTCATGAAAACCTCCAATAGAAAATAAAGTAAAAATTAATAAAGTTATTGATGGAAAACTTTGGTTTTTTCACAAAAAAAGTTATTAACATTAAAATGTGGATAAGATGTGGATAAGTCAATTCTCCACAGAGTTATCCACAGTTATCCACAGAGTTATCCACAGAGTTATCCACATTTTTTCGGCCAAAAAAGTGAGCGTTTATGCGGAAAAAATGAACTTATCCACATTTTTTCGGTTCACCTACTACTACTAATATATATATTTTGTCGTAGTCACCCCTAAATCCCCTCAAGTCGCCTATTTTTCCATCCGGAGTCCATCAAAGCGCTCTGAAAGGAAAGCGTATTGGCGCACATCCTCGAAAAATGGAGCCATTGGACGTTGTTCTGGCTGAAAAGCGTTATTTTGCCCTCAGAAGCGATCGCCTGACTTCGTTGGATAAGAGATATACCTTCGACTACAAAAATCGCTTGTGGGGCATTTAGAGCCACTCCATAATCATTCCTCGTCTACAACGCCGTTCATTTTTCCATTCATTTTTTTTCTGAGTTTCTAGAAACGGAGGAAATTTTGGGATTTGGACGTAGACTGCCGTTCAAGTTTCTGCGGGTCCAATTTTATAAAGCGCGGTCCTCAAAAATTTCACAATCGAAAGTTTTTACAGGGAGCTCCCCGGTCTATTTTTACAACCTTAATTACGATACAACTTCAGGAAGTAGAAGGACGTTTTTTATTGCTCAAAGCGAGACAGTTTCTTGAATTAAGGAAACTGCGAAATTATTTTATGCGTAAACTACGGATTCTTATGGGCTACGAATTGCGTTCCGCATTTTTTTCCCCTTTTTTTCATGGTCTTTGCGCTGCATTCCTATCGCTTATGGGCCTTGTATTTTTCTTTTCCCTGAAAGATTATGCTCATTTTCCTCAAGAAGATCCTCTTATGCTGCAGCTTTTTAAAGGGTTATGTGTACCTCTCCTGTTTATCGTTCCTATCTTAACGGCTAAGGCGATTGCCGGAGAAAAGGAAAAATGCCTATTCGACGGTTTTTTACTGCTTCCTGTGGATAGCTTTTCAAGGGTATTCGCAAAGTTCTTTGTCCTGCATCTTACTTATACCGGATTGTGGACTTTGGTTACGTTTTTCCCAGAGCTCACTGTGAAAAGTACATCGACATTGGATTTTATGGGTCACCTGACCTCTAGTCAAGTGCGTTGGGGAGGGTGGATTTTTGTTAATTTAATTGGTGGCACGGCTATCGCCTTCGGCCTTCTGGTGAGCGCCCATACGGAAACGGTCCCTGTGGCAATGATTGTTAGCTTGTGCGGTATTTTTTTATTGCTCATTGCAGGGCAAATCTTTAAGTATATGACAACTATCTTCCTTAAACAATGCGAGCTTTTCGAGGTTCTCTGTGAATACGGCAATGTATTTTTTCAATTAGAGGACTTTTGCCGCGGGATTTGGGATACGCGCGTTGTCGTAGCTTATTTGACTGCGACTTTGGGGTTGCTGAGTTTAACGGTGATTACACTGCGAGAAAATTAATCGATTTACAAGTAACGATCAGAGCGATGCCGTTCTTATGTCCCCGCAGGAAGGCTTTAGCCTCCTGGACCTCGATTAAACACAGGTTAAGAAGTCAAGGGCTCCTTGTACGATTTGGGACAGAACTCCAGCGCACGCTCATTGCATCTTATAAAAAGACCACAACTTAACGGAGGCAATTCTAATTCATCTCCGTTCCATAGATAAGGCCGATCGAATTTATTTTGGAAGGAGAAGGTATCCGCAATTTGTGAAAATTTCATATTTTTCAATGCACTTAGATTAAAATGAGCCTTTTGAAAATAAGGGTTTAAAGCCAATAGAATTTGCATAGGGCCATTTTCCTGGGTTGCATTGAATAGGAGCGTAGCGGCAGCGTTTTTTTCTTTGCTATTGATCAAGCGAATGTATCCCGAGGAAGGGACATTGTTTAAACAAAACAATGACGATCGACGGCGCAGATCAATCAATGGTTGCACATATTTTATCGTTAATGGGTACTCCAATATCCTCCCATAGTCCAGGGCATTAAGATCGCCCCTTTGATAAGTATTATGAACGCCTCTTTTAGAATGCAGTAATTCCATACCTTGACCTAACATAGGGGTGCCAAGAGATAGGAGGAGGATCGCTAAGGCCATATGGGTCCGTCGCACATCGACTAGGGTCGGGATAAAACCGTCATGGTGAACGTTTT
Organism: Puniceicoccales bacterium; assembly: GCA_031284165.1. Classification (GTDB taxonomy): domain Bacteria; phylum Verrucomicrobiota; class Verrucomicrobiia; order Opitutales; family LL51; genus LL51. The sequence continues at coordinate 12,202 of JAITAK010000025.1, forward strand.
CCGTGATGCGATCGATCCAGCAGAAATCGTCATGGGAAGATAGATAGTTCACGCTTTGCGCAGGGAATTGGGAACGAAATTTTAGCGAACCTTCGACAAAATAGCTCAGGCCTTCACTATTCCCATAGCCTAAGATGTAATCTCTAATGAATTCGCGGTATTCGTCATTCCAGGCGAGCAATTTTGTCCTTCGCACTTCATGACCAGCGTAGCTTCGGAAACTCCAAGGTTCCGCAATCATAGCGATGGAGGGCTTGATCGTTTGCAAATGAACGCGAACTTCGTCTAAAAATTCTAAGCCCACGAGTTCCGCAAGATCAAAGCGAAACCCATCGACGTCATAAACGCGTACCCAATGCTCGAGGCTATCCATGATTAATTTTCGCACCATGGGATTTTCAGTGTACAAATCGTTACCGCAACCGCTGTAATTTAGGAGGTACCCAGCATCGTTTTGACGGAAAAAGTATTTAGGATCGATGGCCGATAACGCATTAGGTTCGCCACTATGATTATAAACGACATCCAGAATGACGGCTATTTTCTGGCGATGTAATGCTTCAACGAGTTCACGAAATTCTTGAACTTGGGTACCTTTTTCAGGATGATGAGCATAGGCACTTGCTGGAGCAAAATAATTGACCGGCATGTAGCCCCAGTGATAATCTTCCTTTTTGTCATTGTCGAATTCCTGAATGGGTTGTAATTCGAGGGCGTTGATTCCTAGAGATTGAAAATAGCCGCGTTCCAGGAATTTGACTAGCCCTGAGAAGCCTAATTTCTCCGCTTCCGAAATTTCCGCAACATTAGCGATTAAATCGCGTACATGGCCTTCGTAGATTACCCACTGTTCTATAGGAGGGGCTTGAAAATGCTCTACCGTTTCTAGGGTTTCAACGATGATTCCCGGGCCATTTTTATTGACTAATGCTTTGGCATAGGGATCAACAATATCCCGCGTTGTTGGTAGACCATTTTCCATTTTTTGGATGCGCAATAGATAATAGCTGTGGGTTAAATTTTTCTGAATCGTCGCTGTCCAAATGCCATTGGTCTGTCGGACCATTCGTTGCTCTTGGTACGCTCCATCTAGATTCTCTTTCCAGAGGACTTCTGCGGATGAGATTTTAGGAGCAAACAGAGCGAAGTGAGTGCCGTGATCATCGACATAAGCACCTAACTTTTCACAGGAATAGAGCGAAAAGAGCCATGGTGCATCATCGACGGCAATGATGCGATGGCGTTGGACGACTTCGGCGTGATCATTGAAATGAAACGAGCGATCTTCGAGGAAAAATTTAATGATGTGTTTCCCGGTGCTTTCGGCACGATACTCCAGATTTTCAAAGCAAGGATGAGCGATGATTTTATTCGGGCTAAACCGAGGTAAGGGTTGCCATACCCATTGTTGCGAAACAAATTTAAACTGAAAATGCGGAGGCAATTTGTCCTTAGGAATGCGCAAAACGTTATAAATGCGATTTTGAATGGTTTCCGGTTTCAGTTGCCATTGCGGATCGAGGCCCGTCGACAGCCATTGATTGAGATCACCTGCTAGATAAAGGTCTTCGCTTTGCTCACTTTTTGGATCGCGTCTAGGAGATAAAAAAATAATTTCTCCCTTCTCTTCCCCGTAGCCGATCATCGCCGCAACTTCTAACACTGTTGTGGCGGAAAAGCGAAGTTTCTGTGGTATTCCGTTGAGATTTAAACAAGCAAAATCCGTAGGTAATGCGTCCCATTCCCCATTTTTATTGATGAGGAGCAGGCCTTCTTTTTCATTTAACCACAATGCGCGAGATATCTCGATATTTTCCATCGAGATATATGCTAAAATTTAAACCATTTTTCGCAAATGAATAATTTTTAAAGCAAAGCGAGTTGGATAGGATTATCTGTGGAAAGATTATTGGCTTTCTTATTGCTCCAAGGGTGAGCGAGTTCTTTTTTCCATTGGCGTAATTTTTGAGCAGGTCCTTTAAGGATCAGGTTGAGCGACGTCTTTTTTCCCG
>JAITAK010000046.1 GCA_031284165.1 Puniceicoccales bacterium
TCACGGTTTTCAAAGATCGTAGGCTGGGTTTTAATCTCGCATTTTCTCTTTAGAGATTCACGGTTTTTAAAGATCGTAGGCTGGGTTTTAATCTCGCATTTTCTCTTTAGAGATTCACGGTTTTCAAAGATCGTAGGCTGGGTTTTAATCTCGCATTTTCCCCTTAGAGATTCAAGGTTTTCAAAGATCGTAGGCTGGGCTTCAATCTCGCATGTTCTCCTTGGAGATTCAAGGTTTTCAAAGATCGTAGGCTGGGCTTCAATCTTGTTATTCTGAGTCCTATTCAAGCTTTCAATATAGATCGTAGGCTGGGCTTCAATCTTGTTGTTCTGGGTCCTATTCAAGCTTCCAATCTGGATCGCAGGCTGGGCTTCAATCTCGCATTTTCTCCTTAGAGGTTTAGGTTTAATCCTTTGCCTTTGCTCTACGTTTTCGGCAAGCTGCATAAGCCCTACTTTCAAAGCTTCACATAAAGTTTCATAAGTTTCAATAATTAAATTCTGCAACTGTTCTTGCTTTTTAGATATTGCAGATTCTGCTTCTGGGTTTTTTACTTTATTCTCTGCCGCTTCTTTTTGCACTCGATTTATATCTTCGGCAAGCTCCGCAAATTTCACTTCCAAAGTTTCACAAGCCTTAACGATCTCATCCTGCAACCATTCAAACATTGCCGACTCCGCAAGCCCCATTTGCAAAGCTTTATAAATTTTAATAATCAGTTTCTTTGACATTTTAGCAATTAGATCCTGCAACTGTTTTTGCTTTTTCGATATTGCAGATTCTGCCCCTGGATTTGAAGAATCTACTTTTTTCTCTTGACCATTTGTCGTACGCACCGCATTAGGTTTTGCTTTTGAATTTGCTTGCGAACGCCGCTGCGGATTCACTTCTACGACCGACTTTATTCCATGATACCCAATGTTTGTGTTGGGTCTAAGCGGCGTCTTTTTCGGGAGCACTTGCTCTTCTGTCTTTACATCGGGAAAATGATTAAACAGGATCTCCTCTAAAGAACTATTCCTAAAGGATTCTTCTGAATCTTGATTTCTTTTTAAATTTAAATTTTGTTCCCACTGGCTTAGATCCCCGTCTAATATCTCTTGTAGGACTTTATCCAGCGCGTTATCCGGCATATTACTCTGATGAACTTTCTCCGGTTCTTTTTCTCCTGAAAATGGAGAATAATTAAATTCGCTATCAGTCAAAGAATTATCCTGCGCAACTTGAGTGTGATACGTCTCCCCTAAATTTTGAACTGATTGCTCCTGCTCAGTAAACTTATCTTGAGGCGCCAAAGTTTGCTTTTGTTCTACCGTTCCTAGAAACGGCAAATGATTGGTTGCACCCTTGACGGTTGAAGTGAAATCATTTTTTGTAGCTTCTGCTAAAAATTGTCTTTGGAAAATTTTAGGTTGTGGCATCACCGTTAACCAATGAAAACTTTTCGGACGATGTTCCATGATTAAGCTATTGAGCCCATGAAAATGAGAAAGATATTTGTCAACTCCTTTTACTTCTTTTATATCTTTTTTTAAACCCGGATCAATGTTATCGTCCGCTTTGTCCATGAGTATAAAGGGAAAAGCGAGACCTATAATTTTTAATATCCTGTGCATTCTATTAATCATATAAACTTCATTGAGAATGTCTCCATATTCCCACGGATAAAATCGCCGTTGTCAATGCTTAAATTTTAAAATTTTAAGCCGCCACTTTCTCTGATTTTCCAACCCAAGAAACGCACTGCGTATATAATTTTAATTTAACTAAGTTTCATTAATATCATGGCGTATCGATACGCATCGCCGCAGCGAACATTTAGCTTAAAACGTACACTTTGAACCGCCAATCCTTCGACGCTGTAGCCATGGAAGAATGCTATGCAACTACTTTGAAAAATAACAAAGTACTATTTGTTTATTTTAAACTTCGACGTAATATCGTCGTTCAATGTGCAACAGATTACCCTAGAAGCAACATATGTCGGTATTGATCGAGAAGTTCCGATTTTTCTTCTTCTTCTTGAAGTAACAGGTCAATCCGCGCCAGCAATGCTTCACTGATTCTTTCGCCTTTTTCATGTTTTTCTCGCATCAACGCCCGAATTTCCCGTACTTTCTCCCGAAATCGTACGGGTCCTAATAAACTTCGATCCTTAATTTCCGGCCTGAGTAACTGCATCACTAATCCATCAACAGTTCCTATGCTCAATACTTTCTTTAGTTTTTCTTCGATTTTTCCTTCACTGGGATCTAAACTTCCCGAAATCGGTAATGTCATGCGTTTCTGATGTTCATTCTCTTTTGTTATACCTGTGATCCCAAAATTCAGGTCAAAATTTTCATTAATATCTTTATTGGTTGTACCCATCCTTCATCTCCTATTTCAGATCATTATAGAGGAATTTTTTCGATTTAAAGTCTTATAATCAATAAGATGAAAATGGATGGGTGCTCCAACAGTTTTTTTGACAATCCATCATCACATTTTGAATATAGCACCGAAACTTTTTCCCATGATCGCGGAAGCACCAATCATGGCGACGGCAAGAAAGGTCATCGCCCAAACCCCTAAAGCACAGGCGAGAAATGGACCATCGCCCAACATGTGTACTAATTCGTAAATTGCTTTTGTAACGGGATAAAACTGTTGTTTTTGAGCTAAGACAATGGAATCGGATACGCCGAGCATCGTTTGCGAAAAAATGAGTAGCCCCCCTGCGATAAGATGTGCGCTGATTAGCGGAATAGTGATCTTAAAAGTCGATTTTAAAGGCGAACAGCCAAAACATTGGGCCGCTTCCTCATAAGTCACGCTAGTCTGTTGTAGACCTGCGGTAGCAGAGCGTATCATAAATGGAAGCCTACGAATCGCATAGGCAATAATCAAAAGTGTCGTAGGATTTTCTATGGGATTTAGGAAAGCGAATGGCCTTCCCATTTGACTCATTGCTAAGTAACCAAAAGCCGTAACAAGTCCGGGAACCGCTAGAGGGAGCATAGATAACGCATCCATAATTCCGCGTCCTAGGAATTTCGTCCGCACCACAACGTAAGCAATGGAAATGCCCCAGAAGAGCGTGATTAAAGTAGCGCAGCTGGAATAAATTAAACTATTGCGAATGGAAGGTGTCGTTAACGGATGTCCCAAAGCCAATTCGTAATTTCTCAGCGTCCAAGATTCAGGAATAATGGTATTGTACCAATCTAAAGCGCAAGATTTGAGAATGACAGCAATATGAGGGAGAAGTGCTGATAGCGTAATCAGCACAAAAACGCCGCTAAAGATGAATTGGCAAAACCGCGAGGGTTTTATAGGACTGGCAGTATGGTTCGCTTTGGAGACCGTGGGCCAACATTGACGTCCCAAAAAGACTTTTCCAATAACGTAGAAAAATACAGAAAAACAGAGCATCAGTGAAACTAAAGCGTAAGGGAAAGGGTTGCTTCCAATATCCTTGAGACCAGAATAAATTTGCACCGAAGTAATGGCATTGAAATCGAAAATAAGTGGGACGCCCAATTCCGTAAATGACCAGATGAAGACAAGCGTTGCTCCTGCGAAAATACCAGGCATGACAAGCGGTAAGGTAATTTTGAAGAAACGCTTTAATCCCGTACAACCGAGATTGGCAGCCGCTTCTTCCATGGCAGGATCGATATTGGAGAGGGAAGCCAAGAGGTTGAGATAGAGTATGGGATATAAACTCAGTGCGTTCATCAAAACCATACCTAAAAACTTGTAATGGCCCAGCCAATCGATCGTTTCAGGGAACTGGATGATCCCTAATTTTAAAAGAACGGCGTTGAGCACGCCATAGGAACCAAAAATTTGCTGGATGCCGATTGCCCCTACAAAAGGCGGTAATATCAGCGGAAAAAGAACGATGACGGTTAAAATTTTTTTAAAAGGGAATTCGTATTTATGAGAAAAATAGGCGAGAGGTAACGCAATAATCAACGTCAAAAGCGTCGAACAAAAACCAATACTTGCGGCATTGATTAAACCCTGAATGTAAATATCATTTTCAAAGACCACTTTGAGGAACCCCAAGGTAAACTTTCCATCAACATCGAAAAAACCGCCTTGGATAATTTCCCAAATTGGCCAAATAAAAAAGCATCCAAGGAACAAAATTGTAAAAATAAATACGACGAGGGAAAAGATTCTTGTCATGATTTACGGACTAAATCAAAATCTATTTTTTTATAAAAGTCCAATATTTTCTTATAAAAAATATCCATAAGACTTCCTGATACCGCGAGGGATTCGGAAAGGCGATTACTTTCCGTATTTCCCGATCAATTTTCATCGTTGATGGAAATTTGATATGTATCAAAAAATTTTGCCCCTGTAGGCAATAAATCACTTAGGATCCGAAACGAAAATAACGCGTTTATGAAGAATGAGGGTATGCTTTGGGTGAAGATACACCTGTTGCCATATTTTTATCGCGCGCGACGGATTCTTTTGGGCAAAAAACCTTCCTTCGCTTTTGGTGAACAACATGACTTTCCGGAGGAAGTATAGCTATAGGGGGCTGAAAATGCGTTCGTAAAAATGCATTTCTCTCCGTGAAACCAAAACGACCTTCAACCAATAGTTTTCTCAAAAAGTTTTGGATAAACGCAAAATTTCTGCCCTGCGTTACCTGGTGTAGAGCGATAGGTTCTCCATCATCATAGGGATCTCCGTTGACAATAAGGAGTTGAATATCACTGTAGCCCATATTTTCTAAGATCAGGCCATAGAGGACCAATTGCAAACCTACAAGAGTGCTAGGGAGTGCTGTGAAAGGCTTTGTCAATTTTAAGAGATCGTTTTGCGTTGTCGAACCCGTTTTCAGATCGATCAGAAGGATTTCATTCTGCCTATTTTCTCGATGGAAACGCTTCCGCAACGGGAATTTGGATAAGATGCAATCCGCCCGGCCGTAAAGCGGAACCGCTATCCTCTCGTCTAGGATGATTTTTCCTTCGATATCCCATTCGCTGGCTATAAATGAGAAGCAATCCCAACGTATAACTTTTTCAGCTAAAACGTAGGCCTTTTGACAATTCATAGCTTCCTGTAGATCGAGATGAGGCTCCAAAGGAGCGAGTATTTGCTGCCATTGTTTCTGCTTTTGGGCAATATGCTGTTTATATTCTTCTAAAGAAGGACGAATTTCTCCGGGCCAATGCAAAAAATCATGGGTGAAAATACCGGAAAATTTCGCCCTATCGAAGTGTAAGGGTGGTCGACAATTTTTAAGCACATAGCGATACCAAATTTCTTCAGGGTCGCTAAAAGCGCGTTCCACAGCGGTTATAGGAAGTGCTAGAGATTCAGTCACCTCGACCGTATATTCGAAAGGACCAAAATGGGTTTCCCCATCGCAGCGCTGTCGATGAATTTGTTCCAAATTTTCATAATTTTCTCCTTCCGCATTTTCTTCGACGACGATGGATCTCGTCAAATCTTGAATCACCGAAGGAGTGAGGGCACAATGGTGAATCGCCTCATATTGCTGGGAAAAATCAATGGAAATATTATTTTTTTTCCCGATAAAATGGATTGTCGATGCGCTCAAAAGTGAAGTCAGGTGCTCACCAGTGTAGTCCAACATCTTATAATCGCGAGTGGCATCATCATCAAGGATCACGACACAGTCAAAATGGAATCGCGCGGCCGACAACGGATCCATAATGAAAATAGGCCCATAGCAAGGTTCTCTAAATAAGGGCTTTGCGTTGCGGTAAATTGCCAAAATGTAATCGAGAAAAGCATTTTTTTGTACCTCAAAATCGAAGGGAAAATGGCGCATCTGTCCACAAATTTCCGGAATAATCGGTAGGGTCTTTTGCATCAATTCATGCATGGAAGCGCATTCGGGAAGCAGAGGATAAATAGAAAGAATCCCTATAATTTGAGGATCAGCAATCTGCGGGGCTAAGCGTCTAACAGAATCCGTTGGATAGCGATGAAATAGACGGGATAAATAGGCATAATAATCTTTGGAAAGACGCCATGGAGTTTCCATAGCGATTAAATCCAAGAAACATAGAAAATGCTTTAGGTCGCCGTAATATTGCCATTGGTACCAGGCGAAAACAAAATTATCCCGAGCATCGGCAACGGCCATTGGAAAGCCGTTGTGATAATGTATATTGTAGGCACTAAGTTCATTACCAATGAGTTGCGCATGGCTATCGAGTGAACAAATGATGGCAGTTGTTGCCCCTATTTCAAAACTGGCAACCAGAGAACCACAGTAGCGTACCCCATCCGTAAGATCTTCGACGGCGGAAAAACTGATACGCGGACTGGGACGATCCCCATAAATATTTTCTGTACAGCCAAAATTTTCTTCTAGAGCTTCAAAGATCGCCAATGCGCTGTCGCCGTCATCGAAAGCGAAAAATAGTGTGTTGGAAGAAATTTTGCGTAGCAGTTTTAAAAAGTCCGTCGAAATGCCATCGCCAGAAGAATAACCCCATAAGATACAAGTCGAAAAAATAGGTTGTGCGCCGATGATCATTTTTTCCAGAGCTTGAGTTGGGCTAAGCCAGCGGTATTCTGCCATCCGACATTCTAGGGTATTGATGTTTTGCCTGAACTTAGGATCGCCTTCTAATTTAGCCGACTCCAAAAAAATTCTTGAAACGAGATGGGCGTCGAGGGGAAGATGATCATTCTGGATCAAAAAATGAATGTCTTCCCTGCAAAGCACGTGATGGTCGGGAATAAATTGTGCCGCCAATGCTACAATGAATCGATGGACTGTATAGAAATGCGTATTGGCAATGACTAATCCATGTTTAGCGAAGAAATATTTTAAAATTTTGATGTCAATGAGCGTAGGACAGAGCACAACCGCAGGGAGTGGAGCAAGAGGATCAATTTGCGCAACAGTAGCAAGAAGTGGGTCTTGAATGTACGAAAAATTATTCGTAATAAATCCGGGCATAGGGCCACAGAAAAGAAATGCTATAATGTTGCAAGATCGGACGAATCGCTACATTATTCCTTCAAGGTTATAATTAAGGATTATGCATCAGATTACATTTAGCGAGCAAAGTCTAATCGTATTCAATAAGATGGAAAAACTGCAGCAATTGCAATTTATTAGTCAATTAAGCGTTTACTGTGACGAATGTCTACATCAAAATCTATCCAACATACGGAAATTTCGCCGTGAAAATAAGGATATTTATCGTTGTCGCGTCGAAAATTTTCGCGTTTATTTCGAAATGAGCGATGAAATAATCATCTGTATGTATATTTTGCATCAGCATACCCTATCTGATTTTGTTTATCGCAACAAATTGCCGATTTCCGACGAACAGATGTTTGAGCAGTACGATTCCTTTTGGAAATATTTGGAGACCTTGCGTAAAGATCCCAAAGTATAAGTCAATTTTACTTTTCTCAAATATCGATATTGAACAGAGTTCTAAGATGGCTTCAAAGAAGGAAAAGGAAATAGTTTTTATATTTTTTGTATAAACACTTGACATTTTGTAAATTGCATTTAATATTATTTACAGTTTAATAAATAAAAAAGGATTTAATATGAATAAGAAAAAAATTATAAAACAAATGATTATAGGGAGTTTTCTTTTTACCGGTTTCGCTGGGACGACGGTTCCTCTCCAAGGTACAGAAGAGCTTTGTTGGTATATCGATCAACTTGCGCAAAAGATAGATGGAGGAGAACCAGTGAGCAAAGATGAAGAAGACCAATATTTGGAACATATGCAATATCTCGTTTACGAAAGAGGAGCCAATATTAACGCCCAGGACGAGACAAAAGGATGGTCCTTATTACACATCGCTGCAAAACTTGGCAGAATGGATATTATCAAAAAGCTAGTATCAAAATATAAAGGCGGTATTAAAACTAACCTCACAGATCGCTCTGGGAAAACGCCCTATGATATAGTAGCAGAGGCACATAACAATGAACTGCAAGTCATAAATGATGCATTATCTAATAGCAGCGGTATCTTCAACGGTTCTCCCAAGGAAAATCCTAAAGGAAAGAACATTGGTCGCTCCCAAACCAACAAACCGCCTGAAAAAGTCGTCAATCATAGCGAGGCTGACGTTGACTATAGCGGGATCGAAGAAGTCGTTGGTCATAGCGAGCCTACAAGTGAATAGTAAAAAATTACAAACATTTTAATTGAAAAGAGCGATGAAATTTCAAGGCATACGAGAAAGGTGAAATTGCGAAGGCCTTAGTGGCGTTTGTAAGTGAAAGAGCATAAAAGACTACAATCTACCTAAAAGTCTTGCCCCGCGGCGAAGCCGCGGGGCAGGTTAATTTTTCGCCCGGCGCGTAGCGCCGGGCGGTATAAAATCTGAGTTCGAACCTCTAATAAACCCGAAATTCTATGACATAATCTCTTCATTAACAACAGTGAGTCAGCGTTTGTTTTTCCGAAAGGCTAGATTTAGAAGGCACTCTCGATTCAAAACGTACAAGATAAATAACACTGGGAACAATAATCATTGCCCCAAGAATAGTACTCGCAGCAATCGTCTCTCCAAAAAAGAGATATCCTAAAACGCTTGCTAAAATAAGCTCCACGTATCGAAAAGGCGCCGTGGCAGAAACGTCAATATACGAAAATGACTTCAAAATACAAAACATCAATAAATTAGCTCCTAAACCTAAGGCAGTGAGCAAAAAGATATCTTTTATCCCAATGAGCGCTATTTCGCGGCCAAGATCATTCAAGGCAACTAAGTAGCGGTCATGTTTTAGGAAATAAGGAATCATCAAAGGAATACTCGCGAAAATCATCGTAAAAAGCCCCGTATAAAACAGACTTGTTATAGGAGTTTCTTTGGAAACAAGTATCTTGTTAAAGATGTCGAGGACGGCAAAAAAAATCGCTGATAATAAAAATAATGAGGCTGTAAGAATAGGAAAGGACGTCGTCCATGGATTTAATACAACCGCAACTCCTAAAAATCCGGCAATCGTTGCTACGATGCGCGTTTTTCCGATTTTTTCTTTCAAAATGAGCGCTGCCAAAAGTAGGGTAAACATAGGGGTTGTAAAATTGATCAGGCAAGCGATATTCAGCTGAGAAGCATCTAAGCCATAACACCAAATAAACATTCCCAGAAAGAGTATTAATCCCCGCATAAAGTTCATTTTCCAATGACGTGTTCTAAAGTTCCCAGTAGAATGTATCATAAAAGGCAGCAGTAGCAACGTGCTGAAAAAGAAACGACCAAAAACAACTTGTAATGGGGATAGATTGTGCTCCAAATATTTCGTAATGACATCGTTACTTTCGCATATGCATAAGCTGGCCATAAACCACATGATACCTCGAAAGTAGTTTTTATCTATAGCGATAGGCCTCATTTCGGGGATCATCGAAAAAGAGAATGTGAGTCAAGTACCTTTAATGGAATTTATCTATAATACTGTGTTTTGTCATCATGCCTACCGTTTGATCAATTAATCGCCCATGATCAAAAAATAATAGCGTAGGAATCGAAGAAATTTCATACTCCTCGGCCAAAAAAGAACACTCATCGACATTGATCTTAAAAATTTGAATATCTTCCTGCTCTTTGGCTAAAGTCTCTAAGATTTTTCCCAGGGAACGACAAGGCCCACACCACGGTGCCCAAAAATCGACGACGATTTTTCCTTTGTTTTCTTGAATCGCGGATTCAAACATTTCCTCGGAAAGCGCTATAATTTCTGGCATGGCGAGATTCTTAGGAAACACCATTTAAAATTCAAGTTATTCTTGGAAATAAAATCAAGGCATCGGTTGTGATGGATCGCCCTGTTAAGATATGATTATCCCACGTCAGCGATTTTCCCCATGTCACTGCACTTATTTGAAAAACTGCGAGAATTTTTGAGGAAACCGTGGGTAAAATTGGCGCCAAAATCGTCGCCGCTAAGCGCATGGCTTCGGCGCAGAGGGCAAGTACGGTACGCAAACGGCTTTGATCTTTAGGTGCCTCTGATTTGGCCAATTTCCAAGGGGTACACATTTCCAAAAATTTATTAATGGCTCGTATAAATATAAAAATATTCTCAAGGGCGTTGTGAAATTGGAGTTGATCGTAAGCCTCCAGAACTTTGATTTGGGTTTGAATCCAGAGGTCAATCAGTTCGTTGTCGTAGGATTCAAGGTCGCCGATTTCCGGCACCTGACCTTTATTGTAGCGGCACAG
>JAITAK010000032.1 GCA_031284165.1 Puniceicoccales bacterium
TTTTTTGAAGCCAAAGAAATTTTAAAGCGCAACGGGATTGTGGTGATTTTATTCGATCAAAACGCCAGCGAATGGGGTATCTTAGAGACATTTTTAGGACGCGTCGCCGCAACGACTTATCTCCCCGATCTTTTATATAAATATTTTCTTTGCCCCGTTTACATGCTCATGCCTCAGCGCTTAGGGGTCTTTCAGGCGAAGTGCTTTGCAGAACACCTCACGCTCAGCCCTAAGCAGGAAGATCAATCCGCCGCCGATCTAGGGCCTCGTCAGAATGTCGATTACGCGGTTGCTCGTGGGATGAATATTTGGCTGGAAGAGAAATTGCGTTCGTCTGAGGATATTTGTTGCGATTGGCTTTGGGTTCATAATCGCTGGCATGTACATCGTCGCAAAGATCATTGGCTAGATTTACCGCACAAGCGCTGGGCTGTCGATTTTAAACGTCTGGAAAAAAAGATAAAGATTTTCATTCGCATGCCGAATTGGTTAGGCGATATTATCATGGCGCTACCTTTCGTCAAAGCGGTTCGTCAGGCGCGTCCTGATACACAGTTGACACTCATTGTACGTCAAAAATTCACTCAGTTTTTGGAAAACTTGCACATTAGCGACTGCATTTTGCCCATCGGTTGTCGCGCTAACGGTAAGACATTTTACCCGTTAACTTATTATCGACAACTTCTCGAATATCGCCAACTGAAACCCGACTTTTTAATTAGAATTGGCAATAACTCTACGACCGGTGATATTGAAACCCTATTGCTCAATCCTCAATATTGTTTTACGCCATATTTTTTAGATAAGAAGAAGCCCTATCTTTCTGAATGCATTGTCATGGATCGCGACGGTCCTAAGGTCCATCAGACGGAAAATCTCCGATATTTTCTCGAAAACATGGGATGTCGTGGTCCCTGGGATCTCACTCCGCTTGAATCCCAAATTAAACCGACGAATTCAATCGGCCTCATTTGTGGTAGTGAAAATAATCCTGAAAAGCGCTGGCCTAACGCGCATTGGGTTGATTTAATCGCTATCCTTCTAAAACGAACGGATGCCCATATCGTGCTTTTTGGCACAGTCGATGATCATGTCATTACCCAGAAAATTAAAGACCAATTTAAAGAAGAATCGCGCGTGATCGACCGCGCAGGCCAAACCTCTTTGGTGGAATTCAGCAATGAAATTGCGCATTGCCGATGGGTCATCGGCAATGATACAGGTGGGGTACATCTTGCGAATTTTCTAAAAATTCCAACGGTGGTCCTGTTCGGCCCTAGCAATCCCTATAAGACTCGGCCCATCTTTGATGCGCCTTTATGGATTATTCAATCCCCAGACCCTAAAAACTTTAAGACCCTGACTGCGGATTTCGTTGCCGAGACTTTATCGCACAATAATTTACTTTCTTAATTATAGATTTTTATCAAAATTTATTTGACGTTTTTTATTATTTTATTACTTACTATAAAAAAGGAATAGAATATGTCGAGAGAGTTAATGGTACAAGTCGTCAATGATTTTGGTCGGGAAATTGGTAGTCAATTGGATGTCGATGAAGAAGCTTATTGTTGCCTAGCTGTGGGAGACGACTTCCAAATTCATTTGAAATTCAATGAACATTTCGATGGGATGATTTTCTATGCCGAACTTGGTGAGCCACCAAATATCGGACAGAAAGAAATTCTTCGCCATTATGTTATGCAAAACGGAAGTATCGATTCCGATAACTTGACTTTCACCTACGATCGTGAGAGTAAAAATATCGGAATGTTACGCCTCCTCCGTACGCCGTTTTTAGATCTAGAACATTTCAAAAAAGTTCTCGAGAAATTTATCGAACACTACCAAAAAGAGCATGAAGACATGAAGCACTTTTTACAAGGGGAACTTCCTAAAGATGATATATCGTTCGCTCAAAGCGAAACTACTGAAGCAATGCCTCATGGCAACACACCGCAGTTCATGTCGCATATCGTGATTTAATGTATTATTGTATGATGTAAGGATAAACCTCTTTTTAAAGATTTATTAAATTTTCAACAACAATTACTGTTCAGCTATACCCAACCTCACCCTAGATTGGGTGCCTTGCAGAAGCAGTTATCGAATTTAAAACTCCAATTCCGATTCCAAATGTCGATAGCGCCGGTAGACAACGTACTTAGAGACCTCAATGAATTAATGAAAATATCGGCCAACCAATGGGCAAAGGAAAGACAAGAAGATCACGACCTGCTGAAAGAACTAAAAAACCTAGGCGATAATTTTCAAATACTCGTTAATATAGGTGTTGGCATGTTTATTATGAGGAAATTTTACATCTCATTATCTCCATCATGTCAATCAATCTTCATTGAAGATATCACGAATGGATGGCTCACCTTGTGTGAGTGTGGGATGAACGTAAAATCGGCACTAGCTGTGGGAATAACTTTTGGAGTAACTTCTTCATTGGTCGTTTTTAAAAACTTCCCTTCTTGTACTTCTTGTATTCCTACTTGTTTTTTGCTCTAAAAACTAAAGAAAATTGATATCGGTCCTGGATTGTGTTTATACGCACTTTATGAGCATGAGAGATGCTGTGCCATTGCTTCGCGAATATACTCCGAGGCATATTCATTGCAATTGTCCATAGCATAGTCAATGGCATTTTTACCCGCATTATCTGTTAAATTAAAATCAATATCAGGATGTTGAAGTATTAATGTGAGAATTTCTAAATTCCCTGTAGTAATCGCAAACATTAATAAAGTGTGTCCTCCTTCATGGTCCTGCCAGTTAATGTTGAGATTAGGATTTCTCATTTGAAATTCGATTTCGTTTAAATTTTCTTCAATAATCGCATCACGTAATTGTTCCTCTAAAGAAGGGATGCTTTTTTCTATTATAGCCTCTTTTATTATATTGATCAACGTGTAGATATCATTTTTCATGGCCTCTGCCTTGGGAGAGGTTTCATCGATACTATCGTTAATTATTTCCAAGATATCGATTGCCGTTTTTCCTCTGCTATTTTGCGCTCTCAGTGTATTAACGCTAGCTTGTTGTATTAACTTATTGACGATGCTCCAATTGATCGGTTTGGATAATGTCATGGCTGCTAACAAGTGAAAGGGCGTATTCTTCCAAAAATCACTAACGTTGACGTTTATACGGGGCAATTCTAATAACATTTCTGTGATTTTTTCGTCCCTAAGTTTTATAGCTAAATGTAAAATCGTCTCTCCATTCTTGTTATATAGATTAGGATCGAATTTCGGCGAATGGATCAATAGCTCGAATATCGCCAGGGTCAAACCTAGAGTGTTAAAAAAAGAATCTAATTGAAGCCGCAACCAAACCATTTGCATTGCTAGTGTCAATGAATTATTTGTACACCGACAATTGGGATCGACATCTGCTTTCAATAAAAAGTTGACTTCATTGACATGTCCCAAAAGTGCAGCTTTGGATAAATCTCTTTCTAAAGAATCATCTGAAGCCATTATCTGATTTAATATGTCATTTAGATTTCCAAAATTTCTAGCGACAGAAGCGAAAGATGCGGGCAGTACATGTAAAGCCCCCATAAAAAAAACTATATTTAAGGTACGTTTCACAGTTTATATCGTAATTAGAAATTTAAATATGTAAAATATTTATGTAAAAAGGCACAAAATAAGGTGTGTTTTGCTTAGATATAAGCCGGATTCTGTAAGCTTTACAGCTTGGAATTCATTTATCTAACAATCTTTCGATTGTTTTTCTAAGAGAAATGCGACTTACCCGGAATCATTGGGCGGGCAACCCCATTCCTTATTTTGTCTTGCACCTGATTGGGTTTCCCATGCGATACCGATTACTCGAATATCCGGTGAGCTCTTACCTCTACCTTTTCACCCTTACCTTACGGCGGTATATTTTCTGTTGTACTTTCCGTGAATTGCTGTTCTCACGCAACCCCCCACATTTTCATATGGAATCATGCCCTGTGGTGTCCGGACTTTCCTATAGCGAAATTATCTTCGCCATCGAATTCCCTCTAAACAAAACACACAGGATAAAGGAATGAAAAATAAATCCATAGCAAGCCCTGTTTTTTTGCTTGGTAGCCTTACCGCCCCGCGGCGGAGCCGCGGGGCACATCCAGGTCCAGGAGGCTGGAGCCTCCTGGCGGGGATCATAAGGGCACGCAGCCCTTATATTATTATTCTCTCTTCTATTCTATTATTCCAATAAATCCTGTTAAGGCAGAAGGCCTGG
>JAITAK010000007.1 GCA_031284165.1 Puniceicoccales bacterium
TCCGCCGGAGAAGTAAACGTACCATTACAAGGAAAAAAAGCTAATGCGACCATGGATTTCCACGGAATTACGAAAAATCGGGATCACGTCATCATCGAAATGCAAATCCTGCATCATGACAATTTCGATAGACGGGCGTTGTTTTACGCGGCTTCGACGTTCGCTAATCAACAATACGAAGGAGGAACTGAATGGCATTCGCAAATCAAGAATGTTTACGCGATTCAATTCGTAGATTACTTCACGAAAGACAAGGAACAGGGGCAATTCAGGAAATATTACCGAATGACTGATTGGCTATCGGAAGAAAAACAGGTGATTGAAGGCATTAGTCTGATCCAAGTGGAATTAGCGGGGATTCAGATTCTAGGAAATAAGCTTAAAACTGGGAAAATATTAACACCCGCCGAATGGTGGTATTACGTGATCGAAAACTCAGAAAGCTTAACAGAAGCCCAAATTGCTCAATATAAATCCCTAGGCATGCCTCAAAAGCTTAAGGATGCGCTAGAAAAACTAAAATTTCGGGGCTGGGAAGCGAGATATAAAAAAATCTACGGCAAAGAAATTAAAGAAGTTGACACTTATCGCCTTGAACTGGCTCGTCGTGAGCAGAAAGGCAGAGAAGAAGGCGAACAAAAAGGCAGAGAAGAAGGCGAAATGAAAGGTCACATCAAAGGATTAATAGAAAGATTTATCTATGATGAAAACATGAAAAGGTCGTTGAAAGCAATCCGAAATCAAGAAATGAAATTTCCAAAAGAACTTGTGGAAAAAGTATGGAATGAATATGCATCTCAAGAAGAAGGAATCCCTGAAGATAAAAGTCGGGATGAATTTATGGCCGTTTTAAGGCGAGAAAATGTCTTGGAATCTGGAAAAGAAGAAGGACCTGTTGAGGAATCAAAGGAAGGAAAATGAAAGGGAATATAATACAAATTTAACAAGAATATGAAAAAGAATAATTATAAAAATTTAGCAGTCATACCTGAAGAAGAAATCGAAGAAGCGCACTATGCAAGAGCGACAACGGATACGGCATTTAAGATCATGATGTCCGATTTAGGAATTGCCCAAGCATTGGTGAATAGTCTCTTTGAAGACATTAGTGATTACGCGAAAGTAAAGATCGATCCGGTGGAAATCACATCCGCCGGAGAGGTAAATGTACCGCTACAAGGAAAAAAGGCTAATGCGACCATGGATTTCCACGGAATTACGAAAAATCGGGATCACGTCATCATTGAAATGCAAATCCTGCATCATGATAATTTCGATAGACGTGCGTTGTTTTACGCGGCTTCGACGTTCGCTAATCAACAATACGAAGGAGGAACCGAATGGCATTCGCAAATCAAGAATGTTTACGCGATTCAATTCGTAGATTACTTCACGAAAGATAAAGAACAGGGACAATTCAGAAAATATTACCGAATGACTGATTGGCTATCGGAAGAAAAACAGGTGATCGAAGGCATTAGTCTCATTCAGGTAGAATTAGCGGGGATTCAGATCTTAGGAAATAAGCTCAAAACTGGGAAAATATTAACACCCGCCGAATGGTGGTATTATGTGATCGAAAACTCAGAAAGCTTAACAGAAGCCCAAATTGCTCAATATAAATCCTTAGGCATGCCTCAAAAGCTTAAGGATGCGCTGGAAAAACTAAAATTTCGGGGCTGGGAAGCGAAATATAAAAAAATCTACGGCAAAGAAATCAAAGAAGTTGATACCTATCGCCTCGAGCTGGATCGTCGTGAGCAGAAAGGCAGAGAAGAAGGCGAACAAAAAGGCAGAGAAGAAGGTGAAATAAAAGGTAGGCAAGAAGGTAGACAAGAAGGCAAAATGAAAGGTTATATCGAAGGACTCATTGAAAGATTTATTTATGACGAAAACATGGAAAGATCATTGAAAACAATCCGGAGCCAAGATGTGAAATTTTCAAAAGAACTTGTGGAAAAAACATGGAATGAATGTGCCTCTCAAGGCAACGGAATCCCTGAAAATAAAACTTGGGATGCATTTGTCGCCGTTTTACAACAGGAAGACGTCTTGGAATTTGAAGATTCTGTTCGAGATCTGAATGATAAAAATAACATTACTGGTACGAAAAATTAAAATAAAAAAATATGGTCTGGAATTTAGTGTATGATGGAGATGAAAAAACCCTGGCTGAATGGGGAATCAATAATATGGTTCGTCGCTTGAAAAATCAAACGGTAGATCAAGTGACTTTTAAAATTTCAGGCAATGGAATCGATACACCTTTGCCGTTTGAACCTAAAAAAGTGATAAAAATCTTCCATGATGAAGTTTTGTGGTTTACGGGGATCGTGACTAAAACCCCAATCTGCGGTAGCGCAGTTGAAGAATTTTTTCAATATACCCTATCGGGTCCGTGGTGGTACTTGGACAGTGTCATCTATCAACAACTGTGGAAGGAGTTCTTAGATCCCGACAATAATGGCGGTACGCTGATGAATGCCCGAAAAAGTCATCTCATTTTGGGACAAGATGCGAATGGTGATGCAATAAACATTGGAACGCAAATCGTTGACGTTATCAATTACGTCAACGCAGCCGTGGGTTATACTGTCATCGAACTCGCTGAGGATATGAGTTTGCCGATGTATATTCCCTTTGATGAATGCAAAGATCTCTCCTGTTCGGAGGTGATCAAACGTCTCTTGCGTTGGATCCCCGATGCAATAAGCTATTTCGATTACGGACAAAACGTTCCCGTACTACATATTGTGCGGCGAGAACAGCTCGAAACATTGTCGATGAATGCGCATGATTTGAGTGAACTGAGTTTCGCACCTCGTTATGATTTGCAAGTGCCAGCCGTTATGCTAAAGTTCGAAAAGACACACAAAACCAACGAAGGATCGTGGAAAACCATCGAAGTACAGCGCTTCCCTGAAGATGCGATAGGTATGGAACTGCAAGCTTTGGTAATGACCATCGAATTAGAGGGAATGCAATCGACTTTCATTCGCCAAGATGTTAAAGTGGCGATGATTCAAATCGGAAGCGAAACTTGGTGGCGTGATCATCTCCCCGGTCTCCAAAATGTCTCTAATTTAGTGATCGAAGATGTGACACGCGAAGGTAATTTACCCAACGAACTCCTTTCAGGATCGATAGCCGATTGGATGAACTGTAATGTCGAACCAGAACGCATTAAGGCTAAAATTTCCTACGAAACGGAAGACGAAATCGTCTATGAGCGAGAAGTGGTGGTTAAAATGAACAGCACCGATGCTCAGTCCAAAACCTATAAAAACCTCATATCTTATATAAGCGAAGAAAGCGTTCCCGAGAATTTAGCGGAAAGCATTTACCAAGGAGTTTCGGTGCTCCCCTATGAAGGCCAGGTCAAATGGATCCATCAAGAACTCGAAGGGACGTTTTTAGGAAAGGTGTTGAACATCGTAGATGGACGCGAAGAATGGGCGTCGATGAACGCGTTAATTCAGAGCGTCGAAGAAAATTTAGATCGCGGTGAAATCAATATCATCGTAGGCCCTGCAAAACATCTCGGTCCGGATGATTTATCGGAATTGACGAAATCAAACCGCCATCGTTTCTCGTCGCGAAACTTTTACGCTCGCAGTACCGCCGAAGCTGGTGGCAATGCTTACGTTGAACAAGGAAAATATAGCCCTTTGGAAAATACCGCTTATGGTCCGGGGAAGTTAGGTAAACTGTCCTTCGGCGATCCCAATAGTGAAAATCGGAAAATTCTGATCGATATAGGCGATTTAGCAGTGGAGGAGGCAACGGTTTGCCTCCGACTAGAAGACGTCTCCGATTCAGGAGTATTAAAGAAGCGCTATAGCCTGGCCAGCGAACCGTTCTTACCTTTATCGACGGACTAGGACACTTTTTAGTAAATTTGTGTTGAAATTTTTAAATTGTCCCAGAAATGAAGATCCTTTCTTGAAAGAATATTTTTTCTTCCTTATTGATGAGGTACGATGTTAAAGAGGTATTTTTCTGAATTGTGTTTATTTTATGTACTGCGCGTTGTGCTATGCACGAATCCTTTATGGGGCACGAGTGCTGAGCCCTCTCGTTTTTTAGCGGCCAAAAAAGACGATAGCGATTACCCGACGAGTTCTACGGATTCGGTATGCATCGCAAATCCAACCTATGATTTAACCTTCAAATCATTATTTGTTGGGATGAATGACGCAAAAAAGGATTCTTTGGCATCCAGTGAAAGCGCTAAAAACAGATTAATATCTCTATTGAATAGTCTGTGTTATCCTGAGGCCGATGACGATTCTAATGAAAAGCATATTAAATCAATATTCATTGAGGATGGGACAATAATTGAAAAATTCGGAAATAGCAAAGAAAATAATAGGAAAAAAACTGGAAAAACAAATTCCGAAGGTGAAAATGCATTGAGGGAACTCCGTTGCGATATTATATGCCAATGTCAACTTTCGAATTCAAGTGAAACAGAAAAGTATGTCCTTTATTTTGATATAGAGATGCAGCGAAAGAATGAAGGGGATCCAATTCAAAGATTCTTAAAGTATCGTGAACAATTAGAGAAAAAGTATGAAGGTCAAGGACATGCTCAAAATCAGGTTCGAGTCATTGCCTTTCTTGGTTATGAAACAGATACCGCTGTAGAAAATACAAGAATGGGAAGATTGATTAAAGATTCTGAAACTGGAAAAGTAATTGCAGCTCGTGACGAAGAAAATAATAATTTCAACTTCAACCCTATGATCAGTTTACCGGCTGTTGTAAAACGTATTACTAAGAATAGTAATACTGACATTGATATTATGGATAGTAAAATCATTAGATACGCTGGGAAGGACTGGTTAAAGTTATTAGGCGTTCAATGGTGGGCTAAAGTGGAAAATGAGGATACAAAAAATAAATATTACATCGTACCCAATGATCCTGTGTCGCAAGAAGTAAGAAGTGCTTTGGAAGTTTTGAAAAAGAGTAATACAACTGAAGATGCATTTCGAGCGGAAGTTAAGCGGATTTTTGATGCCGAACGTACCATCGATGGTTTAAAACAGCAAAGTCTAAAAGAAGGAAGACAGCAAGGTCGAGAAGAAGGAAAAATTATAGGAATGTTAGAGACATGTATGCGAAATTTCGTCATCGCAGGGGAAGAGATTAAAAAATACCAGGTAAAAGGAATTCAGGCAAACACTTTAGAGAGAAATTTTATCAAAGAAATTTGGAATCGAGTGCATGACGAAAGCAAAAAGGATGGAGAAGACAAAGGCAATCAGGAAAAAACTTTCGATAATTTTATTGGGAATTCAATAATTAAAACATTACTCAAGCGTTGAAGCAGCGCATACCTCTATTTAAAAATTTTCGATGAGATATGGATCTTCCGTCGAACAGTAGAAAAAAAACGCCAAGCGTTCATTTTCAAATGATGAATTTATGTCTACCTATACGCCATTTTTATGTCGTGTCACTCCCTATGGGACGCCATTTTTTGTACCTGAAGCATCGTCGACGAATCCTTGGATCATCGACAATTTATCGGCCCAAGATGTTTGTCGGTACTATTGGCTACTGGAATGGGTTTCCATCGCTTACAAAATGACATTTAGCGGTTCTTTTGAAGTACAGAGCAATTTATCGCTAGGGGGAATGTATACCTCCGTACCGCGGATGCGGATCATTGCACCTCCTCAATTTAGCGGATCGATTTTCCAGCCGTCCAGTGGAATCATTACGGAAGGAAAAATCGATTTTTCGAAAATTTATCTCCAAGAAGGAGGGCAATATGCAATTGATTTTACTTTTAACGCCTATAGTCGCGACGAAGGTATTGGAGGAAGCGATTTTTTGCTATCGTTTTATCGGAGTGTTGGCGACATAGGCCAACGCGACAGCTACAAATCGCAAACCGTCGATTTTTCTGGAAAAAGCGTTACGGTCTATCTGAATTACAACAGCCAAATTTGGCCTGAAGACGAAATTGAGCTCAATAGTTTTTCATTAAGCGCGTCATTTTTCAGCAACGATGAACAGTGAGCTCCAAAAGATTTTAAGAAGAACGGCTCGAGAGAAAAAAGTATAAAAAACGCTTGACATTAGGCAAATCATGTAATCACACTTGAAAGTGTTCCGAAAGTATCACATTATGACTTCTATTTCAATAGCAAAGGAAGTTATTAATGTATATAAAGTTAAAGTTAAAAAGCGTTTTGCGGGGTTTAATGGTTAGTTTTCTTTTGGGAGGTCCTGTAAAAGGAAAAGCCTCCGAAAGCGTAGGTTCAGCGAACGAGTATGGAACTGAAGTAATCGAAGAAATGAGCCCAAAGGAAAAGTACCGGGCAAGAGCGCAAAAGATATTAAATTTAGGCCTGTTTAAAGCCATAGAACAGAAAAGTTTAAGAGGGGTAATATTTCTGCTGGAAGGAGGTGCCGATCCTACCAAGGAGAATGAACGCGGTCAAACGCCCATAGATTTTGCGGAATGCCGGTTTGAAGAAGATCTCGAAGCGTTAGAGTATGAGGAAATTATTGAAGTTCTCCGCGATTGGAGTCCCGAGCAATACCCGGTAGATGAAAGAATGATCATCGCGAGGGCGAGAAAAATATGGGGTTTGAAAGGAGGCGGCGGTGGAGCTTCATCTGCCGGTGGAGGGGGAAGTAGTGGAAGTGGAGGAAGTGGAAGAAGTGGAGGAAGTGGGATGTCATTTAGTGCTAGTGGAGGCGATGATCATGTGAGACCTAGCGATCTAGGTTCATCTGGATCAAGAGCAAGTGAACTCATTAGCAATTATCAAAGGAGTACGATGCCGGGCCATGGAATTTTTAGTAGGCCTACGGATGCGCCGACGAGCAGTAGGGCTGCGGAAATGATTAGCAATGCAAGGGCGCCGAGTTTTATGAGGCGCGATGCTGATACTATTGCTTCTGGGGGGAGCCCAGGAATGACAAATTGGGCAACGACGATGGAAACTGGAGGTCACCATCATGAGATGCGGTCAGCGCACTTGTCATCTTCATCGATTTCATCCTCATCGTTCGGAACTCCGATTCCTGAGGTTTCAGACCCAATTCGGAGGGATCGTGAAACTGAAAGTGGAGCTGGAACTGAAACTGGACTATTAACCAGAATCGGTGAAATAGCTGTGCAATTCATTCCTGGATATGACGCCTATCAAATTTTGAACAATGATGGTTCCATATGGGAGGCGACTAAATCGCTAGCGAAAGACGGAGTGGCGACCATTGCGGGGATGAAATTTCTGAAAGTTGGAGGAAAAATTATAACCCAGAACGGAGGAAAAGTTTTTGAGCTTGTCAAAGAAGGCAGCAAAGTTTTATTAAAGAAAGGGGAAGAAGAATTAGGGAAAGCATTTGGACCTAGACTTGTTCCGGAGGTAGTGGGGGGAGCGACAACGAAGTTGACGCAAACGGAAAGCGAAGCAACGCTTCCCCAAGTAATGTTGTTCAGCAAGGCTGCTCGCCCCCAACCTCT
>JAITAK010000012.1 GCA_031284165.1 Puniceicoccales bacterium
TCTTTCCTTCCTCTTTCTCGGCATTTTTCGCGAGCAACAACCAATTCGAAAGTATTAATACCAGCATTCTAAATACTTCTTGAAACTACTTTCCATCTTTAGAAAAATATTTACAGTGAAGGTATTGACATTGAGACCAAATGATATAGCGCTTTCCTCACATGCATTATAAAAAAAACCTTATTCACTTCTTTATACTTTGGGCTATTTCCCCTGTTGGGATTGTAGAGGGGATCATTAACTGGAAGTCGGATGATCACGGCATACTACGACCTTCCATAGAGACACAAAGTTGTCTCGGATCTGTCCCGAGTCGCTATGGGACAGAGGTTCAGGACGGACATAGTTTTCCTCTAGCCGTGGTAACATTTCCCGACACAGAAGTAGGGACAAGTGAAAGTGATTCTCTCGGCTATTTCGCCTTGCCGAAAGAGGCCAAATTGTGGCTACAGCGTCTAGGAGTAATAGGCCCCGAAGGCCAATTCTCCAAAAAATTATTGGTTGCCTTCACGATACACCAGCCTTGCGATAGTAAAGTTGCCATCTGGCAGAGTAATCGTAGGGGTTCTTCTCATGTCGCGGTCAAATTTTTATCGCTTGCTCAAGGAGAGATAGCTTTCGAAAAACAGTTCGATGAGGGAATAGAAATTAAGGCAGCCTCGCTGCCCAACGGCTTTTTTCTGCGAAGATTTTGTCGAGATTTAAATACCGCTACAGATGCCGCTACGAAGTGGTGGGAAACAAAGATCAGGGACATGAATTCGGCACAGGACTTCAGATTTGCCGTTTTCATCATCACCCGCAAAAAAGTTATCGTTTGTGTCGACATCATTCCACAGGAAGTGGCAGGGACAAGTCGTACGGCGCAAGAAATACTACTCAACTCCTGTCCGGAACTTTCAAATGCACTGGAGCGATTGTCATCATGGGGCGGCTCATCGAGTCCACAAGTAAGAATGAGTACTCATCACCAAGTCCTCGCAGATGATCCTATTTTGGAGGGAGGAGCTAAGATGAGCACTTTAATACCCAGTGATACCGTAGGGATTAATATCCATAGCGCCACAGGACCAACAAATGTTTTAAAATGCACGAAGCATGATAATCATGCCGTCAATCTTCCTACGGAGATCGGCAACATGCTCGTTCGCATGGGACTGGCTACTCCTAGAGCAAATATCGCAACAACTGACGGCTATTACGACCTCGACCTCAAAGTCACCTTTCAAACGACGGAGCATCAATTGCCACAAGGCTACATCGCTGAAAGTCCTTTAGAATTTATACCACATCTTGCAATTTGCAACGATCGCTACCAAGGTTCTGGTGCCTATCACCAAATTGCGTTTTGGGTTTGGAATGCAACTTTGTGTAAAAATTACGATATATGTCAAAATGCCCAAAAGTCATTCGATTTCAAAGACAGAAATCGCGGTTATCATGATTCATTAAATCATAAATCGTTGCCTGGGAATTTTGTCCTAAGGGAAATTTCAATATGGAGAAAAGATGCTACTAGCCCTAAATCTTATATTTTTCGCCCATTTCACTCCTTAGATTTCCAACCCAAAATTGTTAATGGAACCTACGAACCATTTTACACTACTGTTGTAAGTGATGATGGACAATTATACCTTACGCAGCATCGCGTTTATCCAGCCAATAATAATTGGAGAGATGATTTCCTGGCTTTCGTAGAAAAATTAAAAAAAATAGATGCTAAAAAATTAGTATCATACATTTCCGAAAGACTTTGTGATGCATTAACCAAATATGCCGATAAGCGACAGATTCCTTATGCTTCAACAAAACCCCGAATGGCCATTGTTACAAGGCCATCGATAGGTGAAATTCAATGGGCTATACGCATGAGCATCGCAGCTGAAAAGCTAGGATGGGAGTGGTTTTTAATAGACAATCTTCAAGATAGCAAATGGATCCCTTACTTGAACCCTCATTTTGTCATATCCTTAGATGAAGGTTTTGCACCAATGCCTAACCTAATAAATTTACTTGTGATTCAATCAGGAGTTCAATGTGAAGAAAATCTTTCAAGAGCTCGAAATACTGCGCGTTATGACGGTTTTCTGTGCTGCTGCGAAAGCTTCGATCCGTTAAAAAATTATGTAGAGTTTGCTGAAAAGAAAAAATTTTATTATATATCGACTTATCCCACTACCTTTAAAACTGATTTTGATAATAGATCTAAAACGCAATTATTTTGTCATGGAATCAATTGGGATGAGCGAGGAGACGCAGCTTATTTCAAGGTTTACAATTTACTTGGGGATACAGGATATTTTCATGTTCATAGCAAAACATCGGGCTGGAGAAATAAAAAGAGGGGGCGCTGGCTTGAAAAAGGTTACGAAGGTGATATTCCTGTTGATGGCATAGGACCTGTTGCAATAGGTACACAATACGGCATATCTCTTCTTTTACATGGTAAAGCATTCCGGCAAACAGTATCTATGTCAGGTAAAACACTGGAAATATGCGCTTCCTCTAATGTGATCATCAGTGACAAACATCCATGGGTAATACGTGAGTTCAAAAATAATGTATATTATATTGATGTGGATAATATCGAAGACAATCCAGATGATGTTTTTCGTCAAATCGATACACATGTTAAACATATTCAAAACCATCAAGAAGAAGCCATAAAAAAAGCTCAGGCATGTCACAGAATTTTTTGTGAGAAATTCACTCTGGAAGGTGAGATGAAAAAGATTCATGATCTTTATGAGAAGATCATGGAAGATAGGAATTAATCTTAACCTGCACTTTCTGGTGCCCAGAGAGGGGGTCGAACCCTCACTCTCTTGCGAGAATCGGATTTTGAGTCCGACGCGTCTGCCGATTCCGCCATCTGGGCTCGAGGAAACTGAAGCCAATGTGCGATGTTCTTCCCTCGCTGCAAGTGGAAAATACAGAAGGTTCTTCTGCGAAGAACCCAATATATGCCTACCATAGAAAATTCCCGCTTTAATTTTTTCCAAAAATAAAAAATAATCCCCCAATTATCTCATCTAGACCTTTTGAAGCACCATAAAAAATGAGGATTGTCCAGAAGATTCACTGTCCAAAAAAATCGAAGGAGAGCTACCGCCATCTCATTTATGGGTGCTTCCTATTTCCTGGAGAAACGAGATTCAGCAGCAACGGCAAAGTTTGGTCTCCTCTCTCTTCAAAGAGGAAATTAGACCGACGCTTCTACAAAAATCATCCAAAGCGTTCGCGATATTTCACGGATATCTAAGCGAATACGACTAGAAGCACGAAGAAGCCCAAAAAAGTTTTAAAATGTTTCCAAAAACCAAAGGACAGCTCATATATACACGCTTTCGAAACAAAAATTATCCATCGTTAAATCCATCGCCCTTAGAGCTATGT
>JAITAK010000036.1 GCA_031284165.1 Puniceicoccales bacterium
CCGCGACATCTGGAATTTACAAAGCGTCAGCGTAAAAAAGTGATAATGTCCACCAAAGCCAACCCTGGGCGAAAATGGCCCTAAATACGGCTCTTCTGAAAGAATCAAACCCAATGGGCCAAAATGGCCATTCTGCATACGGCACTCCTGGGAAAATTTTCCAGTGACCGAACGATTAACAAGTACGCCCACAATATCTGGAACCAAAAAAATATTAGCGTCGGGAAATAGCGTATCAACACCGGGAAACAATGTGGCCCAGATCAGGGTGCCACATTAGAAAAAATTCCCACATAAATTTTATTAAAAAAAAAGTTACTTGACAAATTCTCAAATAACTTCAATGCTAGGCGGCATAGGGTGGGCACGGGTGGCACATCTAAAACGAAAAACCCTAATTTTTAAGAATTCTTAGGCCTTTGTCAAGATTTTATTGCTCGGTTAAATTCCAATAAATAACCATATTTTATTCAAAAACACTTGCTCCGCAAAAAGCAATACCAGAATGCGGATGCTGGAGCAGTTATTATGACGAATAAAATTATTAAAATAAAAAAAGGTTTTTAAAAAAAATATCATCGGCAGTCTTCTTTTGGGAAGTTCTACTGCTGCAATCACGCCGGCCCAAGCAAGCCAACGACTATTCCCCCCATCGGATCAAGAAAGAGAGGAAGCTCGCAAGAAAAGAGAACGGGTAGCTAAAGAAAACAAAAGGCTGGCCGAAGAAAGGCGCGAACGCATAAGATCGGCAGATTTGGAGCAAAAAAAACAGGCAACCGAGAAACTTAAGAACAAACTAACATCGGAAGGACCTCTATCCATGGAAGAATGCATCTCCCTAATAAAAGGAAGTGTGAGCGGTAACGTTGACTGCGGAAACTTGACATTTTTAGAGGAAGCTATTCTGTCAAAATCCCGGCAGGGAGTAAGAGCTGCCATCGCAAATAAAGCATATATAGATAATATTAGCAAATGCCTAAAGGAACGCTACGGCAAGGATTTTACATTGCTACGTCTAGCTGTACTTTTGCCGGAAGAAATGAAAGAACTTTGCCAATTAAAGAAGAATTGACAAAGAAAAGTCTTTATCGGATTCATACGCATCTTCAGCTGTAGTGGATGAATTATTGAAGGCAATTTCGAGCAAAGACATCATGAGTCAAGTATCAAAACTAACGGAAGGTAATATAACTAAAATCAAGGATCCCAATATTAAAAAAGAATATGCAACGATTGTACAAAGGATCAATGAAAAGATCGCTGAAATGAACGCTAACATGGCAGGCCTAACCAAAGAGGAATGGGCGAGTATGTCACCTGAAGAGAGAGACGAATTCATGCGAGCAAACGCAAGGCGACGAGCAGCAAACAGGCGATAACACAACAGAACGTCCGGCGTACAAGCAGAAGAAAATATAAAATGTATAAATAATTTAACATACCCCTAATAATGTTATATAAATAGTTTGACATAGCCCTGATAATTCCCATCCATCTTCCATGATGGAAATAAAAGGATGGTTAATAAGGATGGGATTAGTGGTTTTATGTTCTACGGGCTCGGCTATCACAAATAGATATATGGATGAATTCGAAAGCTCCGATTCGGAGGAAATGTTTAATGGCATTCCCGATGGTAGTATTGTCCCGATCGCTCCAAGCGAAGAAGCAAACCGTTCAGATGAAAATGAAGGAAGTAGCCATCAGATTTTCACCAATCCCCTACGGACTCCACCACTCGTAGATCTATCCTCACTATACCTAGTCCTAATAGATGATGAAACTATAGACTTTGCGATGGGTAAGGATCCCCATTGGGAGTCTTTTCGCAAGTCGTTAAGATTATTACACAGATATTTATTGAACATTCCCGGTGAAGAATTTCTCGACGAAGAAAATTGGCGTAATAGATGCGGAACAAAGCTATTTCCGACAGCAAAACGACTAAAAGAAAGGTTTACCATACCTCAACTACTCCGGATGAACATCCCCATAGAAAGATTATTGGAAATAGAGTATCTCCGCACACTACTCAAATCAAGGGAGTTTACATCAGGAGAAATTTTTCTATTGGATAAAGCCATAGAGGCTCTGGATTGTTCCCCGGAACAACGCCTGTTAAACGCGATTGGCAGCGCCAATGAAGACCCCGAAGAAGCGTTCGAAACCGTAAAATTAATTATCGAAACGGAAGATGTGGATGTGAATTTGCCGTACAAAGGCTTCCAGCCCAGAGAAGCCTCATTTTTACATAAGGCTGCCGAGGTAGAACTAGATGATGGACTCGAAATCGTACGACTGCTAGTGGATAATGGAGCCAATATAGACATACCCAATGAAGGAGAAACGGCATTATACCCTGCAATAATAAAAAGAAATATTGAAGTCGTAAAATTGCTAATCGATCGCGGAGCAAATGTAAATATCAGAAATGAAAATGGCTGGACTCCACTGCATTTAACGATGCTTTTAAGAGATTTCGAGATCGCAAGGCTGTTGCTTGCCGCAGGAGCCAATCCCAATATCCGAAACAATAAAGGTGAAACGCCCTTCGATATGGCCATGAAAGAAAGAGCGTACATTAGCGATAAAACGAAAAAAAGGCAATTCGACGAGGCTCTCAATGAATTACATCTCCAAACTTCATAATTTAAGTTACTTGACAAATTCTCAAATGGCTTCAATGCTAGGTGGCATAGGGTGGGCACGAGCGGCACATCTAAAACTAAAAACCCTAATTTTTAAGAATTCTTAGGCCTTTGTCAAGATTTTATTTCATTTATCGGCTACTCAAATTACAATTCACTAAAAAAAATATAAATATTTCCTT
>JAITAK010000061.1 GCA_031284165.1 Puniceicoccales bacterium
GACCGAAATCAGTGATCGCGATATAGAAGATTATAACGCACAAATTCGAGAAATCGTCAATAAATATCGTAAAACTGGGTCCTTAGATGTATCGTTTTGGCCTCAAAAAGGGTACTTGAAAGTTACAGGGGACTTTGATAAAGTCCCATTTGCAGTTCGCATCCCTAATGAGGATGGCGCAAAATTACGCGAGCTGATAGAGAAAAAAAATAAATACGATCAAGAAATGCACCCATCGTTTTTTTTTATAAATTTTACACCGACTAATGATTTATCGAGCCGCATTAGAGCACACATCTCCTATCTCGTTTTCGCAGCCAATATCAATCATTGGATGAAAAATAACGGGTTATTTCCCCTTAATCTCGAGATCTGTATCGACCAAAACGTAGAAAAACGAATCGAGCATTTCTATAATCCCAGTATTGATAAAACTGAAATCGATCACTATTGGTCAACGCCTTTAAAATTACTGGTCAATAAATTTTATAAAAACAACGTTTTTAGCGAAAGAGTTCGAAAAGAAAAAATAGATCACATCTTCAGAGCATTAGGAATTTCATTAGCCTACTTCTCGAATGATTTAAAGCGTTCCCAAAAGGTCTTTTTTAACGAAATTACAATGGAAAATAAAGATGATGGCGCTTTTCAGGATTTGAGTTTACTGTGTATCTACATCGCAAATCCATTCTCGGGAATTATCGGACAGGCTGGATTCAACGGTCATGGCCGATTGATATTACAATATTAAAATATTAAAGACAATCCAGCACCGCTCTCTTTGAATTTTACGACATTGAAACGTAGAGATATGCTCCATTTTCATAAATATTATAAAAACTTGATAAATTAATAAAAATTAATATATTAAAAATAATTATGAAAAACGTAAAACAATATGTCATTGCTGCAATGATTACGGGAGGTTTATTGAACGTTTCCTACGCTCAAAACACAAATCCAGAGCCATTCCAATTCCAGGAAGATTTATCGAAACTTAATACTTCGGCTTTAGGGGTGGATGTGGATTTGGAGGATAACGCTTATTCGAAGGTTAAAACCTGTCTTGCGAAAATAAACGCCGTTTGCGCGTTCGAGTGTAAATTAGGTCTGCGCCTTCTCTTGGATCAAAAGGGCAAAAGCTTATCGGAAATGGAAATGTTGACTGCAATCGAAGATTATGACAGCCAACATAAGAAGATAAAACAGCGCACTGAAGATCTTCCTGTGATCTTTTTAGAAATAACCGATGGAAAATTGATCTGTCCTCATTTTTTTAATGAGTTAACTATCTACGATTCTTGGGCTAATAATAAAAAAATCACGTATAAGTCCGGTACTTTGAAAGATGACGATGTCCAAGATATTTTAAAGCAAAGAAACTTAGGTCAGGACAACATTTTAATTAAAAATTGGGAAACATTATGGAGACAAGAGAAATTATTATTTTTTGTTACCTACGATAAGAAGCTCTTCGTTTTAGTTCCTAAGGCAATTGAAGATGTTAAACTTATGACCGTCACACCGGATGATTGGCATACATCATCGACGAAAAAGGCAGCACTTGCCGTTGCCGGGACCGCAGCGGTGGTCGCGGCTGCGGGTGCCGTCAAAACATTGATAGACGCCAACGCAAGCGTTCCAACTCAACCCACGCATTCAGATATCCAAACTGCAATGCCTATATATGGTAACTATTCTTTTAAGTCTGCCTCTGAATCCTCGCCACATGCTGGTACTACGAATACCCAATTACCAAATTTGGGGAGGCACCCTGAATATAACTTCGATGATAAGGTATTTTACAGTCACTATACTTTTGAAAAGGAACATCCTAATGTGATCTTTGCCGGAGTTTCTAATTTATCTTACCGCTACTACAACAATGAAGCTAGAACAATCAACCGCGAAAAGTATCAGGAAAATTATTTTAAGGTGATGTTAGATTTGAAGTACGATCTCGATGTTGCCGAAAATCAATGTAATTGGACGGCTAAAGAAACCATCGCTCAAGAGCTTTTGGAAATCATTGGAAAATATGGATCTACAGGAATAAATCGTGTGGGAGAAAATAATAGTGCCCTACAAGAAATGATCGATTACCAAGATATGGTTACACTTCATGCCGCAATAGTTGTGTTGGAAATGGCTATGCAACGAAAAACAACGGAAATTTGTAAGCTACATTGTAACCATTTGGGAGAAATGGACCTGAAGAGGGTTTTTAATTCCAGTTCCCCATCGACTCCCTTGGATACCTCATTGCAGGCATACCTGAGAAATGCAAATGCTGCACAATTCAAAATTAATGAACCCGTACTACCTTATAGCACAAGGGTTGGAGATATTATTGCATTGGCAAAGTTACTATGCAACCCTAAGCTTTTGAGAACAGCCATCGCAGGCATTCTTCGTGCCGATAAACAACAAATTTACACTTCACAACAAGATCGTACTTTATATGAAAAAACAATCATAAACTTTGTGAATAGAAATTTCAACGTTACCGGTAAGGAATTTTTAAAAAGAATTGCTACGAATTATTTCATGAAAACATACGATAAGATAGAGCATTTCTTAAGATTTACTGAACCATCGATAAAATTGAAACTTCGCGATTGCAATGGAAAGGATATTTTCAATAATATAAAAGTTTGTAGTTATAATTCCGCCTTAGAACTCATTCGACGTGAACGAGCCAACGAAAGTTTTATTGCGTTTGGAGGAATGTTTGAGTACTCCGATATCAGTCGGATACTGAATTTAGGGAATCCAGAGTTTACAACCTGTACTTGGAATTGTCAGTATACACACTTTAATGAAGACGGAACGCAAGTCTCACAACAAGTACAGTCTTACGCTAAAACACACGAGTCCATCTTAGCGATCCTTACATCCACTAATGATTTGTCGAGTCGCATAAGAGCTCATGCCGCTTATCTTGTTTTTGTAACCAATATCAACCATTGGATTGAAATTCATAGATTTCCTTCGTCTTTCAAAGTTAAAGTCGACCAAGAGATAGCAAACACCATTAGCCATCTCCTCAAAATCATCAAACCCATTAACTATCAACCCTATCAACCGACAACGATAAGATGGACACCTTTAAAGTTATTATGCTATAGAAACTGTTATGAAAAAGTAGATTTAATTTGTGGCGCAGCGGGAATGTCATTGACTCTTTTCATGTATGATTCCGAAGATAAAGAAAGCATTAAGAAATCCTTCTTTAATGAAATCACAACGATGGAAAGCAACAATAACGATGCCTTCAAAAATCTGGGCTTGACGTGCATTCACATTGTCAATCCATTTGCAAGCATTGTTGGGCAAGCTGGATTCAACAACCATGGTCGATTAATACTTCAATATTGAAATATGACCTGTAAAATAGTATAGAGCAGTACGCAACATTGCGCAACATCATGAACTCGCTGAGTTCATTTTTACATTTTTTCCCGAAAAACGTATTAAATATTTGATTAAATAGTAAAAATTATTATATTCCTATCAATTATGAAAATATGGATATTTCTCGGATGTGCCGCCGGCAATATATTTTATAATGCCGGCGCGCTCGCGCAAAATGCACAAAATCAGCCTAAAAAAATACCCTTCGTCGAAAAAAAACAGGAGATAAGCGCTCCTAAGTACTTTTCCTTTCTAGGACCTATGGCTGCCGTTTTCAGGTATTTCTTTTTTCTAAGAAATAACGTTAGTTTCCCTGAAAAAGTACTAGTACCACAAACTGAAAACCCATCCTCGGATGTGTTGCCTGAACAACCACCGCCTGAACAACCACCTCTACCTTCGCTTCCACCTCCGGCTCCAGCACTACCGCCATCTCCATCGCTCACCTCACAAGAAAATTTCCCAACCCAACAAAATACGTCTCAGCTTCGTTATGAAGAGGAAATTAAAGAAATATTTCACAAACATAAAAGCTTTGCCGAAAAACATCAAGATGTGATTTTTGCTGGTGCCCCGCATTTATCTTATCGCTGTTACGATTACGCTAACCAGGAAATCAATCTCAAAAACTATGAGAAAAATTATTTCAAAGCAATATTGGATTTAAAATATGACCTCGATGTCGCTGAAAATCAATGCGATTGGACCGCTAAAGAAATAATCGCTCGAGAACTTTTGGAAATCATCGGAGGAAAATACGGAACTGTGGGATTAAATCCCGCTGATCCATATAGCAGTGATCCAGAAATGAGAAAAATAGTCAATTTTCAAAATATGGCGGCACTTCACGGCGCAATGGCTATGCTTTTGATGGCTATTCAACGGAAAACAACGGAGATTTGTAAGAAAAATCTGAAGAATTTGAAGAAACAAGAAGAGGAAAACTTGCGTAGACTTTATATTGGAGAGGATTTATCCCTCGATGCCGCATTCGCAAATGATTTAAAAACAATCGAGATCGATCTTCATGAAAAGATATTCGAAATGAATGTGCCTAAACTTACCTATGCGCATCATTATATCGATGATATTATAGAACTGGCTAAGGTATTAAGCAATCCCATACTTTTAGAAGAATTCATAGTTATGCTCACAAAGGAAATTCACCAAAATTGGCATGGATTTTTTGAAGGGAATTTTCAACAAGACAAATCTTTATACCTGAAAACAGTGGCTATGTTCGTTGAGAAGAATTTCGATTTTCAAGATAAGGAATTTTTAAAGTCAATGGTTCTGAATTTCTTCGAAGAAATATATCACAAAGTAGAACGTCTATCGAAGTATCGTAATAATGAAATCAACCTGAAACTCCGCGATTGTAATGGAAGGGACATTTTTGGCAATAGGGATGTCTGTACTTATAATTCATCGCTGGAATTAGTTCGACAAGAACAGGCCAATGAAAGCTTTGTCGCTTTTGGAGGGATGTTTGATTGTTCAAAAATCGACGACATCGTCAACGCTTCAAATGATAAAGCCAAAATCCTTTTATTCATACCTTATAATCATTTTGATGAGCATGGTCAATACATCCATTCCAGAGAGTATTATAATGAAGAGTTACGAAAAAATAAGCAGATGTTGGCCAATTTATCTGATCAAATCAATAAGTGCAAAGGAGATATCGATGAGTTCCTAAAAGATGCGCAGAACGCTACAACCCAAACCAAGAAATTATTGAAAATAATAACTACAAACAAGAATAAATTTTTCATCCCCGCAAAACAGAAAAATGAATTCGATAGGTTAACTCGACAGTTCGATAATC
Source organism: Puniceicoccales bacterium (assembly GCA_031284165.1). GTDB lineage: Bacteria > Verrucomicrobiota > Verrucomicrobiia > Opitutales > LL51 > LL51. The sequence continues at coordinate 5,243 of JAITAK010000061.1, forward strand.
TAGTATACCAAATAAATCAACTGAAAGAAACACATGAAGCGGAATTAAAGGATATCATGCCCATGATCATCAACTTATTCCCCACTAATGATTTATCGAGTAAGGTACGCACGCAAGTGGCTTATTTAGTTGAGGTCATACATCTGAATCAATGGATGGCCGATAGTCCATTTTTACTCAAAAGTTCCAAAAAAAAGATAGCCATCAAAAGAGATATCGAAGATAAATTAATGTATCAATTTACATATTCTTGGCGGGTAAACGATCGGCCGATATTTACAGCCTCCGAAAACTTGACACCTTTAAAGTTATTATTCGCCGGGAAAGATGGCGATAAAATGCGTTTTATACTAGGGGCATTAGGGTTATCACTTGCCTATTTTGCCAGTGAGGATAAAACGCAAACCCTTCAATGGCCGACGAAGAAATTTTTTAATGAGATTTCGGGAAAACTTAATGAAGAAGCCTTTATTGATCTGAAATTGCAATGTTTCTATATTACAAATCCCTTTGCAGCCATTGTCGGGCAAGCTGGACTTAATAATCATGCTCGTTTGATATTACATTACCGTCACAGCCAATAAGAGTGGGACATGATAAATCAATCAACATAAGCTGGGACACTCTGCCCTAGACCTTGTAAGCAATCTCTGAATGGAAAAATTGCAAGGGTCACAAATCAATCCGCATAAAAGAGGCCTGGCGCGAAGCGCCGGGCCTCTTCTCCAACATATATTCCACTCAGCTCCAAAAGACATCAACTTCCGGACGGAAATTACAAAAGCTCTTTGCGCTAATAAATTTCTGGCGGAGAGGGAGGGATTCGAACCCTCGATACCTTACAGGTATGTCTGATTTCGAGTCAGATGCATTCATCCACTCTGCCACCTCTCCAATACAATACAATAGTTCGATGATCTATGATGATAAAAATACTTTCTTTTCGTCAATATCTCCCCTTCCACGTATTCGATCAACACTTTCTATGCCCCAGTAAATATCTCCCCTTCCACGTATTCGATCAACACTCTCTATGCCCCAGTAGAATTGACTTCAAGCTAATCAACATCGTTAAACAACTTCTTATCCAAAAAAGATAATACCGAGCTTTTTTAATGCCTTAAAGTCGCAAATTTAGGCAACCCATTGCTTTCTGCAATGAACATGCCTCCTTGAATCAAAGGAGAAAGATACTTCGAAAAATTAGCATTTAATTCCCTATTTTCATTGAACCAATGCTCAGGAATCAATTTTTCATGGCCGCAAATATTCGCAAGATCGGCTACACCAAATTCTACACCGTATTGATTACTTTCCGAACGCAAAATCGTCATCATCTTTCCTGTCAAACCATCTAACGCAAAACGTATCGCCTTAGTACCACAGACATAGGCCTCATCCACGTCCGTTTTGGATAAAAAGTGCGTTGCTACATATTGCAACAACTCAAATTTTGTGGTCGAGACCTGCACTTCAAGAGATTCCTCTAAAATTTCTTTCAACTTCATCGCCACACTCGTACCGCGAGCATTCTTCTGAACTAGGTAATTCCCTTCACCATCCATTAAGCAATTGGTCGTCACTACATTGCAATAAATGTTCGTTTTGAGTGTGTTTTGAACGGCCTCTAAAAATTGTTTTTCCGAAAAATTATGAGAAGGCAAAAGGATGATATTTTGTGTCGCTCCTTCGAACAAAGCGCTGGCAATGAGCCAATCGGATTTCTCTGATGCAATTTCAATGATATTAACTAAATCATGATTTGCGGTGGCCATAGCGTAACGGGAAAGTTCACGGAGCGTTGTCGCTATAAATTTGGAAACGCTGCCATAACCTAGACAGTGATCTGTAATGGGCAAATTATTATAAATTGTATCCGGAATAGAAATGACATTCAACCCATAACTGCGCTTTTGAGCCTCTTTGGAAAGCTCGAAAGCGGTCAATTGGGCTTCCATTCCTCCGGTTATCAGGAGAAAACGAATATTGTATTCCTTGAATGCATCAAAAATGGCATCCATTTCCTTAGCTAAATGCTTGAATTTGCTCGCGGCGCCCAAAACGACGCCTGGAGTAAAACGCAAATCACGAATGACTTGTTGTGATTGGGAAGCGAGATCAATGAGATTATGGCCTAAAAGGCCGTAGAAACCATGACTAGAACCATAAATTTCTTCGACATTTTCATAATTCAAGGCCTCCGAGATCATCCCTTCAAGAACGGCGTTAGAAACTGGCGAAAGACACTCCCACTGAACCGCCAAGACGTTACCAATCACTAGATCCGACATAATGATATCTCCACAACATCGACGTTGCTTTTCATTTAAATGTACGCAATAAAAAAGTTTGTAAAATTAAATGGACCTGGAGGACAAAACATTAAATTTCAGGGTAACGGTTCCCCGTCACCCCAAAAATCGGTCTGGAATACTTTCGATGGCGAAGGTAGTTTTCCTGAGGAATTTAATTTATAATTATCCACAAGCTGCGCATACCGTCGCTCATCAGGCTTCAATACTTCACAATAAACATCACTAATATGGCAATCTAAGGTCACTAATTGTTGATTCCGGCGAAGTGTAGTTACGTTTTCACTCAAAATGGTTTGGAAACGCAAAGGCTTGACAGACATATACTGCCTGAGCAATGTCTCAATGCTTCCAAATTGCTGAAGCCACAGACTTGCCGTCTTTGCCCCTACCCCCCGAATCCCAGGGATGTTATCGGCTTGATCTCCGATCAGCGAAAGATAGTCGACTATTTGTTCCGGATATACCCCAAATTTTTTGAAAATATTTGTGCGGTCAAAGCGATTTCCCAAGGAATTTTTTTCGTTCCCAGGAATGATCTGATAAATATTACCTCCAATACATTGGGCAAAATCCTTATCTGTGCTGAAAATTAAAATTTCACTAAATTGTGATCGATATTTTTGGGCAAAGGAAGCGATCAAATCGTCAGCTTCAATCCCCGAACGTTCAATCACCGTACAACCTAAGGCATAAGCAAACTCCTTAATGACAGGAATTTGAATTTTCACGGGATCGGGAACCGCAGTACGTTGGGCCTTGTATTCTGGAAATAGTAACTGCCGCTGAGTATCTCGGCCTTTATCGAAAAAAATAGCCACGTGCGACGGCCTTTCTAAATTAATTATCTTGGATAAAATTTTAGTGACCCCTAAAATGGCGTTGATTGGAAAGTCTTGATGTGTTAAAAGGGGAATAGCGTAGAAACAGCGAAAAACAAGATTGAGACCATCGATAAGAAAACATTTGTTCATGACAAGCAAAATAAGCTATAAAATGAAAAGTAAACGGAATTGTAAGAAATCGAAGTGCAGATGATACTTTGCCATAGACAAAAAAGAGAAAATTTTTCTGTTAGCTTACTCTGGGAGAGGTGACAGAGTGGCCGATTGTGCAACACTGGAAATGTTGTGTACCGGTAACGGTACCGAGGGTTCGAATCCCTCCCTCTCCGCCAGAAATTTATATCAACTATAACTTCTCTTCAATGTACTAAAATGATCGCTGTCCCGGAAAATGAGAAGGATTCCTACGAAATGCGTTGGAAAATTTGCGATCTCTATGAGAATGCTAAGACTTCTTGGCATGAAGCTGTTTCGGTATGCTGCAAGACAATTCCGCTCCAAACCCAATTACTGGTGGCTTATTCCGTTGGGCCTATATTTTTCATCAGTATTCCTGTTTTTGGCCTGCGGTTTGTTTTACCGACAAATTATTCAACATGATTATTTTTCTCAAAAAGAAAAACGCCAAAATCAGCGGCGCATTATCATTCCTGCAGCACGAGGCGATATCTACGATCGCAATGGAAAATTATTAGTTCATAACCTTCCTACCTTTGAACTTCATCTCTACTTCGATGATATTCGTCCTGAAATTCGCCAAGAGTATACCCATCTCATTCAACAGGCACGCAGCGATCATAAACCTGTGAATCGCAAGCAATTACAGCAACAAGCGCGCATCAACGTGTTTCAAAAGCACTGCGCATTGGCGAATACGATTACAGGGCGTCAAGAAACCATTGATCCTCAAGCGCTAGAACGCCATTATCGGGAATCGTTATTACTGCCGGTGACCGTTTTATCCAATCTCTCTATCGAAGAATACGCCCGCCTCATCGACGGTCTTCCTCCGCGATCGCCTCTTTATATTGCAACCAGTTATTACCGTTTTTATCCCTACCATGCCGCGGCGAGTCACATTTTAGGTTACGTCGTTTCCTCCATGGAGCGCGTACCCCATACCGCCGCGCTAAGAACATTTCAATTTAAAGGGAAAACGGGGAAAACAGGAATCGAACTTTCGCAGAATTCATCGCTATTGGGGATCAATGGTGAAAGAATATTTTCCGTCGACCTTTCAGGCTTCCGTGCGGACTGTATTCAAGAAATACCGCCTTGCAAAGGCCACGATTGTACGTTGAGTATCGACATCAATTTACAATGCGTCGCCGAGCAAGCACTCGAAGACAAATTGGGCAGCATTGCACTCATTGACGTTAATTCCGGAGAAATCCTTGCCATGGCCAGTAAGCCGAACTATGACGCCAATCTGTTAAGCCCTCGCATTTCCTCCGAAATTTACCAGAAAATTACCCAAAGCGGTGCTTGGTTGAATCGGGCATTGCAGGGCGTTTATCCTCCGGCTTCCACTTTTAAGATTATTTCCACAATTGCATTTTTGCGCCATAAAACTTCCTGCTGGGACGATCAAGATACGAGCCAATGTCTCGGATTTACTAAAATCGGTCCCCGTATTTTCAATTGCGATCATTCTGTAGCCCATGGCAGCGTATCGCTCCGAAAAGCCATGGAAAAGAGCTGCAATGTTTATTACTATCTTCGCAGCCAGATCTGTGGGGCTGAAAATATTGCCGATGAGGCTAAGCGCTTTCACCTTGATAAAAAGACCGCCGTTGAGCTTCCTTTCGAGACGAATCGTATGATTGTACCCACTCCTGCTTGGAAGGAAAAAAAAGGTTACGGAAAATGGTACCCAGGCGATACAGCTAATATGGCTATCGGTCAGGGCTATCTCCTCGTTTCTCCGCTACAAATGGCCTGTTTTATGGCCAGTCTCGCTAAAAATCGCACGCAAACGGTACCTTACATCCTTCACGATCCAAGACATGATCAATCTCCATATCCTACGATTGGGTTACGTCCTAAGGATTATAGAGCGCTTATTGGCGCACTTCAAAGCGTTATCGATTCCGGAACAGGACGCCTGGCGAAACTAGACCGGGTCAGTTCGGCGGGAAAAAGTGGTACAGCGCAAGTGTGGGAACAAGGTGAAAAGCGCAATGTCGCATGGTTCGTCGGTTTCGCACCTGTCGAAAACCCATCACTGGCCATTGCAATCGCTATTCAAGAAAATTCTAAGCACGATAACTATTATGGTGGTCGAACAGCAGCCCCTATCGCTCGTCAAATACTTAATTATTATTTTAATACGCGGTAATCGTTTTGCCTCTGGACTTCAATGGCATAAAGGTCCCTCATTTCTCTTAGCATAACCGGAAAATATCGCTCTAAATTTAACCGGAAAGGTTACACTTACCACTTTGAGATTGCTTTTATCGGCCAAGTTTTATATCCAAAAGCGGTGATTACAGGTTGTCATTTTTTGGGAAGCAGTAGCCAGGGCAATTGTTTACTGGTACGGTCTACGGAAGGTAACTTTTTAATCGATGCTGGCCTCACAGGGAAGCAAATTGTAGATCGTCTATTCAATCTCGGGTTTGGTATCAATGATATTGACGCGATTTTTATTACTCACGAACATGCTGACCATTGCCAAGGGTTGCGAGGCCTAGGAAAATGGGATCATCTTCGATTTTTTGCTAATGAAGCAACCGCAACGGCCATCGATGATAAATTGGGAAAGCAATTTCATTGGAATTACTTTAGAAGCGGGGAGAGTTTTTATTATAAGAGCCTATTTGTAGAAACATTTTTGATCCCCCACGATGCCGTTGAACCCATAGGTTATCTATTGCGCAGCGAAAACGGCGGAAAGAGCTTATGTTGGATGACGGATTTGGGATATATTCCGCCTCAACTCCAAAGATATGCTAAGGATTCAGAAATTTTAATTCTTGAGTCCAATTACGATCATACGTTGCTTGAGAGCGATAGGCGTCCTCAAGCTATCAAAAACCGGATTCGCGGTCGTTATGGTCATCTATCTAATGAATCCGCTTTTAATTTGATTACTAACGCGGATCGTCCTCAATGGCAAAAGATATTTTTAGCGCACCTTAGCCGTGATTGTAATCATCCGGAAATTATCACCGCTCTTTTAGGAGAAAAGGTTTGTCGTCGATTTAATATTACTGTCGTCAACCCTAATCATGCCGTAGGGGTAAGCTATTCCTGCTGTTGAATTTCAGCGAAACTGCGTTTCATCTCCATCATTTCGCGTTTGCAGAAACGTGTAGCGCCAAATCGTTGGGGAGGAAGTAAAGCATCAAGATTGATGCGACGAGGGAGCGGATGAGCAATATTGCATTGAAAATGGGATCTAAAACAATAAATAGCGTTTCCTGAAGGCATAGCGCTAAAATAGAAGCTAAGCGATCTATGTCCATTTTATGGACCAACTTGAATAAAATAACGGCAACGATCGCTAAAGATAACCCCGAAAAAGGATAAGCCCTGAAATACCATAGAAATCCGATCGTAAACAAAAAGCACCCTCGAAAATAGGGAAAATATTTTTTGGTAAATATTAACCAGAAAAAAGGCATAAGTGTTATTTGACAACACCATTGATTAAGCCATCCATTGGCTAGGAATTCCAAAAAATAGGAAAGCATAAAGGCCTTCACGGTTTGTTTTTTAAGATGGTGGGGAAATTGAGAGAACTGTTTTTTATAGATCATCGGGGAGCAAAATCATAACTTCGTAGAAATCAAACAGGCCTTGAGGAAGAATGACATCTGCTGTTAAAAACATGCCATCGACGCTGGGATAAACACTTTCGACATGGCCAAGGGTTAAACCTTCTGGGGCGGTCGAAGTGAGGGAAGAACATATGATGCGCGCCCCCTTATACAAAAAGGGTTGAGCACGGATGGGAATATTTTTTAATGATCCCGAAGCTTTAAGTTCATATTTCCCCGATGAATTCCGTTTATAGCGATAGCCATTGCCTAAGAAAATCATGGGCATTCTAAAGTTTTCAAGACAAACGGCAAGGCGAAATTTAGGGCTGGAAGTCAATGTAACGGTCGAAAATTTTTCGAAAACCTCTGTAACTTTTCCAACAATGCCGCAATAAGCGACTGCAATGGCGTTTTCTTTGACGCCATGAGATTTTCCTTTATCGAGCTTTAGCGATTCGAACCACGCTGACACATTTCGTTGAATGACATGGGCAAAAACTTTTTTATAGGTATATCGTTGGCCTATTTGAGTTAAATTTTCCAAGGCGACGTATCGCTCTTTCAGATCGAAATTTTGCTCTAACTGCAATTTCAATGCCGCATTTTCCTGTGCTAACGCTTGGCAGAGCTGTGCCAATGTTTTTTGGGACTGGGTTTCAAAGCAAAGCATTTTTGACGACTGTACAAGCCGAGTCTTTATATCTTCGAAAGGCGTGGCCAAAGATTGAAGAAAGCTTTTAGGATCAAAGGATTTTTTAAAAAAAAGGACGACGAGAATAATAAGGAAAAACCAGCGCAAAAGGAATTTTGAGATTGGAATCAAAGTTAGTACTCCGATAACCACAAACCCAAGTCTTGCAAGACGGTTCCGGTTCCATTGGCAACGGCAAAAAGGGGGCTATCGGCAACGATAACCGGTAGCCCTGTGGCTTCGCCGATGGCGCGATCCAATTTGCGAATCATCGATCCACCCCCCGCTAAAATAATACCGCGATCAACGAGATCCGAAGATAATTCCGGGGGACATTTTTCAAGGGCGATTTTGATGACTTCAATAATTCCAGAAACAGCTTCGCGCAATGCTTCGCGGACTTCGGTAGAAGAAATTTTTATGGTTCTCGGCAACCCGATGATGGCATCTCGACCTTTAATGGACATTTCGAGTTCATTTTCCAGCGGAGCGGCGGAGCCAATTTGAATTTTAACATCTTCAGCGGTGCGCTCGCCGATCACTAAATTGTACATCTTTTTAATATAAGCGATAATCGAAGTATCGATGGCGTCGCCACCCATGCGAATACTTTGAGAAAAGACAACGCCGTTAAGCGATAAGATGGCCACTTCTGTTGTTCCGCCACCAATATCTACGATCATACTTGCTGCCGGCTCATCGATGGGCAAGCCTACACCAATGGCTGCCGCCATCGGTTCTTGCAAGAGGAGGACATCGCGCGCACCTGCGTGAATCGCTGATTCCTTAACAGCTCGTCTTTCCACTTCTGTAATCCCAGAAGGAACGGCAACGACAACGCGCGGTGGGATGAATTTCATCGTACGGGAAGCTTTACCAATAAAATAGCGGAGCATGGCCTCGGTAATTTCAAAATCGGCAATTACGCCATCTTTCATAGGGCGAATCGCTGTAATATTGCCCGGAGTTCGTCCCAACATCTTTTTGGCTTCTAACCCGACCGCCCGTACTTTTTTAGAATTTGTATAGATGGCAACCACACTCGGTTCATCCATAATGATTCCGCGGTCTTTAGCAAAGACGAGCGTATTAGCGGTTCCTAAATCGATACCGATATCGTGAGACAAGAAACTAAGGGTCTTTCCCAGGGAATTTTTCAGTCTCGGTCCTAACTTCATCAGAAATGAGTAGAAAAGGATTTCCTTGGTTTTGCAAAGTCAATTCATAAAAAATTTTATTTTTAGTTCTTGACATTTTTTTTATCACATAAGGGAATGGGGCATGTTATCGCGAGTCCATTCAGGAGCTGTTATCGGCATTGAAGGGTTACCAGTGCTAGTAGAAGTCAATACGGACTTACCAGGAGATCCAAAATTCATTACGGTAGGGTTACCCGATACTGCCGTTAAAGAATCGCAGGACCGTGTCGGTTCTGCGCTCATGAATCATGGATTTTCTATGCCTAAAATGCGTACGATTGTTAATCTATCGCCTGGAAATTTGCGAAAGGAAGGTCCAATTTACGATTTGCCCATCGCCTTAGGTGTCATCAAAAGTACGCAACAGGCGTTCCTGCAGCGCTTAGATGAATTTATCATCGCCGGAGAATTGGGCCTCTCGGGAAACTTGTTACCGATTAGTGGCGCCATTGCGCTGGCAATGCAGGCGCGAAAACATAAAAAAAAGTTACTTTTACCGAAAGTATCTGCAGAAATGGCTGCCTTTGTTAGTGATGTTGAAACCTTTGGCGCCAACACTTTGGACGAAGTTGTTCAATTTTTATCCCAAAAAAAAGAACTTCCTAAAGTATCGCAAGCGGTGAACCTCGAGGATCAACGAGGAGTATTTGACGTCGATTTTTCAGAAGTTAAAGGTCAAGCCACGCTGCGGCGAGCCATAGAAGTTGCCGTAGCCGGAGGACACAATTTACTCATGATTGGAACACCGGGGTCAGGGAAATCTATGGTCGCTAAACGGATCCCGACAATTATGCCTACACCGACTTTGGAAGAATTTTTAGAAATTTTATCCATCTATTCCTTAGGACATATGACGAATATGGTAGTCGCTTTAGGACGACCCTTTCGGGCGCCCCATCATACGATTAGCGACGCAGGTCTATTAGGCGGAGGGAGTTATCCTGGACCAGGTGAGGTATCTTTGGCGCACCACGGTGTCCTGTTTTTAGATGAATTGCCGGAGTTTCGCCGTTCCACTTTAGAGGTCCTGCGACAACCGTTGGAGGACGGATGGATTAGCATATCTCGTAGTTCAGCCAAAGTACAATTTCCCTGTTCCTTTATGCTCATTGCAGCGATGAATCCTTGTCCCTGTGGATTTTTAGGGGATCCAAAAAGGGAATGCCTCTGTTCACCGGGACAAATTCAGCGCTATCGCTCTAAAATTAGCGGTCCTCTGTTGGATCGCATCGACATCCATATCGACGTACGCCCTATTAATGTTAAGGAAATGCGTTATCAAAAACCTGCAGAATCCTCAGCGGCCATTCGCCAAAGGATCGTTAAAGCCCGAGAGATTCAAAAGCTGCGCAACCGGAAAGATTGCACGATTAATGCTAAAATGGGCTACGGGGATTTAGTGCGTTTTTGTCAACTCGACGTCCGCAGCGAAACGCTATTAACTTCAGCCATTGAAGCCCTATCCCTTTCGGCGCGGGCCCATGATCGTATCTTAAAGGTTGCGCGGACTATCGCCGATCTCGAAGGCGTAGAAAACATAGGTGAGACTCATCTCTTAGAGGCCATTCACTATCGTTCTATGGATCGAAAACTATTTTAGCCGCAAAATTATATCCCTTGATAAAAAATACATTCTGGCGACGGTTGAAAATTGAGGTATAAAGTGTCTAACGGCAAAACTTATCGCTGAAAAGCCCCTCGTCCAGCTTTGGAGAGAATCAATCGATATCAGGGAAACGCTGATTAAAATCGTGTTCCTTTTCGAAGATGTGGGCAATGGAAAGCAATTCCTGTTCATGAAAAGCCTTGCCAATGAATTGCAAACCTATAGGTAGGCCCGCTTCCGAAAATCCACAGGGAATGGATAATGCTGGCAAACCCGCTAGGTTCACGGAAACGGTACAGATATCACTTAAATACATCTGTAACGGATCATCCAATCTTTCGCCAAGTTTAAATGCCGTTGTCGGTGCGGTTGGAGATAAAATGACATCGACTTCATTGAACGCCTGTGAAAAATCCCTGCAAATCAGCGTTCTAACTTTTTGTGCACGCACATAATAAGCATCCTGATGATCGCTACTCAATACATAGGTCCCTAAAATAATACGCCGTTTTACTTCGCTCCCGAAGCCTTCTGCCCTGGATTTGAAATAAATATCTCTCGCATTCATGACTTCGGCGCTGCGGTGGGTATAACGGATACCATCGTAGCGGGCTAAGTTAGAGGAAGCTTCCGCAGTCATAACGATGTAGTAGACGGGAATGGCGTAAAAGGTATGAGGTAAGGAAATATCAACGATGATGTGGCCTTTTTTTCTGTAAAACGCGATGGCTTCAGCGATGGACCGGTAAACCTCTCCGTCGATACCTTCAGAAAAATATTCCTTGGGAATGCCGATACGCCAAGACCGTTGTTCCGTATTGAACGCCTCGCTGTAATCAGGGATGGGAACCGCACAGCTGGTGGCATCGCGCTCGTCATGGCCGGCAATGATCTGGAGTAACATTCCTAAGTCGACGACGCTGCGCCCTAAAGGACCAATCTGATCCGTAGAACTGGCAAGCGCTGCAAGACCATACCGACTCACAAGACCATAGGTCGTCTTTAAGCCCGCAATGCCACAACAAGCCGCAGGATAACGAATGGATCCCCCTGTATCCGAACCTAAGGCCAGAGGAACTTCTCCTGCACAAACTGCTGCCCCACAACCACCACTGCTCCCTCCAGGAACACATTCTAGATTCCACGGATTGCGCGTTTTTTGATAAGCCGAGTTCTCTGTCGACGATCCCATGCCAAATTCATCTAAATTGAAACGTCCCAAAGGAATCGCTCCTGCAGCTTTTAGACGCTCCATGACCGTCGCATCGTAAGGACTGATGTAGTGCTCCAAAATTTTACTGCCGCAGGTCAAAGGTTGTCCTTCTTCGGCGATGATATCCTTGATTCCTATGGGAATACCATCGAGAGGCCCTCGCAACTTCCCTGCCGCGCGGCGTTCATCAGATTCCTGAGCATAACGTAACGCCCTTGCTTCATCGAAGGATAAAAGGGCTTGAATTTTAGGTTCTACATCCTTAATGCGGCGAATCAATGCTTGTATCAATTCTACAGAAGATAAAGACTTCGCTGCCAACATCTGAGATAGATCTTTAGCAGACTTAAAAAAAAGTGCTCCCATAATTACTCCACAATCCGAGGAACCACTATTTGATGATTTTCTTGCTTGGGCGCATTACTCAGGGCCGTTTCAACAGAAAAACTTTTCCCAGGTTGATCATCCCGTAAAGTAGCATAGAGATCTGAAGCGTGTAACGTTGCTGGTACATGGCGAATATCAATCTCTTTAAGTTGTTGCATGTAGGCAAGCATAGCATCGAGTTGTCTAGAAATCGTCTTTCGTTCTTCATGCGTTAGCGCAATGCGACATAGTGCTGCAATGCGGTCGATATCCATATGTTCCTCGGTCATACTATAGTCAAAAACTGTATTCTGAATCTCAAAGGTCAAGTTTGTGTTTCCATTTTCTTAGTGAAAATTAAAATTAAGGTCATATAAAGATGTATTTTGCATTGTACTTATGAAGCAAAAGTAATAAGAGGAGACAGAGAAGAAGAATATGCTACGATTAGAATCCGTCGTTGTAGAGTATAAACAGAGGGGCTTTTTGAGGCACCGTCAGACTGTTCGCGCTGTGAACGGTGTTTCGTTTTCGATGGCGCAAGGGAGTACCCTTGGAATCGTCGGAGAAAGCGGTGGCGGCAAATCGACACTACTAAAAGCTATTTGCAGATTCGTTCCTATTAAAAGTGGCCGTATTTTCATCGACGATGTAGCTGTAAGTTCCCTTTCGCCTAAGGCATTTTTTCCTTACCGCAAGAAGATACAGATGATTCCTCAAGATTTCTACGACATTTTTAATCCCAAGATGTCTGTAGAAGAAATTCTAAGGGAGCCCTTGGAGATTCATTTCCGCAATTTAACGGAAAAAGAAAAAAATATGCAGATCGGAACATTACTCACATCGGTGGAACTGGATTATTCTCTGCGCCAACGCCTTCCTGCAGAGTTAAGTGGAGGTCAACGGCAGCGTTTATCGATTGCGCGCGGCTTGGCCGTTAACCCCGAATTATTGATTTGCGATGAAATCATTAGCGCTTGCGACTTGTTTTCACAGAAACAAATCTTGTCACTTCTGACGAGACTTAATAAGAAAAAGAAAATCGCCATGTTATTTATTTCCCATAATATTGCTGCCGTCGCCAATTTTTGTCGCGAAATCATCGTCATGTACCACGGTGAATTCGTGGAATATGGAACTGCTGAAGAAATTTGTACCGCGCCTCGACATCCCTATACTCAATTGCTTATCGATGTCGTTTCCCATGCCGCGGAGCAAAAGGCGTGCATTGCGTTATGAATACCTGTGTGAGAAGTTTTAAAATGACTGTGCCAAGTTTCCGCTAAAACTCTATTTTCATAGAAATAAGTTGTAGGCTTTAGTAAAATCCTATGAATATAGCACCCATTCTATGAATGAAAATATTGGAATTTATTTTTCAGAAGCTCGTCAAGCGAAAGGCCTTTCTATTGAAGATATTGCGGAGTTTCTGCATATCAAAAGTGAATACATTCAAGCCATTGAAGCAGGAACTTTCGATTTTAACCTTCCTGATATCTATAAGCGGGGATTTTATAAATCCTACGCCGATTTTTTAGGCCTTAATATTGAAGAGATGATGGCTAAATGTCCTATCAAACCTTTCGAAACTTTAGAATCTTCCCAGAAACGCCGCGAAATGATTGCCCAGGTCGCTAAGAAGACACAGGAAGTTAATCACGATAATATTAAAACCTCTTTTGATGACGATCCCAATCGGCCATCGACACCTTTACCTTCTTCGTTTCCGATGCGGCATATCTTCGTTTTGAAAGTCATGGGCATTGTCTTAGCGGCGATCCTATTTCTTGCCTTAATGCTCTACCCCTTGATCACTAACTTCAGTAGTAAGCCAAAGCCTTCTGTTGCTACAGAAGATCTTCGCGAACTTATTCAGAAAAGGATCATTCTCCGCGCCAATGGCGATGTGAAGCTCATGATTCGCAATGAAGAAGATAAGTCGAAGATTTTTTCGGGTACCTTAAACAAAGGTGGTGAAAAAATCATCGCCTATAAAAAACCGATTCAAATTTATTTTGATCACGGCGAAGCACTCGTCATCGAAATGGATAACGGAGAGTATTTACATCCTGATTCGGGACGCGGTGGCTTGCAAATTAAATAAATTTTCTCAAAAACATCGGGTGAGCGAAATTGAGCTATGTCAATTTTAGAGGATTATAAGTGGGCGCGAAGGTTAAAATTGTGCAATAAAGTCCTAGGGATGATTTGTACGCTTCTCACCGTCGTGGGCATTAATCTCCTCTCCATGCGCCACTTTTATCGCTTCGATTTTCAAAAAAAACATAACTTCGCCCTTGAAACGTTCTCCTTAAACACGCTCGCATTATTGAAGACTCCTGTGGAAATTTTCCTCTTCTACGGCTATGCACCCAAGGAAAGTACGCCTTTCTTGATCGACGATTTACGCCATCTACTCAAAGAATATCGACATGCCGCTCCCCATCATATCAAAATTAAATTTATCGATATCCTTCAACAACCGCGCATGGCAGATGAATTATCGCTTAAATTTGGCACGATGACTAGTAATAGCATTGTTATTGCCAGTGGAAAGCAATTCCGAATTATCCCTGCCGCGGATCTCTACGAATTTAAGAACGGGGTTGCCTCGGGATTTTGTGGGGAGCGCATCATTTCCAATGAAATTTTAAAGCTTTCCAATTGCGATGCGAAGAAGGTATTGTTATCGACAGGTCATGGCGAGATCGATTGGGAAAGTATCCATCCGATTAACGGTAGTTCCAGCGCCCAAAAATTACTGGAACAAAACGGCTACCTCGTCGAAAAAACTAAATTAATCAAAACTATTAGCGAAAAAAATGCTAAATTGATCATCATCGGCGGTGCTCAAACAAAATTCACAGAAGATGAAATTCAAATCTTAAGAGCATTCCTACAACGCGATGGCCGAATCCTCGTTTTACTCGCACCGCCAAAGAGCTGTGGTCTTGAAGATTTATTTTTTGATTGGGGTATTTTAGCGGATGACATGTTGATTTTCAACGGCGATGATGCGGCTTTAACGCTTTCTGGAGAGAGCATCGTCGATAATTTCGGCGAACATAAAATCATGCAACCTATGCGCAGTATGAAACTTAGCGCTCTATTGGGATTAAGTCAACCCGTACGCCCTGATATCGGATCTGCAGCAACGAAATACCATCGATTAACGCCCTTGTTGGCTTCAGGCGAAAAGACATTCGCTAAATTGGATTACCTGCAGCGAAAACTAAAATATAACCCCCATGAAGATTTAATGGGACCCGTTCCCCTGGCTACGCTTTCCGAAGCGATGCTCGACGAAAATACAGCAAGCCCCCATGGAAAGTTGCTTGTTGTAGGCAATGTCAGCTTTGTTAATAATAATCAATTTTGCGTCTTAGGCAATAAAATTCTGTTTAATGCTATGGTAACTTGGCTCCTCGATGATGCCGATTTCACTTCCGATGGTATAAAAACCAGAGCCAAGGAGTCACATAAAATTAACCTCTCTAAATCCGAATTCATGGGCATTGCGAAGCATTTACTCTTCATGCCTCTGCTTTTTCTTCTATTAGGTTGGCTTATAGCCTATGTGCGGAGGAATTTTTAGTGAAATTATGGCGCACGCTCTTGCTGGGGAGTACTATTTTTATCCTGACTTTGATCAATGCCCGTCTTTTACGGCAAAGAGATTTTTTCCCGGAGCTGGGAGGTTTAGAAGACCTCGATAGCGATACCTATTCGGAACACAATGTCTTCAAAGTCGAAATTCAATGGCCGGAAGGATCAATACTCCTCAAAAAAGAGAAAAAGTGGAAAATGATCCAACCCTTTCCCTGGCCTGTCAATCCATTTGCGGTACAAGAGTTTTTCCAAATTTTGGAACGCAATCCGACAATTCCGCCGGGAATGAACATCACGTTGAGTAAAAAAAACGGACAGAAAATGATGGCCTATTCCCCAAATTCTTCAAAAGACACGACCGAGGTGTCGGTTCGACATCCACTCGAGATGATAATGAAACAAAATATACATTTTTGGTGTCAACAAAAGCTTTGCCCCCTTAATCCTCATGAAATCAATAGTCTGAGTCTAACATTTCACGAAAAGGAGCAGAAATTTTTACTTGTCAAGCGCGATGACCTCTGGAGTTTTACGCATCCGTTTGGCATTGAAGCCAATGCGTTTGCCGTCCAAGAGATTTTAGATTGGATCGGCAATCTAGAGGTGGTACCTGATGTCGGTAGTAAATTTTTCCAAAATATCCCCCGCCAAGGAAAAGATACTGACGAATCCCTTTCTTCAAAGGGTGAACCCTCTCCATTAAATAGCGAATCTCTATCGAAAAAACCATACCTCACGATCACATTGACAGATAATCGACATCAATATTTTACGATGATATGTAATTACCTCATAGAAAATCAAAGGAAAAAACCGCGCTATTACGCTTGGCTCAATAACCACGATGCATTATTTTGGATTCCTTTGATCGAAGCATTGGATCGTCCTTTTCAGTCCCTATGTAGTCAATTTTTTTTCCCGGAAATCAAATCGGCGATATTTTCCTACAAGCAACAAAAATTGTTTCTATCCTGTAATGAATCGGGCGAATGGAGTGCCTTTAATTTTTCAAAGCTCTCTCAATCCCTGCAACCTTTAGAACATTTCGATATCCAGACGATGCTCCTTTATCTTTCTCTAATGAAGCCCCTGGACATCATCGCTCGATCCAAAATTCCCGATACTATTTCCGGTGAAAAATTTCTACTCGAAATTAATGGTGCCTTAAAATTTGAATTCTTTAACGAGGAAAATATTGCTTATTTGCTTCCTATAGATAAAAATTACGCAGTGATGATTGCTGGGCATCTCTTTAAGAAAATTTTCGAAGTCATTAAAGAAATTGAATTTTAGAAAGCAATGGAATCGATAGGCGTAGCGATGTCAGGAGGTGTAGATAGTTCTGTAGCGGCGCTTCTTCTCCAGCGTTCAGGTCGAGAGGTCCAAGGGGTTTACATGCGTACCTGGAACAATGACGATGTTTTCTTTCCCATTGGAGATTGTCCCTGGAGAAGGGATATGGAAGATGCACGGCAAATCGCAGAACAGATAGGGATTCATTTTTCCGTCATCAATATGATCGACGCATATAAACAATGGGTCGTCACGCCTCTTATCGAGGGTTACGCCCATGGGACAACACCGAATCCCGACGTCTTATGCAATCAATTCATAAAATTTGGTGCTTTGGCGGCCATAATGAAGCAACAGGGAAATTCGGCCATAGCAACAGGGCACTACTGCAAAAAGCGCAGGAATGGCGATGGGACTTTTGATCTCGTTGAACCAGCGGACAAAGATAAGGATCAAACTTATTTTTTGGCCTATTTGACTCAGGATCAAATTTGCGACGTTGAATTCCCGCTGAGCGACTTGAAGAAGGCGAAAGTGCGGCAATTGGCAGCGAGGGAAAATTTTATAACAGCCAAAAAAAAGGATAGCCAAGGGAGTTGTTTTTTGGGGAAAGTGAAGATTCGCGATTTTCTGGCCCATTATATCGGTAAACGCCCAGGAAATATTGTCGACAGCGATGGGAAAATTTTAGGTCGCCACGACGGACTGCATTATTTCACGTTAGGGCAACGGCACGGGATCAATATTCCCTCTAATTCGGACCACAATTTTTATGTCGTCGTTGGGAAAGATTTAGAGAAAAACGAATTGCGTGTAGCCTTTGAAAGCGAACGGAAGTTATATAGCAGCGTATTTCGGATTTACAATTTAAGCCATACCAATAGGGAATTTGCGGAGCGCTGTGCGATGGTTTGTCGGCCGCGCTATCGAGATCCTTATGAAGCGATTTATTTTGAAAAGACCGCTTCCAAAGAAGCGATCATCGAATTTAAAAGGCCACAGCGGGCATTAGCATGTGGCCAAGTGATAGCGTTTTACGACGAAGGTACCCTTCTTGGCGGAGGGATCTACGTTTAATTTTCATCTTTCGGCCAAATGACCTCGAGTATATTATCTGAGGATCGAATCGATTTATCTGAGGTTTGAATCCGATAGTATCCTTTACCCCAATCTGAGAAGGCAAGATCTTGGAATTGCCCAAAAATTCCTTCAGCAGTTGGACGTAACTCCGGCTGTAAGGAAAGGCAATCCGCTGTGATTTTGGCTAATGTTTCCAGTACTGATTCTGGATAGGATACTTTCGCTTGATTTTTCATGTTTTCGTCTGCCGTTTTGAACATTTGCAATACATATTCATCCACTTTATTTTTGGCTGTTTCTTTCGCTTTTGTCTCTATTTCTTGGAGAAGTTTTGGAAGCGTTTTTTTCGCTTCTGTCTCTATTTCTTGGAGAAGTTCTGGAAGCGTTTTTTTCGCTTCTGTCTCTATTTCTCGGAGAAGTTCTGGAGGCATTTGGCTCATTTCTTTGGTGAATGCTTCACGGGCATACTTTGCAATCGCATCTTCCAATTTCTTTTTCATTCCGGTCCGCGTCCTACTCCCATTAATCATAATAATAATATTAAAAACTTTTCCTAAGGTCCCTCCAAACATAGTTGCGTTAAAAGCATTTGAGGTCAGCTCCAATAGTTCCTTATGAATCATCAACAGAACTAATATTCCTGTTAGTTTCTGAGGGTCGTTCACTGAACATGTGT
>JAITAK010000070.1 GCA_031284165.1 Puniceicoccales bacterium
AAAGCCATTTCCATGTAATTATCAACAACTTTGGCGCGCGAACCTGTTTCGTCACGTATGAGCGCACAAGCAAAATCGGTTAGATCTTCATTCGACTTATCGAGGATTTCATTGAGATAAAGCGGCACTTTTTCAAAATCGACGACCTCATGACAGAAATTCTCGATTTGTGAGCGCTGGCTTAAATATTCCAATCCCCTTAAATAACCGATGGAAAAAGCGCCAATGCGAAGAGTTGTTGCGGGACGGCGGCGCGTTTGATGATAGTTGGGCTGAAAACTGCGCTGATGATTGCGATAGCTATCATTGCGCTGTACGTCGCCGCGGCAAGGGTTGTTTTTAAAATTGCCATCTCGCGGATTTTCGGGGTACGGGGAACCCCCATGACCTCGATTATGTATACTATCGCGGCGGGGACTTTCATTGCGCTCACTATAATAATTGCTGTAAGATCCCTCATTGCGCGGATTTTTACCGCTATTCCGTCGATTGAAATCCTCACGAGTAAAGCGATTGTTCGGCGTTTCTCTGAAGTTAACAAAATGCCCAGGTGCGCCTTCGCGATGGCCATGGGTCATGGCTTGCGGTAATCCATGGTCATGAGCATCGCCTTGGAAAGACTCGGAACCAGAATATTCCGCTCTCTGAGGAAAGTTTTCGGGTCTTTGATGTTCATCTTCTGAAACAAATGCCATTTTTTCATCCTCTATCTCACAGGGAAAAGATGTTGCCGCTGCTTCTTTAGTAGCGACGGGAGACCAATCTTCCTCGGCAACACTGTGAACGGAATCCGAATATTCACAGATCAAGGAAACTTCTTCAGGGAAAGGTGAAAAAGATTCCGAAGTGTTGCTAGCCATCTTCTTAGTTCGCGGTTTTCGAATGGTGGTTGTTTTAGCCGTAATTTTGGATGAAAGGCGTTTTGGAGTGACGCGAACCAATTTCTCGGGAATAGAGTCCTCGGGCACGTCGCCCTCGATGATTTTATTATCCATATGATTAAAAATTTCAGTAAGGTGATCCAAGTAGCGGAGACTATAATCCGTTAAAGAGCTTAAAAATGTACTGCGCAATCTGATCCGTTAAAGCGTTTAAAAATGCATTGCGCAATCGTTTTGAAAAAGAGATCCAGTATCCGAGCTTAAACCGCTCCTTATGCTTGTCGAACTAGTATGTATGTGGAGAAAATTATTAAATTCAATTAAAAAATGACGTTTCTGTGCATTTTTTGCTACCAAAGAGGAAATCACTGCACCGCAATACTGAGACTTAGCGATAACGTTCAGCGAGATAGCGTTCCGCTTCCCGAGTTTCAGTACGTTGACGAAGTTCATGGCGTTTATCGTAGAGTTTCTTACCTTTACAGAGCGCAAACTTGAGTTTGATGAGACCATGAATCACATACATTTTCATTGGAATTGCGGAAAATCCCTCTTGTTCGATAGCATTGCGGACTTTTCTGATTTCTCGCCGATGAAGGAGGAGCGTACGTTGCCGTTTAGGTTCATGATTGGCGAGGTTGCCGAAGGAATACTCATCGATTTGGGCATTGAAGAGCACAGGGAGACCCCTTTTGTCGATATGTACAAAGGCTTCATTAATTTGTGCGTGGCCTCCTTTAACGGATTTGACTTCCGTACCTTGGAGGATAATCCCTGCATCAAAAGTTTCGCCAAAAAAATAATTATGGGAAGCCTTTTTGTTCTTTATTTCAATAGTGTTAGAGTCATGCGCCATGAGATAAAAAGACAGTGATTAATATAGGGATGAAAATGACGTGTGGGGGGAGAGATTCGATGGCGTGGAGTTTGGCGCGGAGTTATTTTGACCATGGAGCTCGAAGGAGATTTTCCCTTCGATAATTTCCCTCAACGCAACATCTTCCGGTTCCAACTTGACCAAAGAATAAATAAATGGGCGTTCTCCAAATTTTAGTTGCTTGACGCGTTTCGAAACCACATTAATTAGGATCATAGGATCCTGAATAATATCTTGGGCTGCCTGTAAATAATCGTTTCTCATAAAAGGGATTCGTTTAATCGTGACGAGATCATAGTCATTTTTTTTGAAGAAAAAGTCAAGTTTTTTGTAATATTTTATTGATTTGCCCTTAAATATTCTTTGTTATGACTTATCCCAAGTAGGAGGTTTAATGAAATTTAATGACGATGATGATGACAATAGCGATGAAGAAGCCATTGACCACAGTGAAAAGGGAAATCATTGGGTGATGATTCAGAAAAAATTTCTCGAAGAGCGAAAACTCTTTCTATGGGGTGCCGTTAACGATAATTCGGCGAAGGATATTACGGAGCGATTGCTTTACCTAGAGCTGACGAATCCGGGGAAAAAGATTCAGTTCTTCATCAACACTCCAGGAGGATCGATTACGGCAGGTATGGCCATTTATGATACCATGAAATTGATTCGTTCTCCCATAGAAGTCATCGTTACCGGATTGGCGGCAAGCATGGGTTCTATATTGTTGTGCGGGCCTCAAAAGGGAAATCGCTTGCTCTATCCTAATGCGCGCGTTCTTATCCATCAGCCGCTCATTTCAGGGCGCTTCTATGCACAGGCGGTGGATATCGGCATTCAAGCGGAAGAAATGGAAAAAACACGCAACGAAATGAATCGCATCTTAGCCGAAGCTTCAGGACAGCCTTTGGAAAAAATTCAGAAGGATACGGATCGGGATTTTTATATGAATGCCCAGGAAGCCATTGCTTACGGTCTGGCGGATGCGGTTGTCCAACGAATTTGGTAATGAGAAAATTTAATTAAAATAAAGTATGAAAAAATTATTTATTTCTATATCTACGGCGCTTACGGCAATGTATTTATATGCCCTCGGTAATAGTGAGGTAGTCGCTGCACCGACGGATCAAAAGGCGATATCCATAGGAATTGTCTATTCATCGAAAATTTCAAAGGATTATTATAAGATCGAGGAACTGAATGCGCTTTTATTAAAAGAATTAAATGCGGCACAGAAGGAATTGCTTTCCATGGCCAGTGAATTTGATAAAATGGCCAAGGAATATCACGAATTGTCGGAAAAATCGGAGAATCCAGCACTGACAGAAGACGCTAAAAAGAAGATCAAGTTAGATGCGGATGCTAAACTCGAAATCCTGAAACAAAAGGAACACGCAATCCGAGATTTTAAAGTTAATTCTGAGAATCGCATCGCTAAAATGAAAATGGAGGAGGGTGCTAAAGTTATGGCAATGATCAATCAAAAAATCGGGAGTATGGCAAAGGCTAAAGAGATGTCGCTAGTCTTCGACGGCGATAATCCGGGAGTATTTTATGCCGCAGAATCGCTGGACATGACTGGTGCTGTTTTAGAAGCGTTAAATGCAGAACAAGCGAAATCGGCGACAACAACGGCACCGGTATCAACCGTGGTGAAAAAATAGGCGTGAATATCGCAAATTATGTGACATTATCCCGCATCCCTTTACTTTTTATTGTCGTGGGATTGATGTACTTTCATTTCCCTTTTGCTCACACGTTATGTTTTTTGGTTTATTTAATTGCAGCGCTTAGCGATTGGCTGGATGGTTATCTCGCTCGGCGCTGTGATATGGTTTCTACGTTCGGCAAATTCATGGATGCTCTAATGGATAAAATCTTTATGATCGGTTTATTTGTGTCCATTCTCGTACTCGGGATATTGCCGCGATGGGCCCTGTTTTTCGTTTTGATTATCATTGGCCGTGAGTTTTTAGTGACTGGTTTGCGGTTAGTGGCTTCGAGCCGCGGCATCATTCTTGTTGCAGAACGCACGGGAAAAATAAAAACCGTTATGCAGATCGTTACCATTGGATTTTTTATACTTTGGCAAACCATTGTACAAGATTTGACGTTCTTCCCTCGATGGATCGGAGATTTTATTCACGGGGTTGCGTTAATTTTATTTTGGATATCGACCTACATGACCGTTGCTTCAGGCTATTACTATGTACAGAACTATAAATATTTATTTAGCGAGCCGAAGGAATGAAGCATGTTAAGGATACTGCAACGGCTACCGACACGGTTTGTGCTCAATGTAGCTACATTGGGTCGCCTGGGTCGGAGCCGATTTTTTCCGGGAACTTTAGGGGCATTTGCCGGGATAATCTGGTATACGCTAGGCTTTTGGAATGTTACTTTTTTTCAATTTTTTTTGAGCTTTTTATCGTCGGTTTTTGTAGGAACGTTATTTTGCGAAGAGGCGGAGATTCGCCTCGGAGAAAAGGATCCGTCTTGTATCGTTTTAGATGAATTTTGCGCAATGCCGTTATGTTTCTACGGTGTTGAACGCTTCACGGGATCCATAAGTATGTGGAAGATTCTGCTCTATGGATTTTTACTCTTTCGCTTTTGTGATATCGTTAAGCCGTTAGGCATAAGATCACTTCAGAAGTTCAAGGGAGGAGCTGGAATTATCATCGATGATATCGCCGCGGCCTTACTTACATGTCTAATACTACATATAACGGCACCTCTATTTTTATAATCAGGGTTTCTTTTTTGCCGTTATTTCTTAGACTGGCACGTTTTCCATTTTCCTATCCATCCTTGGACGCGCTCGCCAAAAGGGAAACTCTCTTTGATTTTCCTCCAGAAAGTAGCTCTAATATCCTTGGGAAGGAAAAGATAAAACAATGACCCGATGCCTAAGCTAATGACGAGAGGGCTAAAGATATATCCCAATATCGGAATATCGTGAGATGCACTCCAAAGGGCATAAAAAAAAGTAATCTGCGTTATTGCCCATAGGTAATGCTTACTTTTGAAAAAGAGCGCTCTCTTCGAATCCAATTGAGCAACATGCTCATCGTGGAGATCGAAATACAACGAGGTTATGGATTTGCAAAGCTTGTGGTAGACAAAAATTTTCGCCGTTCCTCGCTGAAAAGCCTCACTTAACGCCGCGCTCTCCCATAATTTCTTTTGAATATTGTGATCGTCCTTGACGAGGCCGCAAGGCCCTCTATAGCCATGCCTCAAATCTTCTATAATACAGCCATTCTGAGCAATAATCAACCGTTCAAACAAATCGGGATAGAAATAAGTCCCTCCGCCAATTTCCAAATAAATTGCAATGGTATGTCGATGATGATCGGTAAAATCCCTCCAAAACGCTTCGATATTTTCTTTAGAGCGGCGAAAGTTCAATTTCGCAATATCGCAAAGACGAGGCAACGCATTTTCCTTGCGAATGGCCTCCAAAATTTTTTTTTGATCTTTGAGATCCATTCCCAAAGATCCTATACGAATATCGCCATGAGACTCATCAATTTTGTAGGTCCCAATTCTAAATTTTTCGCGAAAACACTGAGGTAGCCGGGATGTATCACATTTTACAGCCAAAGTGACATAACGATGCGCAATTTCCGTTTTGGCACTGGCAAAAATGAGCGACTTTATGTCTAAGACTGACGACAAACCATTCAACATAGCGTTTATAACATAGAGCTTACATGAACGTACCACACGCCCTTATTAGGGCATTCTTATCGAATTTTGACCTGTGACAAGAAAAAAAATTTCTCCTCTAAAAAATAGCGCTAAATCGTGTCATTTCCTGGAGAAAATGGATGTGGATAAGTTTCTAAAAAAAATTCTCGTATTTCTATTAAATATACTATATATTCTATACGCTTTAATTTTAAACAACTAGATATAGTATTTAAAAAAATGATAAAACAAACTTTTAGTCAAAATACACCGGTAAATGTGCAATTACTGAAGGAAACAGAGCTGTGTCCTCAGATCTATAACGTCTTTCTCGAGGTGGGTAAAACTACCGGAGAATTCGACGCCAATGAGGCTTGGACGTTAACCAATGCAATACTTGCAAAAATCAAAGACGAAAAAATAGAAGTATACTCACAAATCGAAGACGGAATCGAAAGCGTATTACTGCAATCGCCTTATCATGCAAGTGCTAAAATGGTGATTGTCGCCCGCACCTGTCGCGATCGCGCGTCGGATTTAGCGAAACAAGTGGAAACCAATCGCATTGATCAATATTTATCTCAATTGGATTGGGAGGTCAAGGAAAGTAGTAATATGTCTTACTCTTTGCAGGGTTTAAATCACTATTTATCGGGGGCTGAAAGCCAAAGCTATTGGCTCTATAAAGTCTATCCAGAACATATCCGCAAGGCTCATGAAGCCGGGGATTTTCACCTTCATGATCTAACGCAGCTCTCGGTTTATTGTGTGGGTTGGGACTTACTGGATTTGCTTAAAGAGGGATTTTGTGGTGTGCCTAAAAAACTCGAAGCCAACCCCCCTAAGCATTTTCGCACAGCCTTAGGTCAAGTGGTCAACTTTTTTTACACTTTGCAGGGAGAAGCGGCAGGCGCCCAAGCATTTTCTAATTTTGATACCCTATTGGCGCCATTTATTCGTCGAGATCATCTTACGGAACCTATGGTGGAACAGGCATTACAAGAATTCATCTTTAACATCAATGTTCCAACACGTACAGGATTTCAGACCCCATTTACGAATATCACTTTGGATCTGTTTTGCCCTAAACATTTAGCAAACGTGCCTATTATGATTGGTGGTGAATATCAACAAGAAACCTATGGTGAATTTCAGCACGAAATGGATATCTTCAATCGCGCCTTTTTCAAGATCATTGGGCAAGGCGATGCCCATGGGCGCGTGATCACCTTTCCCATTCCAACCATTAACCTCGCCAAGGATTTCGATTGGGATAATGACAACCTTAAGGGTCTATGGGAAATCACAGGGAAATATGGTATTCCTTATTTTTCAAATTTCATTAATTCGGATATGCAACCCGAAGATACGCGTTCGATGTGTTGCCGATTGCGCATCGATAATACACACTTGGAAAAACGAGGTGGCGGATTATTTGGAGCCAATCCGTTGACGGGAAGCATAGGAGTGGTGACCATTAATTTGCCGCGTATCGCCTATTTATCCCAAGATAAGGCGGCATTTTTCATGCGTCTCAGTGCGCTCATGGAACTAGCCAAGGAAAGTTTAGAAATCAAGCGTTCCTTTTTAGAAAAGTTGACCGCTCAAAATTTATATCCTTATACGACATTTTATCTAAGGTGGGTCAAAAAACATTTGGGTTGCTATTGGAAAAACCATTTTTCGACAGTGGGTATCGTAGGGATGAACGAGGCTTGCCTTAATTTGCTTGGAGAGGATATTACCTCGAAAGCAGGGAAACAATTCGCTTTAGAAGTCTTGGATAATATGCGCGAAAAAATGATCGAATTTCAAAAAGAAACGGGTAATCATTTTAATCTGGAAGCAACACCGGCTGAAAGCACTGCCTTTCGATTGGCATCTAAAGATCGCAACCAATTTGGGAATAAGATTATCAATGCCAGTACAAGTGAGGTACCGTTTTACACTAACTCCGTTCATGTACCCGTAGATTATACGGATGATCTCTTTGCCCTTCTAGATCATCAGGATGACCTTCAAACGAAATTTACTGGAGGAACGGTAGTCCATTGTTTCCTTGGCGAGCGCATCTATGATACGAACGCCGTAAAGCACCTCGTGAAGAAAATTGCTAGTACTTATAAGTTGCCCTATTTTTCTTTGACGCCGACCTTTTCCATTTGTCAGGAACACGGTTATTTGTCTGGAGAAAGAAAAACATGTCCTTATTGCGATGCTAAAACGGAAATCTATTCTCGTGTTGTCGGCTATCTTCGCCCTGTACAACAGTGGAATGACGGGAAACAAGCCGAATTCGCAATGCGCAAAACTTTAGCTTAGCCTAAATCAGGGCTTCTGGCCTTTAAATTCCCGCGATAAAGCCCAGTTTTAGGGACCTTAAGGACTTTAAGCGTTAATTTAAGGATTGAAGCCTGATCAAGGCGTTAAGGGTTCCTTGTGAGTTTGGAGCCGAGCCTAAGATTTTATTTTACCTACCCGGCGCTTCGCGCCGAGCGAGATTAACAATCGCTAGCAATGAAGTTTTATGCAAGAACTTAGCAATAATTGGCTTTGCGGCCTCTAGGAAATTTTTATCGCGATGAAGCATAAAGCAACCACTTCCGGAACCGGTAATCCAGGGATTATAGCCATAAGTCTTTAACGCCTCAAATAACGACTTCATTACAGGATAGCTATTGAGGATCAAATTTTGGAAAGAATTATAAGATCGGAAGAGCACACGTCTG
>JAITAK010000017.1 GCA_031284165.1 Puniceicoccales bacterium
ACGCAGCTGTTCAGTCGTGCCTCGAACACAGGAAAGGTGAAAGGTCTCGGTGGAGGTCTGTTTCTAGTCGCTAATTGTGTCAAATTACATCATGGAACGATGAAAGTGCACACCAAGGAACATCAGGGAACCCATTTCAGGGTAGCGATATCGATCTTGAATCCGTAAAGGAGGTAGCTAAATGCTTAAAGTATTACTCATCGAAGATGATATGTCTGTACAATCGGTATTGCGAAAATTATTGATATGTTTCGGTTATGCCGTTTTAACAGCCGATGACGGTCGCCAAGGCCTGCGACAATATTGGAAATACCAGTCCTCGATCAATATTGTGCTCTGTGATATCGAAATCCCCTTCCTTAACGGTTTCCAACTTTTGCAACAAATCCGACTATCGAGTTCGAAGCTCCCTCCCTTCGCTTTTATCGCAGCCTATGTCGACGATAACATCCTTTGGAAGGTTGCAAAAGCACGGGCAGATTGTATTATCAAAAAGCCTGTGAGTCAGGAAATGCTGAAGACCATTCTTATTGCCCTTGAGATGAAACATAAACTGAGAAGCAGTATTTATGCTTAAACGCATAACCGACGCATCCCTGAAAAACGCTATTTATAAAATTGTTAACGTCATAAATATCTATGACGAGGTCAGAGCATAAATTTCGCCTTTATTTGAAGCGCCTTTTTTTTTGTGTCTCAGGCATGGAGATTGTACCGCCGAAATTTAACCCTATACCCTTTCCTTACCACTGCGTATTGGAAATGACGATTGAAAATATCACCAACCTGGGCCTAGGTATAGGACGACATCAGGGTTGGGTGATCATGGTTCCTCATGTCCTGATTGGCGAACGGATTCGCTGTCGAATTTATCGCAATCACAGTAACTATTCGGAAGGGGATTTGGTTGAGATTTTAACGCCATCTCGTCACCGCGTGACGCCTCGTTGTCCGCAATTTACGATCTGTGGAGGATGTCAATATCAACATATCGCTTATGACATACAACTTCAATTGAAACAACAGCAGGTTAAGGAATTATTACAGCGATTAGCTCAGGAAATATGGGAAGTACAACCTACCCTAGGGACAGAGCAGATCTATCACTATCGCTCTAAATTGACACCCCATTTCTCTAAGAATGCTGCCGCAATTGGATTTCTAAAACTGGGAAGTCGCTCCAAAATCGTCGATGTCCCCCAATGCTGCATCGCTACTCATCTCATCAATGAACGCCTCAAAACTTTGCGCGAAGAGGTCAAAGCAAAATCCTTTCGTCGCGGAGGGACGCTCCTCCTTCGCGACGATGGCCAAAAAGTGATTACCGATCCCAAACAAATTATAACGCAGTATATAGGTGGTTTCAAATTTCAGGTCTATGCTGGGGAATTTTTTCAAAACAATCCCTATATTTTGGAAGCGTTTACCCGCTATATTACTCGTGAGGCTCAGGGCGAAGGAATCTACAACCTCATCGATGCCTATTGCGGGGTCGGTGTTTTTGCCATTTGCAGCAGCGCTAACTTTGATACAGTTACGGCCATCGAAATCAATGAGCGGGCAATTCAATTGGCCCGACAAAATGCTCAACACAATGGCGTCGAAAATGTTCGATATATGGTCGGTACAGCGGAGAGTATTTTTACTGGAACATTGCCAGAAGCACGCCATACCGCCCTCATCCTTGACCCTCCGCGCAAAGGCTGCGACCTTGCCTTTTTAGAACAACTCGTAGCCTTTGCTCCTCAAAAAGTCGTCTACGTTTCCTGTAGTCCCGACACACAGGCGCGAGATGCAAAGTTTTTGCTCCAATATCACTACAAAATCAACCGCATTCAACCCTTTGATTTATTTCCTCAGACGCGTCACATCGAGAATGTCATCACTTTTATAAAATGCCAATGAAGGGCATTTTCAGCAGGGAGGCCAAGCCATCCATTTCCCGGCGATGAGATGGATATGGAGATGAGGAACTGTTTCCTGAGCGTGAGGACCGTTATTGATGACAAGGCGAAAGCCCTGTTCTAAATGATGAGTTTCAGCAAACTTTTTAGCCATGAAAAGGAGATGACCGAGCATTGCTTCGTCGTCGCTTTCGGCCTCAGCGATCCGAGGAACTCTTTTTTTAGGAATGATCAGTATGTGGACCGGCGCACAAGGATTGATATCCCGAATAAGGATGCAGTGTTCATCCTCTTCTACAATTTCTGCAGGAACTTCTCGATCGATAATTTTTTCAAAAATCGTTTTTTCGCCGTTGAGGTTCATGGCATATAAGTATAAGGCATCAAAATTTTTTCCAATGAAAATTTTCCTTTCCTTTTTAATTCCAGGTCTAAGATACGAATCATGCTAAAAATTTCTCTTTCAGGGCAACCCCATTCGAGGTCATCGTATGGAGGGATGTTGCTTCCACGGCCATTATGGAAAAGGACGACATCTTTGAAGGTGCCATCTCTGAAGATGTCATTTTTAGGGCGTTTGTTTTGGGGATTACCGCCTTTAGGGCCATTATTTTTGGCGTTTTTCCGTATGAAATTATTATGGACAGGCCTGCGCTTGTCATCCTTAAGGCTGCCGCTTTCCAATTCCAAATTACTTACTGAAAGACAATTGCTGCAGGTCCCGCTCAGCCAACGATATTGTTGGCATTTATTGAAAAGCTTCGGCTTCGGAATACCATGGACCGCATTGTTTCTAGGATTAGGGGATGTTTCCTCGGCTTTAGGAGCGTCAGCCCCGGTTTACGACAACAAAATCATCGCCTATGTGGAAGAACACGTAGTGACACAGCATCAAATTGATACGGAAATCAAAGTCATCGAAGCCACTGAAGGACGTCTTTTGGACCCCAAAGCCAAAGAGGAAATGGGGAAGAAAATATTAGAAAAGATCATCGAAAAGGAGATTATTATCAAAGAATTTGAACGCATGAAAGGGCAATTGGCGGAATCCCATGTGCAAAAGAAATACGATGCCATCCAGAAAACGCATTTTGCCGGTAATCCCTTA
Source organism: Puniceicoccales bacterium (assembly GCA_031284165.1). Lineage (GTDB taxonomy): Bacteria > Verrucomicrobiota > Verrucomicrobiia > Opitutales > LL51 > LL51. Next base: position 3,013 of record JAITAK010000017.1, read on the forward strand.
AAACTTGCAGAGGCGTTGCGCTATCGAGGAAAGACGAAACTGAGTTATAAAAATGAGTTGCGCCAAGGAATCATTGTCGAATGCATGCATGAACAGAACGTTCTCAAGCCTACTATCGTCAGTCCCCGCGAGATCCAAGGCTACTATGACCACCACAGATCAAAGTTGATTCAAAAAAAACAGTTCGATATCGATCAAATTAGAGTGAAAAAGGAAAATCAAGAGGAAATAGCGCAGATCATACAGTGTTTAAACGCTCCGCAATCTTACGAGGAGCGCTATCAAAGTTTATTACAAATTCCCAAAATTAGCATCGATCGCATGGATGAACTGGCCGAGGATGACATCATTGCAGTCGTTGCCGAAAAAATAAGGAAAATGGCGGTCCATACTTTTAGTGATGTACCGATTGAAATTGGCGACCAGATGTTGTTTTTAGGTCTTCGCAATATTAGGGAAGCTCACCTTTTGTCCATCAATGAAGCTATGCGGATCATCGAGCATCGATTGACCGAGAAAAAATATCGGTTGTTGCGTCAAAAATGGATCGATGATCTTAAGAAAAAAGCCTATTACGTCATTTTATAATCACCGATGCTACTTTTTTTACTAAAGAGAGTCTCATTCGCGATACCCACGTTCTTAATGGCAACGCTACTGACCTTTGGTCTGGTCTATTGTGTTCCTGGGGGACCGTTTGACGGAGAAAAGGAAATGCCAGCCCTCATTCGTCAGAAATTAGATGAGCGTTATGGTCTTGATCGGCCCTTTGTGGAACAATATGGACGTTATATTAAAAATATTTTCAAAGGAGATTTGGGACCGTCCTATAAGTACACGAATTGGGATGTTGCCGACCTTCTTAAGGCGAAGATACGGGTCAGTTTTGAGCTAGGCATTTACAGTATATTATTTGCACTCGTCCTAGGAATTATAGGAGGGGTTCTCTGTGCTCGTTATCGCGAGCAATGGATCGACAAGGTTTTAAGTTTTTTGTCCACACTGGGTCTATGTTTACCAGCATTTATCGTCGGGCCCATTCTGATCCATATTTTCGGCGTACATTTGCGTTGGGTTAGTGTTGCCTGTTGGGAGCATTGGAGCGATAAGATTTTGCCGACGGTGACCATAGGGGTATGTTATGCTTCCTATATCCTTCGCTTAACGAAGCGTGGCTTATGTGATGTTTTGGGCAAAACTTACATCACAGCTGCACGGGCAAGGGGAGTCAGTGAACAGCGTATTTTCTTCATCCATGGACTAAAAAATGCTTTATTACCCGTCGTTGCTTACATAGGGCCTGTATCTGCAGGGATTATCAGTGGTGCGGTAGTGACGGAGACGATTTTTCATATCCCGGGCTTAGGGCGTTTACTCATTCAGGCGATTAATAATCGGGATGACATGCTTATTTTAGGCATCGTCAATTTCTACGTTCTAGCGATCATTATTTGTAATGCAGCAGCAGATTGCGTACAAGCCTGGCTTGATCCGAGGATTCGATTGCAATAGTGTATCCGTAGGGAATACAAGGATGTATTTTGTACTTTTGTCTTGCGAAAAAGGTTACAATTTCATAGCTTCAATAAAGTTTATAACAATATGTTTCATAACGTTTTTGGAAAGTCAATTCTATCGGTTATTGTTTTAGTTTGGGCATTACTTAACCTCATTCCTTTCAATGATCGTTCCTTTAATGACTATATGAAACAGCGAGCAACGGCTTATGTCGATGAATTTTCTGGGCTGCTTTCTCGAGCAAAGTTAAAGGTGAAATTGGGGCAATCGTCGTCTCTTTTTGTCGCTCTTAAGGAAATTGCCAAGGATGACAAGCTCGATTTATCCATTTATTTCCCCGATATAAAGTTACAAGATATAAAAAACCTAGATAAGAAGAATAAGATTTTGATGGAAGTATTGCTCCGCGAATCTAAAGGGCGCCTGAGGTATGGATTGGATTTAAAAGGTGGGGTTTCCTTTACTTTAAAACTTGCTGATCAATCCACAGAGGAAAAAAATCTCGATCTTCGGAGGAATCAGTTGGAAAAAGCTGCGCAGATCATGCGCCATCGCCTCGATGCTATGGGTATTGCGGAACCGATGATTCGCACCCGTGGTAATGATGAAGTCGAAATCCAACTTCCTGGAGTTTCGACGCAAGAGAATCCGGAGATTGTAGACATGCTTAAGCGTCCAGCGAAGTTAGAATTTCGCCTAGTTCACGAAAATACACCTCGGAGCAAGGATCCTCGTTTAGCGCCTATTGGTTACGAACTGCTCTTTAGTGAGTTTGAAAATCATCGTACTGGCGAAATAGAGACGGTTCCCTATTACGTCAAAAAGATCCCAGAAATGACAGGCAAAATGGTTAAAAATGCCCATGTCACCTTAAATCAATACGGTGGCTTTGAAATCGGATTAGAGATGAAATCGCCGAAGGGCGTAGCGTGTTTTGCGAAGGTCACGGAAGATAATATTGGCCGTTCTTTAGCGATTGTCCTCGATGGAAAGCTCTATTCAGCACCGCATATCAACTGTGCTATTCCCAATGGTATTGCAAGTATTTCTGGACACTTTTCCCAGCGAGAAGCCATTGAATTAGCAAACGTCCTCAACAATCCGTTAGAGTTTGAATTAGCACTGACAGAAATCCAAGAAATTGGTCCTTCGCTTGCCGAAGATGCTAAAGCGAGTTCCATGCAGGCCACGCTTTTAGGTATTACCCTAGTTATTCTTTTTATGATAGCTTACTACAAGGCCTCAGGATGTGTTGCGGTGATTTCCGTTCTTTCCAATGCGCTCATTGTGCTTGGTTTAATGGCAGCGCTAGGGGCGACGATGACCCTTCCTGGGGTAGCTGCATTGGTTTTGACCGTAGGTATGGGGGTCGATGCGAATATCCTCATCTTTGAGCGCATGCGCGAAGAATTAGCACTGGGGAAACGAATGCGCTTCGCACTTGACGCCGGCTACGATAGGGCGTTTTCGACAATCTTCGATGCCAATATAACGACGCTACTTTCGGCACTCATTTTGATTTGGCTAGGTACGGGGCCCGTTCGAGGATTTGGCGTTATTTTAGCCATGGGGATTTTTGCGACTATGTTTTGCGCCCTAGTTTTAAGTCGCGCACTTATGACGATTCTCATTAATTTGGGTTTCGAAAATTTGCTTAAAAAGCATGAGAACGAGGTCGAGAAGTTCGATTTTTTTAAAATACAGCGAGGGGTATTGATCCTATCGCTTACGTTCATCGGCATAGGATTTTTAGCATGGATCATACGGGGCAATGGAATCTACGGCATCGACTTCACGGGCGGCGACGAGATAGTACTCCAGTTTCAGCAGCGATTGAATACGAACGATATTGAAAGCGTTGCCAAAGAAAATGGCATCGATGAAGTGGTTACCGTATATCAAAAAAATATTCAGGATGCTGGAGAAATGCTTCGCATTCAGACTAAAGCAGGGAAAGGAAAGTTATTATTTCAAAAACTTGAAGAATGCTATCCGCAGGCCCAGTTAAAAATCGTTCAGGAAGCGCATATTGGTTCTTCGATGAGTGGCAAGATCAAATGGAATGCTCTTTGTGCCATTACTGTATCGCTTTTAATGATTTTAGGCTACATTGCTTTACGTTTTGAGATGGGGTTTGGGATTGGCGCGCTCATTTCAACGATTCACGACGTTCTTGCGACGTTAGGGATTTATATCCTCATTGGAAAGCAACTTTCTGCGCCCATGGTGGCTGCGATTTTGATGATTATTGGGTATTCCATCAATGATACCATCGTTGTTTTTGATCGCATCCGCGAGGAATTGCACTTTAATCCGACGGCTTCATTAAAGGAAATTATTAATTATTCCATCAACTGTACGCTATCGCGAACCATTCTAACGAGTTTCACAACATTCTTAGCGGCACTAGCGCTTTATCTATTTGGAACAGGGGTAGTGAACGATTTAGCGTTGATATTCATGATAGGGATTGTGGTAGGGACATTTTCATCGATTTTCATTGCGGCGCCCATATTCTACAGGTGGCACAAAGGGGATCGGCGCACCGTAGAAATAAAATAAATAAGGGAAAAAAGTAAGGGGAAACGCGGCAATTAAAGCCCAAAATGCCTTCACTCTCGAAGGCATTCTAGGTAACAATATTGATGAAGAAGATTAGACCGTTGAGGGCTTTTGGGACCTAGTGAAGTGGCTAAAGCTAGTGCAATAATATCTTGCTAAATGCTTCTTTAATTTAATAAATTTGCCATAATTTGTAGATTTTTGGTAGAAGAACGCAAAGTTGAGTGGAAGTTTTTGGACTGTGATCGGAATCAAAGCGAAAGATTAGCGCAGAAATTAGGCGTTTCAAAAATCATCGGAATGATTCTTGTTCAGCGAGGATTGAGGACAGCAACCGAAGCTGAACGTTTTATAGCGCCTAAAATTTCCGATCTCAAAGATCCATTCTTAGTTAAAAACATGAAGGAGGCCGTTACCTTGTTCGATGCTCATGTGCGCCGAAACTCACCTATGGCACTCATCGGCGATTACGATGTAGATGGCATTACAAGTACAGTGCTCTTTATAGATATATTGAAAAAATTTAATAATTATCCGAAATATTTCATCCCTCGGCGCTTTTCAGAGGGCTACGGAATGTCGATGGAAATCGTCCATCGAATGCTCAAGAAAATCCATCCTTCACTCGTCATCGCCCTCGATTGTGGTACGAATTCCGTGAATGAAATTAATTTTTTGAGAAAAAAGGGGATCGATGTCCTGATCATTGATCATCATACTTTAACCCTGCCGCAGATGCCTAACGCGGTAATAATTAATCCCCATTTAGAGGAAAGTTATCCTTCTTTGAAAGCAATGTGTACAGTGGGATTGGGCTTTAAGTTTATGCACGCGTTTCTAAAACATCGACGTGAACAGGGCGATGAACGCGCCATGACAATGCATCTCAGAAATTATTTTGACCTCGTCGCTTTGGGAACGATCGCCGATATGATGCCCGTACTCCATGAAAATCGCGTCATGGTTAAATATGGCCTGCGGAGTTTCGCTAAAACACGACGCCCAGGATTAGATGCGCTTTGTACTATTTCGAATATCTTGCCAGGACAGATGCTCAGCCAGCAGGACGTTTCTTTCAAGCTAGCGCCTCGTATCAATGTCAGCGGACGCCTTTCCGATGCCTCTCTTCCCGTAGAGCTACTGTTAGCCGATAACATCGGTGAGGCAATAATCAAAGCCAAAAAAATCGATCAAATGAATCGGGAACGTCAGCGCATCGAGTATAAGGTGACCGTTGAAGCAGAAGCCATTGTCCGAGAACATTATCAAAATGATCCGGGTATCGTGCTTTTTCACCCTCATTGGCATTCAGGCGTTGTCGGCATTGTCGCTGGAAAGCTAGCGCGGGAATACAATTGCCCCGTAGTGGTATTGGCCTTGGAACGAGGATTAGCTAAGGGTTCTGGAAGAAGTACGGGTGAGAATCTGGTTCGTATTTTAACCCAATGCACTTCGCATATGGAATGTTGGGGCGGCCATAAACTGGCTATAGGTATTACTTTGAAACCGGAAAATATCGATGCATTTCGCACTGCATTTAATCAATCCATCTTAAACCTCCGCAAGGAAATACAAGCCATAGCGGAACAAATCGAAATCGTTTGTACCCTAAATAAAGAGGATATCGAGGAACAATTGGTGGAGGAACTGGAAGATAATATTCAGCCTTATGGGCATAAAAATGAGGAGCCCATTTTTTGTATAAAAAATATTCGCTTCGCCAACGGTATTGAATTCTTTGGCGCAGAACGGCAACATTTCCGCTTTTGGATTGAGCGTAAGGATCGATCCTGGCTTCCAGGCATCGGTTGGAATATGGCTTCCCGAGTACCTTGGAAAGGTCATTTTATTGATATTCTTGTCAAAATTTCCTTGGATACTTGGAATAATGAACGATTTATATTACTTCAACTCGTCGATTGGCGCTACGCTCAGTGACGAGTAAACTGTTTTATCGATTTATCGATATTTTTTCTATAAATTTGCTGAGCTTCATCCGCTCTAAAATAACAACTTACCTTGCATTTCATTTTCGGGATCTTTTTTGAGCAATTGCCATCCCTTAGCTGTGAGGATTCTCCCTTGCGCTGTCCGCTGTAGATAACCTTCTTGGATCAAAAATGGTTCATGGACATCTTCTAAGGTTTGCCGTTCCTCACCTACGGCTACCGCAATCGTATTGATCCCTACGGGTCCCCCATTATAATGATACCCTAATACGTAAAGGATGCGTTTGTCCATTTCATCCAACCCATGAGTATCGATATCGAGTAAAGCGAGGGCCTCTTTGGCGTGTTTTAAAGTGATTACCTGTTGATGGGAAGCGTGTTGACTGTAGTCACGTACGAAGAACAATAGATTGTTGACGATACGCGGTGTCCCTCGAGAGCGGCGGGCAATTTCCATGGCAGCCTCCTCTTCAATGGCAATATGGAGTAACGTGGCACTGCGCCGAACAATTTTACTCAAGTCTTCCGCTTCGTAGTAATCCAAACGTGTCTGTAAGGTAAAGCGATTGCGTAAGGGTGCAGTTAACAAACCGGTACGCGTTGTCGCTCCGATGAGCGTGAATTTCGGAATATCGAGGCGTATGCTGCGTGCGTTAGGCCCTTGATCGAGCATGACATCGATGCAAAAATCCTCCATCGCGGAGTATAAATATTCTTCAATTGCTTTGGCTAGGCGATGAATTTCATCGATAAATAAAATATCGCCATACTCTAAACCCGTCAACATCCCGGCTAAATCCCCTGCTTTTTCAATGACCGGCCCGGAAGTGATACGGATGTGCGTTTGCATTTCTTCCGCGAGAATCATCGCTAACGTCGTCTTTCCTAAACCAGGGGGACCACTTAATAAGATGTGGCTTAACGGTTCTCGTCTTTGTCGGGCCGCTGAAGTCATGATGCGCAGTTTTTCTAAAACCCGATTTTGTCCGACGAAATCGGCAAACCCTGCCGGCCTTAGAGAAACTAAGACGGGATTTTCGGACCTGAAGGCAAAAGCATCATTCATAGACCATAGCGCTCCGCGGCAATAGCGGCTGCGGCCCCCATTCCTGAAGCCGTAATCGCCTGCCGGTAGGCTGGATCACAGCAGTCGCCCGCCACAAAAATTCCAGGAACAGCGGTATAAACCCCCTTCCCTAGGATATATCCCTTTTCATCTCGTTCAATTTGACCCTCAAAGATCTGCGTATTGGGGATATGCCCAATGGCCAAAAATACGCCCTCGCATGGTACATCGCGTTCCTGATCTAAGGTTTTAATACGTAGATGAGTAACATGTTGTTTGCCGCAAATTTCGATAGGAATGCTATTCCATAGAATTTCAATTTTAGGATGTGCGCGTACGCGTTGAGCCAAAATTTTTGAGGCACGCAATCGATCTCGGCGGTGGACGATATAAACTTTAGAGCAGAAACGGGTTAGAAAATGTGCCTCTTCGCAGGCCGAATCGCCACCGCCAATGACCGCCACTTCCTTATGCTTATAGAAGGCACCATCACAAGTCGCACATACGCTTACTCCTTTCCCACTAAAAAATTCGCGTTCTCCGGGAATGGATAACATACGCGGCGACGCTCCCGTCGCAATAATGATTGCTTTGGCCCAAATTGAACGATCTCCTAAATCGAGTTCCTTTTGCTTAAGATTAATCCGTTCAACGGTTGCTGATAAAAAACGGGCGCCAAACTTTTCTGCTTGTGTGCGCATATTAGCCATTAATTCAAAACCATTAATCCCTTCGGGGAATCCTGGAAAATTTTCGACACATGGCGTAGTAATGAGTTGTCCTCCTGCCTGAGTGCCTTCGATGATCAGAGGAGAGAGTTCAGCACGTGCTCCATAGATTGCCGCAGTTAGTCCTGCACAACCACTGCCAATAATCACTAAATGTTCGGGATCCATAAAGTCATGTTCACTCAAGAAAAGATTACACTGTACTCAAGAAAATTCAATGGTTTTTTTAATAAGGTATGTGCCTTTATAACTTCGGCTAACGGGTTCCAGTTTCCTTGATCTGAATTGAAAAAAAATGCAAAGAAGAACTTTCGAAATTTTTATTTCCAAAATTGTCTTGCTAATACCGTTTTTTTGTGTGTCTTGAAAATAAAAGGGAAAAATGATTCTAACAAATTCCGCAGTTGTTGCTGTATTTACAGTCATTGGACTAAGTATAGCGAAGGTCAATGTGATCATCGCTCTCATTGTCAGCACGTTGGTGGGTGGTTTCGTGAGTGGGATGTCCCTGAAAGATATTTTAGCGACATTCTCCACAGGTTTAAGTGGCGGTACAGAAATTGCTCTAAATTACGCCATTCTCGGTGCTTTTGCAGCAGCGGTAGCTTATTCTGGCATACCGACTTGGGTTTCCCACAAACTCGTAAAATTTATTACTCAAAAATCGCAAGGCACTTCTCGTCGTACCGCATCGAAAAGTATTATCCTGTTACTATTAATATTAATGGGGATTATGTCGCAGAACGTGTTACCCATCCATATTGCCTTTATACCCATATTAATTCCGCCACTACTCAGTGTATTTGCCGAGTTAGCGATGGACCGCCGACTATTGAGCAATGTGATGACTTTTGCTATGATCACTACTTATGCGACCATTCCCTATGGTTTTGGCAGCATTTTCTTAGAGAATGTCGTTTTAAAAAATTTGGTGGAGAACGGGTTATCCTCTATTACTTTACGTGACGTTTTATTAGGCAGTATTTTCCCGGCATTCGGTATGCTGGTAGGGCTCGTGACTTCCTGTTACGCTTATCGCAAATCGCGCACTTACGATTGGCAAAAAATACAGTCGATAGAAATGAAAATGGAAAACTGCCCTTTGAAAAATATTATGATAACCATTGCGGCGATTATATGTGTATTTATCGTACAAATTCGCTGGGACAATATGATGTTAGGAGCAATCACGGGCTTATTCATTTTAAATATTGGCGGTGTTGTTTCCTGGCGTAATTCAGATCAGGTGGTAGTGCAAGGAATTCGAATGATGGCGACCATAAGTTTTGTAATGATCGCAGCAGCCGGATTTAGTACCGTTTTACGAGCGACGGGAGACATTCAAGAACTCGTGACCGGGTTAGCAACGAGCATTGGTTCCAATAAAATGATAGCTGCATTGGGTATGATTACAGTGGGGTTAATCATTACAATGGGGATTGGTTCTTCTTTTTCGACGGTACCCATTATCGCCTCTGTTTACGTTCCCTTATGTCAGGCTTTAGGATTCAGTACATTAGCGACAATTTGCATTGTCATGGCAGCGGCGATTACGGGCGATGCGGGCTCACCGGCTTCCGATACGATGCTGGGGATGACTGCTGGACTCAATGTGGATGGCCAACACGACCACATTTGGGATACGACAATCCCAGCTTTTACGCACTTCAATATACCCGTGATTATTTTTGGCGCACTTGGAGCGATGGTTTTGTAATTAGTGATGGATACAGAAGTGATGGTACGAAAAACAATTTTTCATTTTCTTTCTTCTCTTAGCGGAGTGTTATGTGCTTCATGCACATCACTCCGCCCAAAAAAGAGAGTAACAGGAAACAGTTCTGCCATGAAGTTGCCCCAAAATGTCTCCAGCGATCCTAAGATCGTGAAAAATATACTTCATGCGCATCATTCCATATAATCCACATAAAGGTCGAGCTCATCGATGACTTTCGACGAGGGATCTGGAGCAGAATTAAAATCCACTCACCAGTTCATAAATTATAGGATGATTAAGCTAAATTAATGCATTCCAAAACGAAAACAGATAGAAATACTAACCATAAACATAAATAGCGGTAACGGAAATAGCCATGCTTGAGAAAGAGGGTAACAGGAAGTAATCCCGCCATGAGATTGCCAAAAATGCCTCCAGCGATTCCTAAGACCGTGAAAAACAATTGAGGTTGAATCATAGCGATGAATAAAGGAATAATGATCAATAATTCCGAGGATTGTTGCAGTATTTTTTGCCTATCCAAAATATCGCGAAGGGCACCGCGCATGGCCATTGAAACGCCAAGTAAGGAAGTCATAATGGCAAAAAATGAAAAACATTGACCTATATAGATGAAGCAATCGGCGTTAAAATACCGTCCAAGGAGTACGAAAACAGGTAGACCCCGCTGGGCAGCTTCCGATAGTTCTTCTACAGAAAATAATCGAAATCCGATGGTTAAAATCGTAATATTGAAAATTAAGGGACAGAGTGTCCCGACCAATAAAGCTCGATAGATACTGCTTCGATCATACTCCAGTTGTTGACACAGAAGAGGAACGACCTGATGGTAACCAAAACTACATAAGATCATAGGTAAGCTTTTGGGTAATTGTGACCAATCGGCAAAATGAAATAGGGAAACATTGGAAGCTCGCAGGCTCGACACGATGAGAAAAATAAAACTTACTATCAGACCCACTGTGAGGAAATTATTGAGCGTATAGAGTAGTTGAAATTTCCGACTTAGCCCATAATAAACTAGGGCTCCAATGGCGATAGTGATAAAACGGCCACCGAGATGATTAAAAATCCCTTGAAGACCGCTCCAATAAGCAACAAGAAGGCAAAATGCAAGGGAAAAATAACTGATGTTAAAGAGTACGGCTCCCCATTGACCAAGGTATTTTTGAAAAAGCGTGGGTAAATCTTGCTGTCGTTCCGCAATGAAGCGTTGGGCAAGCAGGATTCCTGAAGCCAACATACAGATATAAATGGCCAACATCCCTACCACCGCAGGAAGGTAACCCGCATGGCGCAATGCAACGGGCAATCCTAATTCACTGGCCCCAATAGATATTCCTGCAACGAGAAATGCGGCATTGCAAAACCTACAAGTTTTATCGGAAGTTTGATTCATAATATTTTTGAGTTTTGAGTTTTGAGTTTGTGATGAACCCTAGAATTCACCAGTAATTTTACGATATGGGTTTAACTGATCATCGAAAGCATTCAATGGCAATAGAGTCGCAAATTTTTCGCTAACTCTTAATGTAAAGTAAACCCATAATAATTTTCGAAGTACAGAAAAAGTTTATCGAGATTTCGGTCAAGAATTTTCTAATTATTTTTATGAATACTTTTGTAAATCAAAATACGACTCATAGATAAGATATTCAAAAGGCGATTATTTTCGCTGACCACTTCCATAGCCATCGATTTCACGTAAAAAGGAATTGACATCAATAATGTGGGTCGTAGAAGTTTTATTGTTATGGCGTGGTAGCTCAGTCGGTAGAGCAGAGGACTGAAAATCCTTGTGTCTGCGGTTCGATTCAGCCCGTCGCCACCATTTTTTCAAAAAAATCGTTTTTCATTCCGCTCTAACTTTAATCTCTAGGGGGTTATTGCTATTCTGTATTCTGTAAGATGGAATGTGATTTATATTGAAATTAATGCTTGACTACTCTAGGCGCCTTCATCTTCTTGAAAAAGTGTTTGTCAATTTTTTTGAGAAAAATTATGAAAGCGTATAAATTTGTTTTTACTTATGGCTTCGCACTATTTGGAATGTTTTTCGGTGCAGGCAATTTAGTATTTCCCCTGCAAATAGGTCAAATCTCAGGGATGCATTGGCTATGGGGATTTTTAGGAATGACGATTACAGGAATTATTTTGCCATTTTTAGGTCTTTTTGTAGTTAAGCTTCATCGTGGCGATTATGCTGCATTTTTTGGCAACGCGGGTACCTTAGTGCGCTCGTGTTTACCTTTGTTAGCTTTATCACTCATGGCCTCTTTTGGAGGAATGCCTCGGTGCATTACAGTTGCCTATGGAGGAATCCGCTACTTATATCCCGAATTTTCCATTACGCTTTTCAGCTCTATATTTTGTGCGGTAACTTTTTTTATTTGCCTCAAAGAACAGCGCATCATCAGCATTGTAGGTAAAATGTTGACGCCAATTTTATTAATCTTTTTTGCGGTTTTGATCATCAGTGGCATGATCCATCCCTTAGAGACCGCCATGGAAGCAACGATGAATGTCGTGCCATTTAAGGCATTTTGCAATGGTTTACATATGGGATATCAAACCATGGATTTATTGGCAGCTTTCTTCTTTTCCGCACTCATCTTTACTCAGATGCGTAAAACGCTTCCTCCGGAAATCTCCGATAAAGAAGGAATAAAGATCGCCATCCAGGCAGGAATTTTGGCTATATTCTTACTCATGGTGATCTATGGAGGAATGGCCTTTTTAGGGAAAAATTTCGCCGCTTTGACCGCGAATGTTAAACCTGCATCCATGTTAATCACTATTGCGAATCATCTTTTAGGCAATAGTACAGCTCTATGTATATGCCTCATCATCATCATCGCTTGTTTAACCACGGTTGTTGCGCTCAATAACATCTATGCCCAATATTTGTGTACTTTATTCCATTTACCTCGTGAACAATTCAAATTTGTCCTACTTGGAACAACAATTATCGCCTTTTTTGTATCACTTTTTGATTTTGATGGTATAGCGCGCCTTTTAGTACCTGTGCTCGAAGTTTCTTATCCTAGTATCATCATCTTAACGTTGATTAGCGTTTTTTATCGCAAGCCTCACAGAATAAAAATTATGTCATTTTACAGTGTATTAGCTATAGCTTTGTTGTGTCGAATCGCCGGTTAATATAACTTCATCGCCCTGCGGCGAAGCCGCAGGGCTAAAATAAACCCTGTCGCGAAAGAAGCTCAGTGTGAAGCGCTGAGCTTCTTTCATTGCGATCTAGGTCCTACGGAAGCAGCACAGTCCTGAGCATAATTATAGATGGTGCTTAGAGTTCAGTCACCGCCAAGAGGTACAAAATTGTTGACATCTCAATAAAAAGAGGTAAAATGAATAATGCGGTGTTGCGTATGCAGCATAAAATATATGAGTAAGCATTGGAATTCTATTTGGCGTTTTTTGAAACTGTATTTACCGACGATTTTTGTCATTGGCTTTGGGGTTAAAATTGAGTTCGTCACTAAAATGGATGAGAAAGATAAAAAAACAAGCATCGATACGACCTTTATGCGATGGGTAGGTCCACAAAATGCTTTCTTAGATACGCTGAATTTCTTAAATAATCCCATAGCTTCTGCTTACGTTGAGATATTATGCGAAAAACTACGCCAAAATTTCGGCTTTACAGGTAACGTAGATACACAAAAAACAGAAAATGGTGTCAATGATTCGATCCCCAATGACCATCCTAAATTCCGTCCCTTAAGGATAGCCCTTCAAAAAGCACTTTGTGATAGAGAAGCCACTAGTCATCATTTTGATGTTAGTAATGTTTATAAAGACTTAATGGATCAAGCCCACAAACTTATTGAAAATGAGGACATGCCTGTGCCATCTGTTTCCGTTAGAGATCTTGAAGAAGCATCGGAAACGATTTCAAAGGATCTTGATCAATCTCCAGCGGTATACGTCATCCTTAATATGCCCTCCGCGCCGCTGCAATTTCCAAATCCAGATTCAGAAAATAAACAAGATGCGATTTCCCCTATTGTTCAGGTCGCAACGCAATTCAATGGATTGGAGTCGGTAAACAGCGAGATTTTACCTTTAGGCCAGAGGATTGATCGTAAAACACAAGATAAAGATACTGAAACATATATACAAGCCATAGCGGCGTCAGCATTGCGCTATGCTGCTCATGAACAGGGTAAATTACCGGACGCTCTTGAGCCATTACTCAGTAATTGCAAGCTCCTCGTCCAAGGCGAAGAAAGATCCATGAACGAGGTTTATCCGCATTTATATGAAAATGGCTGCTTACAATTAGAGGGCATTACCGATCTGGAATGTTTAAAAATTTTTGCCGAATATGTACAAGATAATATCCATGAATTAAGAATACAGTCTCAATGGGTAGGGCGTCAAGAATCTGGGACGCAGCAATTACAGGTCTTTTGTTCGGCTCCGCTATGGGCGGGGCCAAAGTCTAAGGAAAGCAATGAAGATCCTCTGGAAAATGAAAATGGCGAAACTATCGTCACCACTGTCGTTCAAGAAAACCCTCCTGTATCAGAAAATGAGGCGAAAGAGCGCTTGAAAGCTTATGAGGACATATGTAGTGCACTGGTCGTCGCTGAGTATCAATCCTTGGCGCGCATGGCACAACTCAGTGGTCGTCCACTTCATCTTACAGCAGCCGTAATCAAGACATTTAATAATCCTCCTGAAATACTTCATGAGGCATTAAAAGCTGTACTTGTGGAATTGGAAGGTTCTGCAGTACAGGTCTTTCTTCACGGTGATGATGCCGATGATGTCGATCAATGGAACCGCGCTTTGGAACTTAATGGCTATTCCGCAATCCAATGTCCTCAGGTGGTCATTGTCACTCAGGGTCAAAAAAATTGAAAACCATAGCGCAGGAAGTTGATAATTTCATCATTAATCATCATCTTAAAAATATGTAAAAACTCATTGATGGGCACTTTTGCGATTTGCAAATCGAACATCATCACTTTCAACACCCCGTTGAACATCATTCGCATTTAACGCCGGTCGATCCCCAAACCGGATTGTTATCGATATCAAGGATGATAAAACAGAGAACAACACCGGTTATTAGGCCAAACAGAATCCATAAAAGTGAATTTTTTTTCTGAAGATAGGATTTTAATATTGCATTACGCCCATTTTACAAAATATACGACGCCGGATCTAATTTTTAATGACTTTTGTAATTTTGTACGATGCCTGACGTTATTCATAATCATTTTGTGGCAAACAAACTAGAACAATATTCCCTCGAATAGCTGATGACCTTTGCCGATGGCGGCCTCGATGCTATTGATCCCGTTAAACTTGCCAATACTTCACCTTATGAGGTAGGTTGTTTTCTCGAACGCCTTTCTTCGGAAGATCAACAATTTATTCTTCATAAATTGTCTTCTACAGATGCCTCGTTGGTTCTCGCTGAAATGTATTCCTACGATTCTGCAGAAATTCTCACAGAGATGCGTGACCACCGCGCTGTTAAAATTCTCGAAGAGCTCGAACCCGATGATGCCGTCGATCTTCTACTCAATGTTGATGTCCGAGATCGAGAGCGCCTCCTCGGCAAGCTTTCCAAAGAATTCGCAGCGACCATTCGTAACCTCATGTGTTACGATCCCGATACCGCCGGAGGGGTCATGACTCCCTATGTAACAACGCTGCGCGCGTCGATGACGGTTGATCAAGCGATTGAGTATATCCGACGCGAAAAAACTGAGACGGAAAATAGCGATATCCTTTATATCGTCGACCAACACCGTCACCTGATCGGAGAGACTTCGGTGCGTAATCTCATTTGGGCAAAGGCACAACAGCGTATCTCCGATATCATGGAACGCGATATTCAGGGAATCTGTAAATCTGGAGAATCGAAACAGGAAGTCGCAAGGACGATGACCGAAACTCATCGCCAAACTTTACCTGTTGTAGATTGTCAGGATCGTTTATTAGGCATTATTACGCACGATGACGTTATCGACATCCTCCATGAATCGGCAACGGCTGATCTCCAAAAACTGTGCGGCGCCGGAGGCGATGAACATGTCATGGATAGCGTTTGGTATAGCGTGAGCCGGCGCACACCTTGGCTCATCGTCAATCTTTTCCTCACGCTTATTAGCACGAACGTCATTTCGCAGTTTGCAGACCAAATTCAAAAATTTGCAATCTTAGCGGCGTTTTTAAATTTAATCACCATTTTAAGCGATAACGCCGCCTCTCAGGTGCTCGCGGTTTCTATTCGAGCAATAACCTTAGGGGAACTATTGGCTTCAGATATGAAGCGGATTTACGTCAAAGAGGCCTTAAAAGGTCTTGTCAATGGATTTATTGTAGGGGCTGTTGCGGGGATCCTATCCCTGTTATGGACGCATAATTTACTTATGGGACTTCTCCTTTTTAGTTCCCTGGTGATTAATTTGGTCATTGCAGGGTTATTAGGAGCGTTTATTCCGATTTTTCTCAAAAAAATAAAACTCGATCCCGCCAACAGTTCGACGATCGTTTTGACGGGAATTTTGGAGCCTATTTCAACGCTGATTTTTTTACATTCAGGAACGGCCCTCCTCTGCAAATAGTTTGTCGTTATCATAGAAAAAAAGGTATGATGAAAATGACGAACCCCTCCAAGAATTTGTCTGGAACCTTAATAAAAAGTTTGACAAGGCCAGCAATGAAATTAGGTTGACAGTGGTTGGTCACCCGATGAAAACAACTTTAGTAAGGAAAGAAGATGTGCAACATAAGGCCTGGCGTATTGTAGATGCTGCTGGCGTTGTACTGGGGAAGTTAGCGGTTAAAGTAGCCGATGCATTGCGCGGCAAAGATAAGCCGACCTTTACGCCTCACGTCGATAACGGCGATTTCGTTATTGTGATCAATGCAGACAAAGTTAAAGTCACAGGAAAAAAAGAAGAAGATAAAAAGTATATGTTTTATTCGATGTATGTTGGCAATGAACGGCGTACTTCCCTGAAAAAAATGCGGGAACATCGCCCCGAATTCATTATTGAACATGCGGTTAAAGGCATGCTTCAAAAAAATCGCCTGGCAAATGCGATGATTCGCAAATTGAGAGTCTATGCAGGAACAGAACATCCTCATAGCGCACAGCAACCTAAACCATTGGTAATATAAATCTCCTATGAATGTACATTTGGAAGAGTTTTTAGGTACGGGCCGTCGGAAAACTTCGGTAGCGCGCGTTAGAGTCGCCCCGGGAAAAGGAAAAATGGCGATTAATGGTAAGCCGTTTGAAGAGTATTGTTATGAAGAGGTGACGCAAAAAATAGTGTTTTCACCGTTAGAAGTATCGGGTATGTCAGGAAAAGTTGATATACGCATCGATGTTTTTGGAGGCGGAACTCGTAGTCAAGCGGGAGCCATCCGCCTAGGGATAGCGCGAGCACTTTGTGCCATGGATCTTCATTTACGTCCTGCCTTAAAAAAGGCAGGTCATTTGACCCGCGATGGTCGTAAAAAAGAACGTAAAAAACCTGGACAACCAGGAGCTAGAAAGCGCTTCCAATTTTCTAAGCGTTGATTCGACGCAGAGGTTTCGTTAATGAACGAAGATAGGTGCATATTTTACGTTTATTTGGGCTGCGTGTCTTAAAATTCTTGTGTACAGATCAAGTGACAGAAAGGGTATTGTTTGAAATTGTAAATATTTTTCAGCTATATTTCTAAAAATTATCATTAATTAGTGTCCGTTTTGGGAAAGAACTGGACAGTTTCAGTTTACATATTTAAGTTAAACAAAGTAAGTGGGGTTTAATGAAAAAGATTGGATTATTATTTCCGGGCCAGGGAACCCAAGTGGTAGGTATGGGACGGTCGTTGGTAGAACACTATGAAACAGCAGCAAAGTTATTCTACGAAGCGAGTGCGATTTTAGGTTATGATTTGGAAAAACTTTGTTTTGAAGGTCCTATTGAGGTACTGACAAAAAGCCGTTACTGCCAACCAGCGTTATTTGTACATCAATTTGCAGCAGCTCAAGTTTTAGGAGAACTTATCGGCAAGGATGCGATAGCTTTAGCTATGGGTCTGAGTATCGGGGAAGTGACCGCATTAGCATGGGCTGAGGTGTTCGATTTTAAGACGGGTGTGAGAATTGTACAGAAACGAGGGGATTTCATTCAATATGCTTGTGAAATTACGGAAGGGGGAATGGTTTCCATCTTGGGAACAACTTCTGATTGTGTCAAAAAATTGTGCGCACTCTATGAAGTGGAAATTTCAAATATCAATGGTCCAGGACAAATCGTTCTGGCCGGAGAAAAGGAAAAAATACAACGCGTTTTCGAAGCCACAACGGAAATTACAGGAGGAAAGGCTGTATTGTTAAACGTTGGCGGTGCATTTCACTGTTCACTAATGGAGCCGGCGCGGGAGCAATTCGAGGAGTTCTTGAAAAAGGTAAAATTTAAAGCGCCACGGATTAAAGTCGTCAGTAATGTCACCGGAGAAGTTATGAAAGACCCGGAACGGATTAAAAATTTACTTGCTCAACAAATCACTTCCCCCGTTCAGTGGTGGGAATGTATGCAGACGGCGCAAAGAGAGGGCATTCATGATTTTTATGAATGCGGCGCTGGACAAACGCTAGCTAATATAGCAAAACGCATCGATGATGAATTTCACGTCCTATCCTTCGGTGAATATGGGAATGCGATTAAATTTGAATCTTAGTTGTGGGAGAAGACCGCGAAGTGACCATTGCGCCAGGTGCTGGGTTTTGTAAAGGTGTTGAATTGGCGCTTAAAAAAGCACTGCAAGCGGCAAAAAATAAAAAACAGGGATCCGTATTTTCGGAAGGTGAGTTGGTTCACAATCGCGATGTTAGCGCTCAACTTTATGCCCAAGGGATATGCCAATGGACACAGGATGTACAAATACACCCCGAGGATACACTACTGATTCGAGCCCATGGAATCTCGCCGCAACGGCGGTCATTTTTAACGAGTTTAGGATGTATTATTGAAGATTGCACTTGCCCTCTAGTCGCACGCATTGGAAGAATAATCGAAACGCATCGAGAAAAAGGTATTCTACTACTAGGAGATCGGCAACATGAAGAGGTCGAAGGCTTATGTGGTTATGCAAAGCATGTCCATGTCTGTGAAAATCTTAACGAGTTAGCGCAACTGATCGATGCTATCCATCACCATAAGCAAATCGGCGAAAAAATTCTAGATGAAAAATATAGCGCTCCATCGGAAATTCAGGATTGGATTATGATTGCCCAATCCACGTTGGATTTAGATTTCTGGACAATGGCAAAGGCACTATGCGCACAAAAACGTTTTCATGCTCAGATTTTCGATACCATTTGTGAAGCGACCAAGCAACGGCAACAGGGCCTGGAGCATTTGTATGCCTGCGACGCAGTCATTGTAATTGGCGGATTCCATTCAGCGAACACAAAGCGTTTATTCGAAAAAATCAAAAAACATATCGCCACCGTTTTTTGGATCGAAAGCAGCGAGGATTTAACGAAACTCAATTGGAATTTATATAAAAAAATTGGAATCACAGCAGGTACCTCGACGCCCAAAAGTGTGGTACAACATGTTTTTCGCGAAATTTCAAAAAAATGACTTGAAATCGAAAAAAAATGGGAAATTATAAGAGCATTAGTTAAATCTTATCCTAGGCTCCCCAAAATGTCTTGGTAAGCGTAAGTTTTTCAAAAATTTTAGCGTGACCTTTAGGCATGTCATTTTTTTTCAAGAATTTATGCACTGGGATTGGGAGTATGGAGTTTTATCATGAATATTACGATTAGTGAGTTATTCGAAGCAGGGGTACACCTTGGGCATCAAAGGCGGCGTTGGAATCCTAAGTTTAGGGATTTTATTTACGATCATCGAGGAGGAATTTCGATCATTAATCTTGAGAAAACTCATCAACAACTGGGTAAGGCATGCGCATTTGCGCAAGAACTCGCGAGTAATGGGCAAAAGATTTTATTCGTAGCAACGAAAAAACAGGCTCAAGAAACAGTTCGTGAAATCGCCATGACGACCGGAATGCCATTTTGTGTCAATCGTTGGTTAGGGGGATGCTTGACGAATTTTGAGACCGTAAAGCGAAGTTTAAATAAATATCGTCGGTTCTTAGCGATGGAAGCTGATGGGTCGTTGACGGCAATGCTGAAAAAAGAAGCCTCCGTCATCCGCCGTCAAATGAATCGAATGCACCGCGGTTTCGAAGGAATGTTAGAAGTTAATGATCTCCCCGACGCTCTATTAGTCGTAGACGTGCGCTATGAGGATATTGCGGTTATGGAAGCTCGTCGCCTAAGTATTCCCATTATTGGAATTGTGGATACAAACGCTGACCCGACATCTATCGATTATACGATCCCTGCCAATGACGATTCTACGAAATCGATAAAAATTATTTTGGATGCCATATCTGAAGCGATCCAAATGGGACAAGAAAATTATGAAATGAAGCAATCGGATGGCCGAAAACGCAAAAAAATCATTACAAGTGAGGAAATGATAGAGGGCAATACGGTGACGATGGATGCATCACTAGAAAATGAAGCCGAGAAAGTTACCGATGAGGATGAAAAAGCTGCCATCGAGAAAGCTGCAGTCGACAGTACCCCGGTGACACGAAAAAAGCGTCCTGCGGCTAAAAAGACTGATGAAGGTTCATAGCTGTGGTGTCATGGTATATAAATAAGTTTGATTGATTTAAATAAAAAGGAAAATCGTGGAGGAAAATTATAGTGGAAATTAGTGCGAAATTAGTGAGTACGCTACGCAGTAGCACCGGGGCGGGGCTCATGGATTGTAAAAATGCATTGATCGCAGCCCAAGGGGATTTCGATAAAGCGGTTACGATTCTGAAAAAAAAAGGCGTGGCCACTGCAGCAAAAAAACTCGGACGGGAAGCTAACGAAGGCATCATTGAGTCCTATATCCATGGCGAAGGACGCATCGGGGTCTTGTTGGAATTAAACTGCGAAACGGATTTTGTCGCCAAAAATTCGGAATTTAAGAGATTGGCTCACGATATCTGTATGCACATTGCAGCGTTGAATCCTATCTATGTATCCCGCAATGAAGTTCCGCCGGAACTCGTCGCTAATGAACAGGAAATCGCACGCGCGCAAGTCGCAGGTAAACCGCAACACGCCATGGATAAGATTGTGGAAGGAAAATTGGATAAATGGTATCAACAGGTTTGTTTATTAGAACAGCCTTTTGTGAAAGACCAGGATAAGACAGTAAACGAGTTTATTGCGGCAACGATTGCCATAACAGGCGAAAATATTTGCGTAGGACGTTTTGTTCGATTTCAAATCAAGGAATAAATTTATATAGGAAATTATGATCCTGAAATTCCTTTTGCAGCGTATATCCTAAGGAAGTGAGTATATTATTGACGGATTGGAGATTCTCGGAAGTAAGTACTTCTATAAAAATGAATTTTGGGGAGAAATTTTTGAGAAAATTCATGGCTCCCCTTAAAACATTGCATTCAAATCCTTCCACGTCGATTTTGATGAGGTCGACATTATTTTCTGGAAATTTAAAATGATCAAGATCGATGGCGCGGAGGTTGCCGGAGGCCGATTTTTGTAGCGATGTGCCGCCAATATTCTCCGGAGAAAACGATTTTATGGTCAAACTTTCTCGACAATCGCTAAGGGCTATATTACGTGCTATAACAATATCTTCTACATGATTTAGTTGGATATTTTTTTCGAGAATTCTGAAAGTTTCGGGGATGGGTTCGAAAGCATAAATTTTTTTAGCTCGCCTTTTTTTGGCCCAATATAGAGAATGATTACCGATATTAGCGCCGATATCGAAAATAATGGCCTGCTCCGGTAAAAGGGTATCCAACTGGCGCAAAATCGCTATTTCATAAAAATTACCTGTTGTTATCAAGTTGCGTTGTAAGATGTCTTCGGAAAAATTAGGGACAAAAAATTGTACCCCTTGGCAAGAGATAATGGAGTGATCATCGACGAAGTGATAGTGAATACCAAAAAGCATATTTTTCAACTCATTGAGATGTTTTTTCAAATGTCTAAGATGATTTAAGATGGAACAGCTAAGAATAATAGAAGCGATAAGAAGCAAACCCACCATAAAACAACTAAGAACAATAAAAGCAATAAAAAGCAAGCTCGCCATAATTTGGGTGCAGGCTATATTGATGTTTTTAGAAGGCAATTAAATTTTATTGCCTCTTTTAAGGATTTAAATGATTTAAATTTCGTGTATTTACTCGATCAATTGGAAAAACTTTCCACGGTAGTCATCGACAGCGCTGATTTGGAATTGATTCGTAAATTTCGCCCTCGCGACGCAACGACGAACCCATCCATTATTTTTAAAACGGTGACTGAAAATCCGCAACTTTTGCAAAATGTTCTATCTGCACATCCTAAGGCGAGCGTGGGACAAACGATAGACCATCTCCTCGTCGCCATTGGGACAGAAATTTTGAAAATTATTCCAGGGCGCGTTTCAACAGAAATCGATGCCCATTTATCTTTCGACGATGAGGCGACGATCCGAAAGGCTAGAGAAATCGCAGCATTATATGGAGACTATGGAATAACCTTGGAAAGGATTTTGATAAAAATCGCAGCTACATGGGAAGGCATTCAAGCAGCCAAAATACTCGAAAAGGAAGGGATTCACTGTAATATGACATTGATCTTTTCTCTAGAACAAGCAGCAGCCTGTGCAGAAGCCGGAGTAACTTTAATTTCTCCATTTGTGGGGCGAATTCTAGATTGGTATCAGGCGCATCATCCAGAAATTTTGACCTGTGATTTTGATCCAGGGGTTCATTCCGTGCGGCGAATCTTCGCCTATTACAAAAAATGGGGCTATAAAACGGAAATCATGGCTGCAAGTTTCAGGAGTATCAATGAAATTATAGCATTAGCGGGTTGCGATTTGCTAACGATTAGTCCTAAACTGCTCAATCAATTAGCGGAAACAGAAGGTACAGTCGAAAATAGAATTCATAAGATAGACGATGAATTGGAGGAACAAAAAATGACATTGCAAAGGTCACAATTTTATTTATTAATAAATGAGAATCCAATGGCAGTCGATAAATTAGCGGAGGGGATTCGCATTTTTTGTGAAGATGGGCGACAATTGGAAAAGTTTATTGCAACAGGGCTATGAACACTATTGAACATTTAAAAGACGCAGAGCAATTTTTTGCCATTTGCAGGCAACTCGAAGGAAAACAAATTGGAATTTTGGGTCATTTACGTCCTGATGGAGATTGTTTAGGGGCACAAATGGCGATGCATGAAATTTTGACTCATTGTGGTGCTACGTCCTTCATTGGGCTCAGCGATGACGTGATAGCATTAAATTTGCAGTGGATTGCCAAGGAGTGCGTATTTACAAAGCCGGAAGCTATGACTGTCGACGAATATATTTTCGTAGATTGCGGCGTAAAATCTCGCGCTGGTGATTTTGCCAAAAAACTATCCACGCCTCTTATGTCTATTGATCATCACATATCTGGCGAAAAATTTGCGCGCAATAATTTTTTTTACCCCGAATGGGCAGCAACTTGTGAAATTATTACGGACTATCTTTATCAAGAACGGTGGCGAATTTCGAGCCGTACGGCAACAGCTTTATATGCAGGCATCGCAACGGATACAGGAAGATTTAGTTATTCAGCGACGACAGCGCGAACGTTATTTTTAGCCTCACAACTCGCCCTACAAGGAGCTAATCCTCATCAAATTTTCGTCGAAATTTATCAAAACGAGTCGCGAGAAAAATTCACATTAATGCAGCGATTTTTAAGTTCTTTAAAATTCTATAATGAAGACACAATTTGTATTGGTCGCATCACAGAACAGGACTATATTGACACGCATACGGCTTCAGAAGACACAGAGGGATTCGTGAATTACCCACGTGCGATAAAAGGAGTACGGATTGCGGGCATTGTATATGATCGCGAAGAAGATAAAACGCGCATATGTCTTCGTTCCGACGAGCCTGCCTTGCGTTTGGATCTTTTGGCAGCTAAATTTTTCGGTGGAGGACATACTTGTGCAGCGGCCTTCACAGTAAGCGATACTTACGAAAAATTCGAAAAAACATTAATCAATGAGCTAGAGATACACATAAAAGCTTTCTCTAAGGAACACAACTCAGCGTCAACAGATAATATATTGTAATTGACAAAGGGGCGCATTAGCGAATATATTGAAAAGAATAAAAAAGAACATGAAAGAACGAAGATGTGAAGAAGAGTCGCTTTTCTTAAGAGCTAAAGGGAAGTGGAAATTTGTAGGAGGTCAGTGCCTGTTTCAAGTAGGAAACGAAGAAGGAGAGGAAAGCTACGAAGCTGGAGAATCGGCTAATATAGCAGGACCGTTCTACGACGATCCTTTTAAAGCGATATTTGAAAGGGATGCGGATACGAGTTATCCGCGCTTAAAGAGCTTTCTAAATGCTATGTATTATCCTAAAAAGGAAGAAGTAAAAATAGAACGAGTTGAGCTCATAAAGGAAAATTATAGGCAAAATAAATGGGAAGGCGGACTCGGAGAGATTCGTTTCGACATAGCGTGTCGCTGTTTTGTAGGAGGGAAGCACGG
>JAITAK010000038.1 GCA_031284165.1 Puniceicoccales bacterium
ATTTTTCAATCCTTTCTTGAGGTCTTTAATTTGTGTTTTTATTTGAGCTCGGATTTCTTCAGCATTTTTAGCGTGCGGCTTCATAAAATATACTTCGATAATATTCAGCAACAACTGAGTATCTGCATCGGTTGCTTGACTAAGCTCTAGATGAGCTTCCATTCTACTGGGTGGAGCTGCTGCCCAAACAGGTGCCGTTAATGCAATCAAATTCCCCATCAGAAGACCATTGACTATAATCTTATTAATGAATTTATATTTTAAAACTTTCATGTCTTTAACTTTCTAATTTTAATTTTTAATAAATTCACTTTAGTCTTCACTAAAGTTAAACTATTTATAATGAATATTAATAAAATATCTAGAGCAAATTATAAAATAAAGTTCGTATTACTTCACTAATCGATAATGAAAAATATAGCCTCATAATTGCAGAAAAATATGCTTGCATACATTTTAAGATTGGCAGAGAATATTTGCATATTAGTTTCATAAAAGGTTGATCATGCATCTCAGTCGGTATTTATCTAAAAATCGAATTATTGAACTTCAAAGCGATGATTTCAATGATGCGCTCATGGAACTTCTCCAAACATGCAATGTGGACCATGTTAACGATAATCCCGAAGCAATGACTTCTATGGTTAATGAAATCGTTGAACGTGAAAAAACCATCACCTCTTATCTCGGCAATGGAGTGGCTATGCCTTATATCCGTCGCCCTATGAGTAAACCTTACGTTTTCGCTATTGGCCGATGCAAAAATGGGCTCCACTTTACGAATTCCGGGGAACATAAAGATACGCGTCTCGTCTTTCTCATGATCATCTCAACGGAAAATGAAGAATCTTATCTTACCGTCCTTGCTTCGATTGCGCGCATTTTTCAGAATCAGGATAGTATCAATCTCATTCTTAAAGAACAAAGTATTGCAGCCTTTCGTAAACATATTCGCTATCTCTTCGGAAAATGTAAATCTACGGTGAGTACGGATAAGAGTTCCATAAATCATCTCATGTTGCGCGAAGCGCAAAAAATTGCCCGATTTAATCAGTGTAGTGTCATCCTTATCTTCGGTGATGTTCTGACCGGTGGTACCATCGAAGTGAAAGAAAAATTTAATAATATCCGTTTCTTCCTCGTCACCCATAAAACGGATAATATTTCCGTAGAAACGGGCAACTTCGACGACATTATTTATGTCCATCCTTTCTCAAATTATCGCCTTTCGCAGGCACGAAGTGCCATTATTATTGGCCTGACTCGCGGTATTTTTAATTATAAGGACAAGGTTTGCTGTTTTTCCGGACTCCCTCAGAGCGATGTCTTTGATACGATTTCTATTATCGATATTCCTAAGGAATTTGGCAACTCTTTCTCTAATAACGAAACCCTTATCAAAGAAGGAATCCATCCTGAAGCTTTAGAACGTCTATTGGCTATCGCTACGGATATCTCTGTCGAGGGACGCGAAGGGAAACCCGTAGGTTGTCTTTTCGTTATTGGAGATATCGCTAAAATCAAACCTTACACTAAACCACTGGTCCTTAATCCTTTCTATGGTTATAAGGAAGAAGATCGCAATATTTTGAATCCTTTTATGGCTGAGACGATTAAAGAATTTTCCTCTATCGATGGGGCGTTTATCGTTCGCGGCGATGGGGTCATTGAATCCGCAGGATCCTTAATTCAAGCTTCCAGTGAACATGCAATCCAAATGCCCAGTGGATTTGGTACGCGCCATGCGGCAGGCGCCGTGATCTCAGCCGTTGCTAATTGCGTTGCTATTGCCGTTTCTGAAAGTACCCATCAGGTGACTTTGTTTAAAAATGGGAAAATGATGCTATTTTCGGACCAAAGCTTTTCTTCTTCAACAATTTGAATTAACAATAAAGATTCGAGGTTTCGCTGTTAATCTCGCCAAGGGCTAGATAGGGGCGTCTTTATTCTTTGACGATAAAGTAAAAATATCTTCTGCTCATCTGTGCATAGGTCATTTATCAGTGGTGTTTTGATTTCTTGCTTTAATTTTGCATACTGCTTGAAGAACTTCCTTCATTGGATGTGTTGACGGCATTGCTTCGATAAGGCGATCACGTACTATCAAGTTATTGCGTTTTTCTTTATCACTTTGTTTTTTGTACTGCTCGATTGCCTTCACAATATCTTGTTTCTTTGGGATAACATTGGGAAGAGGCTTTTGAAGGCGTGCACTATGCGTAATGGCGACCTGAGCCATCCCTGCTATAGCCATGGAAGCGAGTGAATCGCCGCCATTCTCAGTGAATTTATCATCAAAGCGGGTTAAATCGAGGTTACTTAACATGGACATTAAGGACGCAAAAGCGCGTATATTTTTCAGCTGAGGAGCTTTATCCCCTTCTTCGTCATACCATTGTTCCATCAGCGAATCACTTCCTGTAACATCGAGAGTATCGATAATCCCATCGCTATCACTGTCGAGGATCAATGCTTTCCCCATGGCAATTTGGACAGCCTCGCTAAGGGCACTACTTTCGTCGATGTTTCCGCTTTTTTCGTTGCCTTTTTGTAAAATTTCATCGACGCTACTGGCTTCTTTATGCGGATCAAAAGATATGGCGACATCATCGCTAGGAATAAGCGTTTGAGCCGCAATTTCCACAGGAGCGCTACTTTCAACGGAAGAACAGTCAGAACGATCGCTAATCGTGAATTCATTGGAAATAGAATCACCTTCGCTTCGCTCCATATAGGCTTGGATCATTTCAAGGCGTTTATCTCCGCTGGATAAACCGCTAATCTCTTCAATATCTATCATTAGATTACAAGATTAAGGTTAGGCGACAATAATAGATCGTCGTGGGGCATATCATTCGCCAAGTTTGTTTGGATTTGAAAAAATTGTAGCAACTTTTCTCGCAATTGAGACGCTGTAGAGAAAAACTCACGCATCCATTGCAATAGAAGTTGTTCGTTTAAATCTCTGATAAGGAGTGAGTGAGAAAGAACAAATTTATTGGTTTTGGCGTCGATACCAATCATCCCGCGGTTGGTTCCATGTCCATGGAGATTAAGCCTCAGGATAAATTCGAAGACTTTTTCGCGATTGTCAAAAGGAACATCGCCAATGACAGTGTAGATGTATAGGATTTCGCCGTTAGAAGGAAGTTCAACGATGGTCTCTTCGTCGGTCGATTTTCGCTTAATATTACATAGGTTTTTATTGCCTAAGGTAACTTGAAACCCCAACGAACTCGCAATGGCTTGAAAAAGTGAATTTACTAAAGTTCTATGATCCATAGGAAGATCATTTTGTTATTTTTTTTTAATTTACAATCATTTTTTTTAACAAATATTGCATCAGAATGGCATGTCCTTGGTGATTACGGCCAGAAGGCTAAAGCCTTCTGGCCGCAAATCAGCAAAGGAAAAAGCCCGGCGCGTAGCGCCGGGCTTTTTCCTTTTTATGGTAGGACTTTTTAGCCATAGGGTTATATTCGCCCGTGGAACGGCGGAAGTCAACGACTCCTGGCGGAGTTTATGACGCAACCCTAGATGCTATGACGATAGTTAATACTATTTTGTAATTTTCTCAGAAACTGCTTCTACACGATGGCTTAAAGCTTTCACAGAACATATCCATAGGATACAAATGACAATAAAGATCGTGAAAGTATAAGGAGCAATCGTGAAATAGGTCGCACCGGAAATAAAAAGTAATAGCAGGGATTGGATCCAAGCGCCTCCTGCCTTGCCAAAACGCCCACCAATAACTTCTACAACCGCTTTTCCTTTAACTTTCATTTCTTCATCCAACGGAATATAAGCCATTTCTTTTGTCAGATCGAATAAGGCATATTTAACGGCCTTGGAAACCATAACCACCGAAGCACCAAGGATGACGGCGCAAAATAAAGGCGTTGTTACCATTGACCGTAATAAAGGCTCTAAGATATCCCTGAATAAGACAAAAATAAAGAAAGAAGATCCTAAAAATAACAGAATGACAGGGGTCGTAACCGCTGCGGTAAACCAACGACAAACGCGAAGGATGTTCCCTCCAATGATATACATGATCATCGTAGCTACTCCCCCATAAAAAGTAAATTGATTCATAAAGGTATTATAATCATTGGGATTGGGATACTGCATACCAATCTGTTTTTTCCATAGACCTTCAACTAAATTGACGCCTATACCGTAACATACCACTAATGCAACAATAAGACCTAAATAGGGCGATGTGAAAATGACCTTGAAGCTCTGCCATAACGGCATTTTCTTTTTTCCCTTTGTATTGCCCGGCAATTCGGGTTTATCGTAGAAACGCTTATCCGTAAGGATGTACTTATAAATCCAACGATAAATTAGCATCGCAATAATACCTAAAACAACAACGGTTCCCATCATATATTTTAAGGATATTCCCCAAGCATCTACGCCTTCGGGAACTTTAGTGCGAATATCAGAACACCATTCCCCCACTTTCCCTTCCAATAAAACGGAAATTTGCCCCATAAATCCGAAAAAAGCATACATTCTTTTAGCTTCAGCGGTTTTCGTAATTTGATTGGCAAATTGCCAAAACGAAAGAGCCATGATCGCTGATCCCCAAATTTCCGCTAAGATATAAAAAAGTGAATAAGACCAATTACTAATAATAGCGATGGGCCAGTTGAGAAAGCTAGGGGCATTCGCACGCCAAAGGGCTATTGTTTCTGAGGAAGGATGCAAAACATTGAGGTTGGGATAGATGAAAAAGGCAAAACAGCCAAAAAATAAGATAAATGGCGTCAGGGTGACATAAAATAAATGCTCATTGGTAAAAATATTACTCGCCTTCGTATAAAGGAGAATGAAAAGGATCGCTGCGGGTGCGACACAATACCCCTTTAAAAAAGGAATAACCTCTGCATCTGAACCAGGACCGGTAACAATCAATGAATCCTTAATGTTACGCAAACAGGTATAATTAAAGAGAATACAAAAAAACATCAACCCCATCGGGAGCGCTTTTTTGAGTTCGTACATATATAAAGGGAAAAAAATACGTCGCATCTTTCCGAATTCTTGACCATTTCCTTGGATATTATCTACCATAATCTATTTATTCTATAAGGTATTATAAAGTATTCCCCTGGGATGCAAGGTAATAAATACATTAAAATTTATGCCTTAATTCGCCACATAGGTCCCATTGGGCCTGTTATGAACGTGTCGTTTCCCTAAAGAGAAATATTAGAAATATTTGTATGATATGAATACGAGAGTAGTAAAATAGTGAAATTTCGCCGTAATTTAATTTTACAAAATGAAATTTACGGATAGAATGACCTTCAATTGAAGCGGAAGAATATGGAGGAAAGAAATCAAGATAAATTTAGACTTGCATCGCTCATTCTTGTCAGTCTCTACAAATTAGCACTGACAGAATTAATCGCAGAAACGACTTTTTCAGAACAAGGATCGATTCAGTACGAGTCAACCGAACAAAGACAAAAAAGTTCGCCGAAAAGCGATCTTGCGGAACTTTACCTCTTTACGGGTGCCTTCAAGCTTAAAGGTGAATTGGAAGAATATATGCGCTCCTTAGAATGTCCTAATTTCGTCGTTATCGACAGCCAGGGGAATCCCATTGAGTTCACCCGTCCCCCTAAAGATTTGCCTTGGCGATGTTATTGTTACATTCTGCCTCAAAGATTATTTTCCAAAATCGCCAATAGACAAATATGTAATGCCATGAGAGAAAGATTCTCCGATCTAGAAGGTGCCTTTAAGGAACGCATTTGGATCGCACAGAAAACTTTGGAAAGCGACTTCCACGGCAATTTCGATGTCATTATTTTAAAAGATATCGATCAAAATGCTACCGCAACCATCGTCGACGCGAAAAATGGGCGTGTTTTTGAATGTCTCGATCAAGACATCCTGCGGTTTCAAAAGATCGAGCAACCTCGAAAAATTGCATCACCTCAAAAGATCGAACCGCTTCATGAGATTGAGCAACCTCTAGAGATCGGAGCGCAACCTCCAGAGATCAAAGTGCCTCATGAAATTGCATCACCTCAAAAGATCGAACCACTTCATAAGATTGAGCAACCTCCAGAGATCGGAGTGCAACCTCCAGAGAGCAAAGTGCCTCATGAAATTGCATCACCTCAAAAAATCGAACCGATTCATGAGATTGGGCAACCTCCAGAGATCGGAGTGCAACCTCCAGAGAGCAAAGTGCTTCATGAAACTGAATCACCTCAAAAGATCGAACCGCCTCAAAGCACGAAACAACCTCAAGAGACTAGGCTGCCATCCCGGGTTGCCTATTGTATTGATGTCCCTCACAAGATTTATGAAAAGTTAATTAAAAATTACGATTTCATCCGTATGAGCGCTGAAGGTCGTATCCTCTTTGATTTTGAAACAAAACAATGGCAATTGATTAAATGGACAGGCGCCGTCGTTGTGATTGGGATGGCTTTTGTGACGGGTTATTACCATTTGGACGTTTTGCAACCTGTCGTTGCTAAAGCTACGGAAAATCTATATGGCGGTTGGAAATTCCTTAAAAAAAATGTGTCCAGCAGTTGGGATTGCCTCAAGCGTATGGGAGCAGGTGCCGGTCAATTCATCGCGAGACAGTGGAATCGTGGAACAAGTTTCCTTAGGAAAACAGGCGGAAATGTGGCTGATAATGCAGTCAATTTCGGTGTAGGTTATGCGATAGAAAAAGGAAAAGATACCTTACTGAATGACGATCCCGATTCTGTTTTAATCGACCCTGCCGAAGAAAATACGGAGAAATTGGATGATGATTGCGATGCGAGTTTGTGGGGGAAATTAAAAAATAAAGCTACCCATGTGGCTTCTGGCATTAAAAGTAAGACGAAAAGCCTGATACGCGCGGTGAAAGATAAGAAAGAATCACTGCAAAATGACTATCCTGCTCTTAAAAATTTTTCGCAGGGTTTGACGGCAAAGACTAAAAATGTGATGCAAAAAATTGAGAAAAATATACAAAATATAGCAAGAAAAATGACTTTCGCTATTCTTCCTATAGATAAACCCCTGACTCAAGAAGAAATAAGGAAAGAAATTCAGTGCTTGGAAAATGCAAGACGCGAATTGGATGCTAACCTTAGACGAGCTAAAGATTACTATTGGGGTCAACAAATAGACGTCAATTCAAGTGAAGAACAAAAAAAACAAACACTTAAAATTATCGCCGAAATCGAAGAAAGGATAGAAAAAATAGATTCGGATATCGTAAAATATCACAGTCAATTGGGAATCATGCATTAGAAATAATGAAATTCATTCATAAATCAGCAAAATCCTTTATTAAAGTTTTTTATTATAATTTACCTTGCAAATTGTATTTTACAAATATAATATATAAAAATTATAAGAGGAAACATGAAAAAAAGATATAAGAACAAATTTCAAATCGCATTGCTAAACACTACTAAATTTTGTGGACTCGCTCTTATAGGATTAAGGACGGAAATAATTTTTGCAAAAGACAAACCAATAGAAAGCGATTCAACTCGGCCATACATCTCATCTCAAAAAGAGCAAAATCTAAAAGCCAGCTCACAAAACTTACAAAAAGATAGCACGAAAACGGATCAAGAAGAACCCATATGGGAAGAACGCTTCTACATTTTTACAACGACCTCTAATAAGATTAAAGATAAACTTGATGATTATTTGTCTTCCTCGGAACATCCTCGTTTTGTCATCCTCGATGAACATGGGGAGCCCACCTATCCCAACCGCGTTCATAAAAATCTGCCTTGGCTATGTCATTGTTATGCCCTTCCTCCAAAGTTATTCTCTAAAATAGCTTCTATGTGGATATGTTATAACATGGTGCAACATTTTTCCAAGATAGAAGATATCTTGAAGGAACGCATTTGGTATGTACGCCAAGCTTTGCAGGCAGAGCTCAATGACAACTCCATCCTCATTTTACAAAATCAAGCGGATACTAGGGTTGAATTCACCGTGGACGTAAAACATGGACGTGTTTTTGAATGCCTTGCCGACGATTACGGACGATTTCAAGCAAATCAACAGTCCCTAAAAATCGATCAGCCCAGCCAGGTTGCCTATTGCATCAAGGTCCCTAATGCTATTTATGAAAAATTGGGTA
>JAITAK010000035.1 GCA_031284165.1 Puniceicoccales bacterium
TCTCTCAAATCGATCTCGTTTAAATCTAAAACATCCTGCAAAACTTCCTGCAAAATTGGCTTTTCACTGAGAATCAAGTGCCCTTGTGCATCTACATTGGATTTCAATGAACAAAATGCAAACCATGTATCGTCATTTGCAAGTCGAGCCTGCGTGCATAATGCCCATACGACGTGCTGATTGCTACTTTTTTTATTAAATAGGGCGAGCACTTTTGCAGGTACCGCTGCATTGATCCCTTTCAATATTGTTCCGTAGCCCAAAAACCTCTGCGAGTGGTCTCTTAGCACTTTGTTTTGCATCTCAACGTCAAAAAACTGCTCTTGCTCTCCATGCTTTCCTCCTACAAAACAGCGACATGCTATATCGAAACGAATCTCTCCGAGTCCACCTTCCCATTTGTTTTGCCTGTAATTTTCCTTTATGAGCTCAACTCGTTCTATTTTTACCTCTCTCTCTTTAGGATAATACATAGCATTTAGAAAGCTCCTTAAGCGCGGATAATTCGTATCTGAATCTCTTTCAAATATCGCTTTAAAGGGGTCGTCATAGAACGGTCCCGCTATGTTAGCCGATTCTCCAGCTTCGTAGCTTTCTTCTCCTTCTTCGTTTCCTACCTGAAACAGGCACTGTCCTCCTACAAATTTCCATTTCCCTTTAGCTCTTAAGAAAAGTGACTCTTCTTTACATTTCTGTTCTTTCATTTTCTTGCTTACTACTTCTTATAATATACATACTCTATGACGGCTTTGTCAATTATTATATTACAACATGCCTTGTTTTTCTATATTTTCATCTGATTATTGACCTTTGCTTTAGCTTCCAATCTCTAAATGAAAGGAAAATTTGCTTTAAAAAGTTTCTTGCCATGGAAAATTTTTCATTAGGATCCGAACTTATATAAAGATTTTCTACAGCGAAGTATAATTTAGGTGAATCGTTTTTTTCCATACAGAGTTATTTTCCTGAAATTTTCTCTGAAAAAAGATTGAAGGAAGAAGGTTTTTCTTTAAGAAGAGTTTTGAGATTTGAAGGTTAACTTATTTGCCTGGTGGTGTAATGGTAGCACAACGGACTCTGACTCCGTTTGTCTAGGTTCGAGCCCTAGCCGGGCAGCCATATGTTTTTATCAGAGGTAGTTGCGCGCATGTTATCTCGCTTTTCTGAAAATTTCTTAAGATCATTAAAGCAAATGTGAAAACTGTCAAATCTCTAAGTTCAATTGATTGCTCCAAATTTTGCTTTTCTTTTCTCCTTGTAAAATGTGCTGAGTGATATTTTTTTCTGATTCAAGCAATTCGAGAATTTCATTAGCGCGTTGAATGACTAAGGCAGGTATTCCTGCTAATTGGGCAACGTGTATACCATAGGATTTATCCGATATCCCAGGCTCAATGGAACGGAGAAAAATGATCTCGTCATTCCATTCTTTGACCGCAATATGAAAATTCTTGACGCGATTTAAAGCCCTGGTCAATCTTGTCAGCTCGTGATAATGGGTTGCAAATAGAGTCCGCGGACCAAAATGCCAATGTTCATGTAAAAATTCTACGATGGCCCAGGCGATGCTCAACCCATCATAGGTGCTGGTACCACGCCCAATTTCATCTAAAATAATTAAGCTGCGCTCTGTCGCATTATTTAAGATATTCGCCGTCTCATTCATCTCAACCATAAATGTAGAGGTGCCACTCGCTAAATCATCATTGGCGCCAATGCGGGAAAAAATGCGGTCCGCCAACCCCATACGACACGACTTTGCCGGTACCCAACAACCCATTTGTACTAAAATTGCTATCAGGGCAACTTGGCGAATATAAGTCGATTTCCCGGCCATATTCGGTCCCGTAACCAATGCGATTTGCGTTTCTATCGAAGAAAGATAAGTGTCATTGGCGATAAAATCATGCATACCAGCCAGCGCATGATTTGATTCTTTGATAATTTTTTCAATGACCGGATGGCGCCCTCCTTTGATTTCCAATTCGCAAGCATCGACAATTTCCGGCTTACAGTAATTCCAGCGTTTGGCCAATTGTGCCCAGCCACTTAAGACATCAATCTTTGCTAATGTTTCAGCAGTTTCAGAAAGGGAAATCCCTTCCTGTAAAATGCGATGGACCACATTTTTTAATACCTCCTGTTCGACCGTGACGAGCTGTTCATTGGCGGATAGAATCTCCTGTTCTCTTTGTTTTAAAGCTTCAGTGACGTAGCGTTCGCCATTGACGGTGGTTTGACGGCGGATATAATCCTTAGGAACAAGGTTCAAATTGGCTTTGGTGACTTCGATAAAATAACCAAAATTGTTGTTATATTTAACGTGCAAGTTTTTAATTCCAGTACGCTGTTGTTCAGCGCGTTCAAATTCACAGAGCCATTCGTTCGTATTAAATACCAGTTTCCTCAGGCGATCAACCTGTTCGTCAAATCCATCACGAATATAACCTCCATCGGCGATATCGTTAGGTAAATTTTCTGCCAGTGCATTATCGAGTATGGAACGCAATTCTGGAAATAAACAAATTTTCTCGGCTAACTGTTTAATTTCCTTAGCTTCAAACCCCTCTATAGTATGGACAATTTCAGGAAGTTGCGCTAAGGTTGAGCGCAGTGATCCTAGTTCGCGTGGATTGCGCAGGTGATGATTCATACGCGTCAAGATGCGCGGGATATCGGCAATTGGATCGAGGTGTTTTTTTAATGTATCGATGAGCGTGCTGTACTTTAAAAATCCTTCCACACTATTGTGACGCTCCGTAATTTCTATCCTATTAATTTGCGGTTCCATCAACATTCTTTCCAGTAAGCGGGCTCCCATAGGCGTTTTGGTATAATCGATGGTAGAAAGTAACGTGTGCGTCCTCCCTCCTTTGGCGTTCCGAAAGAGTTCTAAATGGCGTACGGTGTTGGAATCAATCATTAATGCGTGTTGCTGTTGAAATTTTCGAATTTTAGTAATGTGATTGGGTTTTTGGCGCAGATTTTCTGAGACATAGAGAATGAGCGCCCCCGCAGCCATAATTGCAGGATCATCGGATTCGACACCGTAACCGGATAAATTACTGACTTTAAAATTTTCCAATAGTAAATTCAGATTGCGTTCCTGATCAAAGTAATAACCGGGAAGCTCTGTGGGAGAACGGTGGGTCGTAATGGAATGCAGTGTTTCTGAATCGCGACTAGGGAGTAGTTCTATCCTCTCTTTATCGCTAGCGTCAATAATGATTTCTTTGGGATCTAAAACGAAAATAAGATAGGCCAAATCGTTGATGCCGTCACCATTAACCATTTGAAATTCTCCTGTGGAAACTTCGAGCCAAGCCATTGAAATGCTATTTTTATGGAACTTAAGGCTCAGAAGATAGTGATTGTGCTTCGGATTGAGGAGATTTTCACCAATAAGCGTTCCTGGGGAAAAAATTTTAGAGATTTGTCGATGGACAATTTTTCCAGGACGCGCAGGTTCCGTTTGATCACAAATGGCGACTTTGTAGCCACTATGAATGAGCTTCTCAATATAAGTATCGGCACTGTGATGAGGAATCCCTGCCATAGGGATATTTTGCCTTTGGGTTAGCGTAATGCCGAGAATTTTTGAGCCAATCAAGGCATCCTCATTAAATAATTCATAAAAATCGCCGAGGCGAAAGAGGAGTAATGCATCGATAGGAATTGATTTTTTTAATTCCTTATACTGTTGCATCATCGGCGTTTCGCCCTTATTATATTCAACCATGGATAAAATAGTAAATGCCTTTTCATAAAAGCTCAACTCCAAAATGGATCCAAGATTTGGGGCTTTGTTTAAAACCCTACAAGGCGCTGATTGTGTTCCATGATCGGTTTTAATGACGAAGTGACCCGGCGGTGTTGCGTACCTCACGGATCACGGCACACAGTCTATTATATCTTGCATCCAAGATTAAAAGTTCTACAGAAGCGATAGAGCAATTCGTATGGAGACGATTAAACTTTATAATACGCAAAGCCGCGCCATCGAGGTTGTTGTTCCTCAACATATCGACAATGTATTGAGGATTTACTGCTGCGGGCCAACGGTATATCATTATGCGCACATTGGCAATTTTCGCACATTTTTAATTCAGGATATTTTACGGCGTTTATTGTTAGCAATGGGTCATCGCCTGCGATTCGTACGCAACTTAACGGATGTGGATGATAAAACGATTCATGGAGCGCAAAGGGAAAATACGTCCCTGGAAAACTTTACGGCTCAATGGACCCATATTTTTCACACCGACTGTCAGGAGTTGAACATTTTGGATCCCGACGTAGAACCTAGGGCTACGGAGCATATCGGAGAACAAATTGCAATGATTGAGACTTTGATTCGAAAAAAGCATGCCTATGTAGTTTCGGAGGGTTCTGTATATTTTCGCATTTCGTCCTATACGGCCTACGGCAAGCTTTCGGGAATTGATCGTCAATCACTGCAAAATAATGAACATGGTGCAACCCAGGCTGATTTGGCAGATGAGTATGGACGAGACTCAATACGTGATTTTGCGCTATGGAAAGCTTATAAGCCCGAAGATGGCGCTGTATTTTGGGAAAGTCCTTGGGGAAAAGGACGTCCGGGATGGCACATTGAATGTAGTGCGATGGCAATGAAATATCTTGGAGAGACGATTGACATTCACGGAGGAGGCATTGATCTTTGTTTTCCGCATCATGAAAACGAAATCGCACAATCAGTATGTGTTACAGGAAAACCCTTTGTGCGTCATTGGTTTCATTCGGAACACCTACAAGTTGACGGCCAAAAAATGTCTAAAAGTCTAGGCAACTTGTTTACGTTAAAGGACCTAAAAAATAAGGGATATGGCGTACATGCGATTCGCTATGCACTGATAAGCGGTCATTATCGGCAGATTTTAAACTTTACCCTTTCGGGATTAGATGCAGCGCAAAGCGCGTTGAATAAACTGAAGACGAAAATAATGCATTTATTTCAAGGCTGCGATTTTTCGCCCGCTATAGCCACGAATTTTCCTTCGCAAGCCGTCATCACCTATGAATACTTGCGCGGGGCCATCGAAGCGCTGAAGTGCGACCTTAACGTACCGCAATGTTTAGGAGAGATCTTTGCTGTTTTGAACAACGCTACGGTAGGCAATGAGCAATTATGGAAAGAACTGCAGACCGTTTGTTCCATTTTAGGGATTGAAACATACCTATTTGATCGAGAGGAACCAAGGATTGTCGAAATTCCTAGGGATATCGAGATACTTGCTGCACGTCGTTGGCAGGCGAAGCAGGATAAAAATTTTAAAGAATCCGATCATTTGCGTCGTTTATTGATGGAGCAGGGTTGGAGCATTATTGATCATCAAGAAGGCTACCGCTTGGAGAAAAAGCGAGATCCAATAATAGATGCTGCTAAAAATTAAAAAAATTCAATTTCGTATTTTCTATTATTTACGATTAACACAAATACATTAGTATAAATTAGTATAAATATCTTATGGAAGAGGGTAGTTTAATTCGTGACTTTGCAATTTTGATTGGTGTAGCGGGTGTTTCGGGGTTTGTTTTTCATTTTTTGCGATTACCCCTACTTCTAGGGTATATTTTGAGTGGTTTAGTCATTGGTCCTCATTTATTTTTTTCGCCCTACATACAGAATTACGAAATACTACATCAATTTGGCGACTTGGGCGTCATTTTCCTCATGTTTTATATTGGCCTTGAATTTGACCTCGATAAATTGCGACGAACGATGGGGCCTTGTTTATTGGCGGTCATTTTTCAGACCATTTGGATGACTTTTGTAGGGATCATTTCCGCGAAATTTTTGCATTGGTCTGGGTTAAACGGCTTATTTTTAGGTTCTCTGATGGCCATCAGTTCTACAATGATGACTATCCCGGTCCTCAAAGAACAGAATGCGTTGCACAGCCATTATGCGCAACTTTCCATTGGGATTTTGGTATTAGAAGATTTTGTAGCCATTTTACTACTCGTCATCCTTTCTGGTATTTCGATGACGGGATTCTTTGAATGGGAAAACGTCAAACAAGTGACGTTTTTAGTAGGAATCTTTGTCGTTATGGTTTTTGTACTAGGGCGTTTTTTTGGCGCCAAAATAGCGAATTTGCTTCAAAAGATGTCATCACCGGAATTGCTTGTCATCGTTGCCGCAGGCTTTGCATTATTTCTAGGAGAACTGGCCAATAAAATGCGCCTTTCTGTAGAATTAGGGGCATTTTTAGCGGGATCGGTCCTTTCGCAATCGGTGATTGCCCATAAGATCGAAGGGGTGACGGAGTCGCTTAGAAATATATTTTCGGCGATTTTCTTCGTCACCATTGGCATGTTAATCGATCCCTCAAAAATTGCGGAGCACTGGGTTGCGATTATAGCGATTAGCTTATTTGCAGTCACGGCGCAGATTTTCGTATGTTGGTTTGGACTTTTCCTTTCGGGGGAGAATTCGAAAGTTTCCTTTTACGCTTCAGTTTATAAAGCGCAGATCGGAGAATTTAGTTTTGTCATTGCTGCATTGGGCACTTCGCTAGGCGTGACCGATCCTTCGCTCATGACCTTGGCAGTAGGGATTTCCATTTTCACGATCATCATCAGTTCATTTTTGCGCAAGCACATCGAATCTCTCTACGCAATGCTCAGCAGAATGATTCCCAAAGCGATCATCAATATGGGAAGTTTTTACCTACATTTTTTACAATTAGCGAAGATCGAAGTCGGAAAGATGGTTTTATTTCACGAAGCTAAGAACTTTTTACTGCGATTGCTTTGGTATTTTTTGCTTCTCGTAGGCTTGATGGGGTTATCCTCCTATCTATCGAGTTTAGTTCACAATAATGTGTTTTCATTGAAGATAGAGCACGAACTCCTTGCCTTAATTCTCATATGGGGAAGTGCTGCCTTCATCATCATGCCCATCTTTGCCGGTGTTGTAAAAAACATTGATGGGATCATCAGCGTCATCTTAAATAAGATTTTTGCAGCGACGAATCAGATTGAACACCAAAATCAGCGCAGCATACAAGTATTACGCCATGCAGTTTTATCTATTGTCTTACTATTTTTCGGTATTGTTTTCGTTTCCGTTTCTTCGGCCTACATTCCCACAGGTTACCCATTGACGGTTTTCGTCATCCTATCAGGGCTACAGGGAATATTTTTCTGGCGCAATTTACTAAAGTCGAATAACCGCTTTGAACGCATGTTTCGGGAAACGTTTATTGCTGAGGTGCAAGAAAAGGATGATGAATATCGCAACGCCGTTCTACAGAAAGCAAAGGAAAAATATCCTTGGCTAGCGCAGATTAAGGATTATTATTTATCTAGGAACAGTATTTATGTGGGGTCCAAGATTTCGAGACTAAGGCTTCGGGAAGAGACAGGGACGACTATTGTTGCGATTTCTCGGAGTGGTTACACTTGTTATTCGCCCTCTCCCGACGCCATTTTATTTCCGGAGGATCATCTTTTGCTTTTAGGAGAAGCGAAGCAAATTGAAGCTGCAATTAAGCTTTTAAGCAAGGAAGTTTCTGAAAATACTCACCTAGCCCATCGCGTTGAGTTTGCAATTGAGCATTATTGCATCACACCATTAAGTCCATTTTTAGGCAAGGCAATTTCAACTACGGAAATTCGCAGCCGTTTTGGGGTCAATATTGCAGGCATTCAGCGCAATGGGGAGAAAATTACGGTTCCCCATCCCTCCATGATTTTAGAAAAAGACGATATTCTCATTTTAACCGGCCCCAAAGATTCCATCGAAAAATTAAAAGAATCAGAATTGACACCGACATTATAACTTATATTAAAAAACACGGCCGCAAGGGTCAAGGTATTTTATAAAAGCCTAGGGACTTTTTTTAAAGACAAAGGATTGGAGGTTCGAGGTTCTCGGAATTCTTGAGGTATTGAAGGCGTTCTATGAAAGGAGTTAAAGAAGTTAAAAATCGAATTCGAGCGGTGGAAAGTGCAGCAAAGATCACGTTTGCGATGCAGCTCGTCGCTGCTTCAAAGATGAGGCGTGCCCAGGATTTTGCCATAGGGAGTCGTCCTTATCTACTGCGTTTATCGGAAATTATTTGTTGCCTTTCGGAAAAGAAAATTCAAAAAAATATGCATCCCTTTTTTCTTCCTCAGGAAGGGAAAAAGCGATGTATAATTGTCGTGGGAACAGATCGAGGATTATGTGGCGTTTTAAATCATACGTTATTTAAAGCTATTCCCGAAGGGGAAATTGATTTTATTTCCATTGGCCGCAAGGCGATGCAATTTTTAAGTCGAACGCAGTGTTCGCTTCTTGCGAGTTTCTCCGTCAACGATCGCGTGCAGTACCATGAAGTTTTAGGGATCTGCGATTTTGTAGCCCAATTATATTTAGAAGGTAAAGTAAGTACGGTCGAGATTTTATATCAAAAATTTATAAATACACTGACCTATACCTCTTCCTTACAGCGCCTGTTACCCATGAGTGGATTCTTCGATGTCTTTAACCAAATGTTAAGTACGGCGCATATCGAACCGGAATGTTTTCGCCGCGATGTTCGGGGTTTACTATTCGAGCCTGATCTCAAACAAATTATTGATCATATCGCGAAAATCTTTCTGAAATATAATCTACATCAAGTTCTCCTTGAGGCCAAGGCCTCGGAACATAGTGCAAGAATGGTCGCCATGAAAAATGCGACAGATAACGCAGCATCGCTTTCGCAGCGATTAAAATTGGAGTATAATAAAGCGCGGCAGTATGCGATTACCAGTGAAATTATAGAGCTTGCCGCCTCTACAGTGGAATATCGTTGAAAATTTATGGAAAATTTAGGAAAAATTACGCAGATTATGGGTGCAGTTGTCGACGTACAATTCGATCGCGATCGGATTCCAACGATTTACAATGCGCTCGAAGTATCCCTATCGGAACAAGAAAATCTCATTCTAGAAGTTCAACAACACACGGGTGAGGGTATTGTCCGCACTGTAGCCATGTCGACCACCGATGGCCTAAGGCGTGGCATGGAAGTACGTGACAAGGAAATGCCTTTATCGGTGCCGGTAGGCGATGGAATTTTAGGTCGTATTTTGAACGTCACAGGGGATCCTATTGATGGTCGCGGGGAAATTAAGTGTGAAAAGAGATTGCCCATTCACCGACCTGCACCTGCGTTAATTGAGCAGAATATTAATGCGGAAATTTTGGAAACAGGCATTAAGGTCATTGATTTGATTTGCCCTTTTGTCAAAGGCGGCAAGATTGGTGCCTTTGGCGGTGCAGGAGTTGGCAAAACGGTGGTTATTACGGAACTCATCAACAATATTGCCATCGGCCACGGAGGATTTTCCGTATTTGTGGGTGTAGGTGAACGCTCTCGCGAGGGCAACGATTTATTCCACGAGATGTCCGATTCCGGTGTCATTAATCGAGAAATTCCTGAAAAATCAAAGGTAACGCTTGTCTTCGGACAAATGAATGAGCCTCCAGGAGCGAGAATGCGCGTCGGTTTAACGGGATTGACGATTGCAGAATATTTCCGAGATGAGCGACATCAAGATGTCTTACTCTTTATCGATAACATTTTTCGATTTTCACAAGCGGGATCAGAGGTTTCAGCGTTATTGGGGCGTTCGCCTTCCGCGGTAGGTTATCAGCCTACGCTGAGTCAGGAGATGGGTCAACTTCAAGAGCGTATTGCTTCTACCAAAAATGGTTCCATCACCTCATTTCAAGCGGTTTACGTTCCTGCGGATGACGTTACGGATCCCGCACCAGCGAATACTTTTGCCCATTTGGACTCAACATTAGTTCTAGAACGCAAAATTGCAGCGCTAGCTCTATATCCAGCCGTTGATCCTTTAGCCTCGACTTCGAAGGCATTAGACCCAAAGATAGTGGGGAAAAAACACTTTGAAGTTGCGCGCCATGTACAGTCTATACTACAAAAATACAAGGAGCTGCAAGATATCATTGCCATTTTAGGTATCGATGAATTATCGGAGGAGGATAAGTTGACGGTGAGTCGAGCGCGCAAGATTCAGCGATTCCTCTCTCAACCCTTCCATACCGCGAAAGCCGCTACAGGCATGGAAGGTAAATATGTCTCTGCTGCAGAAACGGTACGCGGATTTGAGATGATTCTCAGCGGTGAATTGGATCACATTTCAGAAAACAATTTTTATATGAAAGGGGCGATTAGCGAAGTTATCGGCGCTGAGAATTGATATGGCGATTTGCGTTGAAGTTATTACTCCTTATCAGGTTGTTTGTACTGAGGAAGTGGTTTC
This sequence comes from Puniceicoccales bacterium, assembly GCA_031284165.1. Classification (GTDB taxonomy): domain Bacteria; phylum Verrucomicrobiota; class Verrucomicrobiia; order Opitutales; family LL51; genus LL51. The sequence continues at coordinate 10,285 of JAITAK010000035.1, forward strand.
GTTGACCGTGAACACCGTTATGGGAGAAATTGAAATCCTTCCCATGCACCGACCGCTAATGACTATTTTAGAAGTCGGTAGTGCTCGTCTAAAACTTCTCGACGGCTCCCAGAAAACTATTGCCACTTCTAGTGGTATTTTTAAATTGGAAAACGATCGGGCAGTCTTAACCGTCGAAGAAGCGGTTAAAATTTATGGGTTACGCGTGGCTTCTTCTATAGAGGAGGCTAAAATGCTTGCTAAAAATGCGTTAAAAACAACCCTGATTCGCGGCAATTTGGAGCAAAACGAATTAGAACGTTTAGAGGCGAAGGTACGTTCAGAATTGACCAAAAAATTGCTTAAACAATAGATATGTCGGGGTACGACTCCCCTGATAAATGCCCTGGTGATTAAGAAGGCAATCGACCCTTTACAGGGTTTCCAGGGCAAAGCCGAGATCTCAGCACATATTATAAAACCTAAGCACGTACAATAAAACGGCGAATTTCATCAATGGCCTCCTGCGCATCTTCTAGAACATAATGGCCGCAGTCCTCATAGACTATACTTTTCGCTCTGGGGAAAAATCGTTGCCATTCTTCTAAAAAAGATCTCGTAAAGCAAAAGTCGCGGGCTCCCCATAGGAAAAGGACTTTCTTGGGACTCAATAAAAACAATTCGTTTTGAATTCTTGAAAGTGTTTCCCAAGAAGGATGATTGGCATAGAGAGGAATATCGTTCACAAATTTTTTAATCCCGATGCGATTTTTCCAGGAATCGTAGGGAAATTTATAGCCGAGGGCTACCGTTGGTTCTAACTTATGTATCGTTGCCATGGAATTGGCCGCCCAAACAAAGGCGTTTAAACCGCGAACCAAAAAGCTCCCCAGAAAGGGCATTTTACAGAGCGCAATGCGTTTAGGGATCAACGAGGAATGAAAGGCCGCACCGTTCATCATGACAAGACTTTCGATGCGTTCTGGCCAGTGTTCTGCCAAAGCCATGCCAATGGCACATCCCCAATCATGCATCACCAGATGAAAGCGTTCTAATTGGAGATGTTCCACAAGTTTTTGTAGATTACAGATATGGTCAGTTAAGCGGTAAGGATATTTTTGCGGCTTATGAGAAAGTCCACAACCTAGGTGATCGACGGCAATACAGCGAAACGTCGATTTAAGATTCTGGATGAGATTGCGATAATAAAACGACCATGTCGGATTGCCATGCAGCATGATTACCGCATTGCCCTTTCCTTCATCGACATAGTGCATCCGATGATTATCACCGATATCTAAAAAGTTATCCTGAAATGGATAAATCTCTTTCAAAGCTTTAGGTAATGTTTTCATTCAAATTTTCAAAAAATCGACCATAATGCGTAGACTTTCCTTCAAATGGGTATCGATATATTCCAATTCGGGAGTAGTCGTCGATGATTTCGCCTTTTGTTCTGATTTTTCCGCATTGCGCATTACGATGGCGTCCAATAAAATTTCCTTAAAAGGCTCATTATCTTTCGCTAAGAGCTTCATGCGTTGATCCAATACCCGCTGGATCGCTTCATCTTCGCATTTCTCGTTACGTCGTTGTTCCAAGTCTACGGCTAAAATTTTCATATCCAGGACTTTTTTTAGACGAAGTATGCGATCATTTAGTAACTGAAATTCGGGATAATTTTGTTGACGCTTTTGACTAAGATCCTTTAGCTGAGCCAAAATTTCCGCTGAAATTTTATGCTGCGGGTTCATTTTTAGCGGATCGATCTTATCCCATGGGATAGCGTGCGGAAGGTCAACTTCTCCTAGAGGGAGAAGCGAATCGAAAGAGGGATAGGCGATATCAGCTTCGACACCCATAATTTGCGTCGAAATTCCACTGGGACGATACCATTTTTGTATAGTAACCCGTGATGCGCCTAAATTCTCTTTATATTTAAATCTTGAAAATAACTGTTCCATCGGCAGTAGGACCTGCACGGTTCCTTTACCGTGAGTATTTTTATCGCCGACGATGATCGCTCGATTATGATCTTTCAAGGCTCCGGCCAAAATTTCAGCGGCTGAAGCACTCATTTTAGAAACGAGGATTATGAGCGGACCGTCCCATAAAATTTGATTAGTCTTCGTATCGAAGCGTTCAATATTACCGTATTGGCCGCGGACCTGAACCATGGGACCTTCTACAAATAACCCTCCAATGAGTACGGATTGCTCTAAAATTCCCCCATTGTTATTGCGCAGGTCTAAAATCAATCCTTCCATATTTTCCGTTTTTAGTTTTTGGATGAGGGCAGTCATATCCGCTGCGCTATCGGAATGTCCGGCCTCCTTTTCATTTTCCCCGTAAAATCCTGGCAAATTGACAATACCGACATGCCATGTTTTTTCTCCATCTTTGAGTTGAAAAAGCTTTGCGCTGGCACGGCTCTCAGTTAATTCAATTTCGTCGCGATTAAGTGCAACCGTTTTTAGTTCACTGATATCACCCGAGGGCTGCAATTTCACAAAAACTTTTGTTCCTCGCTTGCCCCGCAATAGCTTGGTAATCTTATTGAGAAGCATCCCTGAAACATCCACATATTCTCCGGATTCTTGAGCTATGGCAACAATACAATCGCCCACCTGAATTTCTTTACTCTTAGCCGCAGGTCCGCCAGGAATCAATTCCCTGACAATGCAACGGCCGTTGTCATCGCCCAAATAAGCGCCAATGCCGACAAAAGAATGGTGCAACATCTCCCGTAGTTCTTCCATCGATTCATGAGCCATAAAAGAGGTGTGTGGGTCGTAAACTCTGGCAATGCTATTTAAAAATTGTTCTTGAACGATCCAGGATTCCAGTTGAGCGATATTCCGCAAAAGACTTTGATAGCGCTGCTTGATATTTTTCTTTGCCAATTCGACTTTCTCGTCAAAATTTAGCGGTAATTTAATGTCTCCGCCATCGAGATAAAGGCGATACACATTGCTTACGATGCGGCGGGCAAGACATAGGCTGCGATGAAACGCAAAGAGTTCTACCAAGTTTCTCGGGATAGGACGGTGCGTCTTTAAAGGTAATCTTGGTTCTCGACAGCGTACTTTGGGAGAGAAATATTGCTGGCTCATCTCCTTAAAAAAAAGGGCAGGTGTACGACTTTCCTCTTTCATCGAAGCATCAATGATGCTCTGTTCTCGACGCCGCTCCAAAGATTCCTGCAATACAATTTCATTGATAATTTCAAAATTAAGACGACAAGTCCATAAGTGTTCGAGTGCCTCTCGATATTTCACAAAATCCTCTTTTTCTCGATTAAAAGAAAATACTTCATCGGAATGGAGCTCAAATTGGTTCTGATCCATGCATTTAAAAATCCATTGAACGCGATCACGAATCTTTTGGCGGTATACATCGAAAATCGAAAATCCCGGAGTTAAGCTGCCTCCGTTAAGAAAAGCGTCTAACGTCGGAGCAAAGCGTTTCGTGAAATTGTCGATTTCGCTCTGCAGAAAAAACATTTTGGAAACATCGATAAGGGAGACATATTCCTCGAGAATCTTTTTAAAATCGAGGCTCTTAAGTTTCTTATGCAAATAATGGACATCTTCAAGGCACCGCATCATGCAAATCGTCTCTAAACGCATAGCGCTGGTTTGCTCTAAAGGCATAAATTGTGGCTCTTCAAAGGTAATTTCCTGGCTCGTTTTCTCGCGTTTTTCTCTGTAGCGTTCTTCTACCTTTTCCTGAGGGAAAAAAATTGGCGGGGTAGCGTTTGCACCGCTATTAGTGCGCGTCTCCGCAACACATACTCCTTGGTTCACAGTGAAAGCAATCCCTAGGAATAAAAGATTTCTTCGAATCGATATCATTCTAGATATGTTTATTATTTGTAAGCCTCATTTTTTAGCAAGTTAATAAAATTAATCTTGCCTTCAAATGAATAAAGAATACCTCTGCATTCCGTCAGCAGGCATGGTATAGAGGTAATACGTAAGCTTCCCAAGCTTGAATCGAGGGTTCGATTCCCTCTGCCTGCACCATACCCCGCAGTTTTCCAAAGTGACAAAAGATAGCAAAACTCAACAAAGAAACATAAAAAATATTGACTCGTCGTTCAATAAAAATAGAGAAAATTAACTGGTGAGGGGTTGATTATGAAGCGGAATATAGAGCGATGTTTTTTAAAGATTTAAATCCGGAATGTGACATTGGCGCTAATTGTCATTATGTGAAAATTGGCCCATTTAATATTGTTATCGATGCAGGAATGAGCCCGCGGGAAGTTGGGGTAGATGCTTTGCCAAATTTTTCAGAAATTCCCCCTTATTCTCTCGACTTTGTAGTCGCCACCCATTGTCATTTGGATCATATTGGCTCCATCCCAGTTTTAATGCGCCATCATCCTCAAGCGCGGCTATTAGTCACACCTCAATCGCGCGTGCTTATGCCGGTCTTGCTGGAAAATAGTCATACAGTGATGAAACATCAACGCAGAGAACTGGGCATTAAAGAGTATCCTCTTTTTGAAATCAGCGAGATTGATGGTTTAAAGGAACATTTTTTCGAAATAAAATATGGTCTGCGGCGTACTTTTCGCAAAGGAGACGATAAAATTGATATCGAATTCTTCGATGCAGGACACGTTGCTGGTGCAGGTGGGGTTCTTTTAGAATACAAACATCGAAAAGTATTTTTCTCTGGCGATGTACTCTTTCGCCGCCAGAAAATTCTTCCTGCGGGTCAATGGCCTGAAGAAAAGATTGATATATTGGTTATGGAGACTACCCGCGGCGCTACAGAGCGTACGGAAGTAAAACAGGTCGAACTTGAAATCGAACGCCTCATCCTGACCATTCAATACACGCTTCAACAGGGAGGGTCTGTCCTTATCCCTACCTTCGCCTTTGGCAGGACCCAGGAAGTATTAACTATACTTCATGAAGCCGTTAGGGCAAAAAAAATCGATAAAAAAGTACCCATTATTTGTTCTGGGCTTGGCCTTGCCATTGTAGATACGTTCGACGAAATTTCTAAAAAATATCCTTCTTTACGCTTTCGAAAGGGTATTCTTAAGGATTTGGGCGTTATTTCACTCAATAAAATAAAATATCTGAAACCAGGTGATGAGCCTAAAAAACCGACGATTTTTGTGATTAGCAGCGGAATGATGGTCGAAAATACACCTTCTTATAATATTGCAGCATGCCTATTAGGCAATGCTAAAAATAGCGTTTGTTTCGTTGGTTATTGCGATCCAGATACTCCTGGCGGCCAATTACTGGCAGCGTCTTCAGGAGAGAGTTTTTTATTTTCGACCCTTAATTATTCGACACCGGTTCGTGCTTCTATTGAGCGTTTCGATCTCAGTGGTCATGCTGATCGTGAAGAATTGCTTCAGGCGGCAATCCGATTAGATCCACGTGCCATTATTCTCACTCATGGCAATGAGGAGTCGCGCCATTGGTTTCTCGACGAGTTTACTTACAACGCCCCGCAGATTAATGTTTTAAGCCCTAAAGTGATGACAGGATACAATGTTTAATTAAAGAGAGGGGGACGCTATATGCTTGTCTATAAGCGAACGTTACCCCAATCATTATAAATTGATCTTATAATCGTAATGTATTCCATAAAAAGGTAATTTCAGCGATACACATTCCTTTTCCATGGCGTCAATCATTTCGGAATGGTCATCGATGCCAACAATAACCATAGGTGGCCAAGATTTAGGTTCATTTCCAAACACAGAAGACAAAAAGGCGTGCATGGCGATTCCTTTAAGTGGTACAGGTACATTATCTTCGCACTGCTTTAAGAAAATCATACCGCGGTTGTAGACGGAAAAAGCGCAAATTTTTTTATCATATTTTCCCGGAGATGTTTCAAGATAGTATTGTCCGTCTTGAACTTGAACTTTAGAAGGTTCTTCGCCATCTTTTTTAAACAGAGGTTCACCGCCGATATCGTCCGACTCTACGATGAAAGGAAGTTCTTTCATTCCCGACCAAAATGACGTATTCAATGGAATCTTCAGATATTCCATGGCGTCGCAACGAGTCTCAATCATCGATTTGCCATTTTCATCGACAGGTACGATATTAGGGTACCCTTCTGGGGTGATCTCCAATTTCAGGGATGAGACATTTGTTAAACCTATAAATTTCAAGTTTTTTTTCTGAGAATTTAAGTCACGGAGCTTTTGAGCAAGATCTAAATTGACGGCCCGCATTTGACTAAAATTAAAACAATGCTTATATGAATTCGTATCTGAAGCTTCCTTAATCAATGTTTCGTCGATATCAATGAACATCAGCAGCGTTTTATTGGCATTTTCCATGGAGGTGTAAATCTTATAAACCTCATCTAAAATTTCGCAGGCTACCTTTTCTGATTCCGGCTGAAATTTCTTACATAAAAATTGAGCCGTTGAAGCTACGGCGGTTTCTCGATTGGAATTTTCAGGCGGTTTAGGTAATGATGACGGGGCGATATCAGGTTTTGGAAGATTAAGTTTATGCACTTTAGGATGCCTTGTTGTGACAGAAGTTCTCGAAGCATGGTTATTTTCAGTAGGAAGATTTCCTTGCAAAGATGATGAAAAAGGAGTTCCAAGGACCAAAAATACATTTACAAGATATAAAGAATTTCTCATTATGATGTATGTATGATTTTTTTTCGTAAAAATACAAATTTTTTCGACAAATTTCCACGCGAAAAAATAAGGTGTCACACAGCGGAATGGTGGAAAAATTTGGGGATAAGGATAAGCTTTGGTTTTTATCTCTGTTTTTTTCCGATGAGTTCATTAGCCGAGGATGAAAAAGTTCTTCAACGAGGTAGTGAAGATAAAGAAAGAAGTTTTGGAAGTATAACGATTAGCGAGGATCAAATCAAGATCATGAAAGGCATTGCCGATCTCCTTTTTCCTTATCAAGATAGTACTGAAAATTCAGCTTTAAATACGCAGAATAAGAATCAAGAAAACGTCATTCGAGATGTTATTCCTCCAAAATCTGAAAAAGTTTTAAAAATAGGGATCATTGACGATAATCTGCCATTTGCGGCGATACGCCATGGAGTTCCAGTGGGCTTTGAAGTGGACTTAATCCGTTTGATCTTAGAAGAAGAGATGGCGAGCATTGAAATTTTGCCAATAGACATCATGAAAATCAAAGAGAGTATTGAAGGAGGTAAGGTTGACGTTGTTTTAGGGGGGTTGATCAGAGATTGCCGAGAGGATTGTGCGTTAGGGTTAGAATATAGCGATAGTTATTTAAATGCGGATATCGCAGCAGTTGTCCCAAAAAGAGTCAAAAGAGATTTGCAGGGAAAATCGGGAAAAGATTTACAAAAGTTTTCCTTTGAAGGAAAGCGTATTGGGGTTGTGAGCGGTTCTTTTTTTGAGCGTTATATACGTGCGGCACGCATTCAAAATGCCGAGGTTGTCGTCTGGCCATCCCATGGGGAAATGCTTAAAAGTTTTCTAAAAGGCGATAAAAGTTCCGCGCAAAGCATGGATATTTTGCTGACCCATCACCATATTGCTCGAGATTGGATAGCGAGGAATCCAGAATTAGAGACGCTGCCGTTGAAAATTGGAGGCGAAGTTGCTATCCAAATGCGGAAGGATTCCCCATGGTTAGCGATCATTAATCAAAGAATAAAAAAATTGATAGGATCGCAGCGATTTTTAGACCTCATGTCCCGTTGGTCAATCACCACAAATTGATATAAAATTTCGATAAAATTATGTACCGTGCATGATTTTGAAATCCATACCGCTTTTTGTATTTAAAGTTTTATAAAATCCCCTACATTTTTTCTTCATGCGTGAATGTAGGATGAGTACGCGAAGCCTATTTGGTTATTTCCGCTTTCTCAGCGATGCGAAGAAAGAGGTTGCCATCGCAGTGATTATGGGGGTAGTTTACGGCCTATCCAGTGGCTTTGGTGTTCCGGTCATTCTCAAATACTCCTCAGGTATATTATTTAGCGGTCAAGAAGTTAAGGGGACAGTCTTGATAACTTTGACGCTACTTCCGATGGTCGTCATGTGGATTCGCGGCGTTTCGGGACTGTTAAGTTCTTATTATTTTGCTGCGTGTGGTCAACATATTGTTGAGGAATTGCGCATGATGATTTTCAAAAAAATCCAGCGCTTACATTTGGGTTTTTTCAACGATTGTCCTCCGTCGGAACTTATTTCTCGTTCCGTCAATGCCAGTACGATTATTCAAACCAATTTGGTCGACATTTCTCACGATATCATCACCCAACCCATGGCATTGCTTGGCGCCATTATTTATTTAATTTATATTTGTATTCAACAATCCGATCTCGTCATTCTATTGTTATTTCTCGCTGCCTTACCGATTTTTATCTTTCCTATTCGAAAAATTGGACAGCGCTTGCGCAAAAAATCGGGACAAATGCAAGGGCGTACCGCGGCCATTATTGATAAGCTTAATCATAATTTAGCGGCGATTAAGGAAATACGCGCTTTTGGCTTAGAAGAACAAGAAGTCGTTTGCTATCGCAAAGCTTGTCATGGATTTTCGGAGGCCTTTTTAAAGGTGATCAAATATCAATTAATCATTTCCCCTATTGTAGAAGTTATTTCGGCGATAGGCGTCGGTTTTGCGATGTTTTATGCCTATGAGCGCAACCTCAAACTGGAAATTTTTATGTCCTTAGCCACAGCGCTTTATTTCGGCTACGATGCCATTAAGCGCCTAGGTGACCTCAGCAATAAAATTCAAAATAGCATGGCTGCCGTTGATCGCATCGAGGTCATTCTCAGCGAACCGGAAAAAATCCACGATCCTGAAGATCCCATTTCTGTAGACAAGCTTCACGGCGATATCGCATTTCAGGACGTGTCTTTTGCTTATTTAAAAAACAGGGATGTGCTGAAAAAGTTAACTGTGACCATGCAGCATGGGAAGACTTATGCTTTAGTTGGCAGTAGTGGTGCAGGTAAGTCCACATTTGTCAATATGGTCTTGCGATTTTTTGATCCCGATCGCGGCAGCGTGACGATCGACGGCATCGATATTCGGGCGATGTTAAAGCATGATTTGCGAAGGAATATTGCTTACGTCCCCCAAGATCCGACACTGATCAACGATACGGTATATAATAATATTATTTGGGGCAAGCTGGACGCTACCCGAGAGGAAGTCATCGCCGCAACACAAAAGGCTTACGCTCATGATTTCATCATGCAAATGCCCAAAGGTTATGATACACTGATCGGCGAAGAAGGCAATTGCCTCTCTGGAGGACAACAACAACGCATCGCTTTAGCACGCGCATTTTTAAGGGATTGTCCCATCTTGATTTTTGATGAAGCCACATCCGCCCTAGATTCGGAAAGTCAGCACGCCATCTATATGGCAATTAAAAGCTTGGCTCGCAATAAAACTATTATCATGATTTCCCATCGATTTAGTATGATGTCCATTGTTGACGAAGTTTTTGTTTTCTCTCGAGGGGAAATCGTGGAACAAGGCTCGCATCGCGATCTGTTGATGGGGGATACGTTGTACCGTAAATTGTACGAAAAACAACAGGTGATGAAATCGTAAGCCCGGAAAAAATAGGTTGAATCAAGGCGACATTAAATTTTATTGGGATAGCTGTAGAAAATTACAAATTTAGTAAAAATAAATCGCCAAATGAGATTATCAGAAGGAAGAATTTTAGTAACAGGAGGTGCCGGATTGATCGGCAGCGCATTAATTTGGGCATTAAACGATCTGGGGATTGAGGATATTGTCGTTTGCGACCGCATGAGCAATGATGAGCGTTACAGGAACTTAGTACCCTTGCATTTTAACGATTATGTTGATGCCGATGATTTGATGCTCTATTTACAGGGCGATTCCAAGATTAGGACGATTTTTCACCTAGGCGCCTGTGCAGACACCATGGAGAAGGATTGCCGATTTCTGATGAAAAATAATTTTGAGTTTACGAAGACTTTAGCGCACTGTGCTGAAAACCGTGGGATACGCTTTATCTACGCATCTTCGGCGGCGACCTATGGGGATGGAGCGCAAGGAATGGACGATGAGGAGTTACGGCTGCAAGATCTACGACCACGGAATCCCTATGGCTATTCAAAGCATTTATTTGATATCTACGCCCAATCTCAATGGATGAAGCTTTACGGGATAAAGTATTTCAATATATTCGGTCCTAATGAATACCATAAGGGTGCCATGATCAGTAAAGTGGCGCATGCCTACATACAGATTCGCGATACCGGTGAAGTCAAATTATTTAAGAGTCATCATCCTTCCTATGCCGATGGACAGCAGCGGCGAGATTTTTTATATATCAAAGATGCCGTTGCAATGACGATTTTTCTAGGTAACGCTGCGGAAAAGGTGGGCAATCACGCAACAACAGGGATTTACAACGTGGGTTCCGGTGTGTCACAGACATGGATTGATCTCGTGGCTCCCATCTTCGAAGTACTACAAAAACCGCAGCGCATCGTATTCATCGACATGCCCGAACATTTGCGGACACAATATCAATACTATACCTGTGGGAACATAAAAAAAATTCGTTCTCTAGGTTACGAAGCGCCATTGACACCGTTACGTGAAGCGGTCATCGACTATGTAGCAAATTATCTAATACCGGGGAAACATCTTGGTGAGTAGTAATATTGCCGGGATGATGTTAAAATAGCTCACGCAATCGATTATGGCGGAACTGACCCCGAAGGAAAAAAGGAAAATTCGAAAAAAAATCTTTCAACTCAGCGCAGAGATTGAACGTCATGATCGTTTGTACTATAAAGATTCTCAGCCAGAGATTTCGGATTTCGAGTACGATTGTTTAAAAAATGAATTATTTCATTTAAAATCACTACTGTCAGAAAACCCCCTAGCGTTAGGGATAGGGGATGATCGCCATGAAAATTTACTGACACGAGTACATGACACGCCTATGCTGAGTTTGGATAACACCTACAGCTTTCTAGAAATTTTAAATTTTGATGCGCGCATTCGCCGATTACTGCAGATCGATAGACCGTTATCTTATATCGTTGAGCCTAAAATCGACGGAGTCGCGGTGAATTTAGTCTACGACCAAGGACGATTGAGCTACGCTCTAACGCGAGGGAATGGAAATGAAGGCGATGACGTGACAGACAATATTAAGACCATCGCATCGTTACCTTTAACCATCGATAATGCTTTGGAGCGCATGGAAATTCGCGGTGAGGTTTATATAGAATCGGCAACATTCCAGCGCATCAATCGCGAGCGTTTAGATCGAGGAGAAGTTCTCTTTGCTAACGCCAGAAATCTCGCTTCCGGGACCCTGAAACTCATGGACGGCGAAGAGGTACGCTCACGGCAGCTGAAATTCATTGCTTACGGTATGGGTTTAGGGAATCATTTCAACTATCAGAAAGAAATCTATCCATTTTTAGGACGTTTAGGATTTCAATCGCAAAAATTCTTTCCATTGATCGACAACATAGAGGATGCGGAGGAAGTCATTCGATGGCTTGGCAATGAGCGTCGACAGTTGCCCTACGAAACGGATGGCGTCGTCTTCAAGGTCAACGAATGTTTATTACAAAAAAAACTGGGATCAACGGCCAAAGCCCCTCGTTGGGCATTTGCTTATAAATTCGAACCGGAACGCGCGGAAACTGTTCTGCGCGACATTACTTTTCAAATTGGAAGAACGGGCGTTGTTACCCCAATTGCCTTGTTAGAGCCGGTACATCTTTCAGGATCCTGCGTTTCGCGAGCTACCTTACATAATAGTGATGATATCGCTAAAAAGGACATTCGCATTGGTGATACGATTATCGTTGAAAAATCTGGCGAAATTATACCCGCCATCGTCGGTATAAAATCAGAAAATCGCAGCAATCAGGTGTTAGAAAAATTTACGTTCCCAGAAAAATGCCCTTGCTGCGGAACGCAACTTTTGCGCCTCTATGGTGTAGCCTGGCGTTGTCCTAACCCAGATTGTAGAGAGCAAGTTCTTCAAAAAATCGTTTATTTTTCTTCAAAAACGGCGATGAATATCGACGGATTCGGCGAAACCGTTGTGCGGAAATTAGTCGAGAATAAAAAATTAAAAACCATTGGCGATCTCTACAATCTCAGTCGAGAAGATCTATATGTTTTAGATAATTTCGGCGAAAAGTCGATGAATCGTCTGTTATCAAATATCGAGCGCAGTAAGAAAACAGAATTATGGCGATTTATCAACGCTTTAGGCATTCCACTGGTCGGTGAAAAGACTGCGAAAGACCTCGCCGCTCATTTCGCATCTTTGGACAAACTTGCTAATGCTTCATTGGAAGCGCTGACCACTGTCCGAGGAATTGGGATTAAAGCGGCACAAAGTATCGTTGATTTTTTTGAGAAAGCAGAAAACAGGGCTTTACTTCGACAATTTTTGGAAAGTGGCCTGGAATTTCAGTAGTTCCTTCTCAATTTATTTGCCTCACAACAAAGCTATAGGACTAGGACTGACCTGATCATTGACACTGGCTACTGTCAGCTCCATTTTTATTTTCATCTTCGACCCAATGAATTTTGAAGCCGAGACCATCGGCTTTAATCCCAAGGATTTTAGCTGTGTCTTTATTTATTGAGCAAAAGAACTCTGGGAATTGTACGGGAATTGCGGCGATCGGGACATTAAAATTATAATTCATGTCCAAGATTTTAGCGGCCATTCTTCCTGAAGATTCATAATACGCTGCCGTACCCATTAAGGCTCCATGGACGACCATATCCATTTGTTCTGCAATGATCGGTATTTTTTCTGAACGACCATAATCGAAAATAAGTTTCCCATTTTCCGTAAAGAAAGAACTCGATGTGACGTAAATAGCACCATCTGATAAATGTTTTTCCTCTTTAATTTCCGATAATTTAGTGACGATTTCATTTTCGTCGCTCATATCTACACGAGACAGCGTAATATCAGCGCTTTTAGCTACCTCTTGGAGGGCTTCAAAGCTGTCGAAACAATTCTGTTCCTTGGGATTGATGAGCACTATGAGATGTTTGATAGGAAAAATAGCCTTGGCGTTGCTTATTTGAACACTCATAGGTGCGGAAGTGGCGACGCCAGATAAATTGCCGCCATTATGTCCTTCATTGCGAGCGATAAGTCCAGTTTGAACGGGATAACTGACGACATTAAAAATCACGGGAGTGACGTCGTTAGCCCATTCTGTAGTTATAAGAGAAGCTAAAGTACCGAAAGTATAGATATAGTCATAATCTTCTGGATGCAGTTCATTATAAAGTACTTGTTTAAGATATTTTGGGCTGCAATCGACATTGATCGCGGTAATCAATGTTTTATAATCCAATGCGCTCAGTTCTTCAATAAACCCCCGTTCGGCATCAGTTTCTCCGCGCCATAGGAGCATTAAAATTTTGATTTCCTTATTTTTTTTTTGTTCCGATGGGCTAATCATCGTATGATGGTCTAAAATAACTTCAGAGAAGAGTGCACTTGTCTCTGATTTATTTTCATGGGATTTGTTTTTTTCGGGTGAAAACCTCTTTAGGGACGATAAGAAGCCTTTTGGAGGTGGAGGTACTGCGTCGGAGCTTTGTTCCTTTTCCCTCGGGGAAAGGCACAAAAATTTTGGAAACGTCATGTCTAAAGCTCCACTTTTTATGGCTTTTTTTGTAAAAATCGTGTCTCCATGCATGCCCCATGCAAAGATAAAGATCATACATAGCATTCCACAAAATTTCCCCATCATATTGGGTATGATAAACTTTTTTGCAATAAAATCAACAATTACTTTACGCTTCTATGAGAAACGGAATGGCTAAAGCTTTTATTTTCTCGTAGTCAAAATTACAATTAAGCTGTTCCGAGACATGGCGACGCAATTGTTTACCGTCTTCAAAATTAAAGACCAGGACATTTTGCACTTTTCCTGCATTGCTGTAGATGTAATCCCAAATACTTTCCAAAAGCGCTGGGTTGCGAGGATCAATAATCCAGTGAATTTTTTTCGCCATTTTTGCCAATGCCGCATGGAGGTGAGTGATTTCTTGAAGTACGAAGCGTTCATTTTCATCCGACTTTTTCAGAATTCCCGCAGCCACAATGACATTTCCTTCAATCAAAAGGTGGCCATATTTTTCAAAAACGCTGGGAAAACAGTTCAGGGTCAAGCTTTCGGAGAACATTTCCAATTGAAATGTGGCCCATAAGCGGTTGTCTCTTTTACTAATCCGCTTTTCAATCAGAGCAACGACGCCACATAAGCGGAAATCATCGGCAATCGCTTCCACAGACTTGACCAAATTGACTTGATTGAGAATGGAGCGATAGTCGTCTAACGGATGGCCACTAATATAGAATCCCAATAATGCCTTTTCGTGATTCAGTTTCTCAATTTTTGTCAATGAAGGTCCGTCTTGTCGGATGACGGATGATAGGGGATGAGTCCCTGCAGAATCTAACATATCGAAGAGCTGAAACTGTCCGACATTGCGATCCTTTTGCAATGAAGAAGCTTCCGAGATGATGTGCTCAAGGGACTGAGCCAAATGAAGACGATCAATAGCGAACTCGTCAAAGGCACCGCTGAAGATTAAACATTCTGCAACGCGTTTGTTGACGATCCTGAGATCAACACGCGCCATAAAGTCGAGAAAATCCTTAAAGAGGCCATTGCGCTTACGTTCTTTAATGATATTTTCCGCGGCACTATCCCCAACGCCCTTAATGGCGCCGAGACCAAATCGAATGGAGTGCTTCTGATGATTAGGAGTAAAATTATTGAGGGATTGATTGATGTCTGGCCCCAAGATATCGATGCGCATGCGATTACATTCGGCGATAAAGTAAGCCACCTTGTCTCCATTCCCTAGGACAGACGACAACGTCGCAGCCATAAATGCCACAGGATAATTCGCTTTAAGGTAAGCCGTTTGATAAGTAATAATTGCATAAGCCATTGAATGGGATTTGTTGAATCCATAACCGGCAAATTTTTCAAGAATGGAAAAAATTTCCTCGGCTTTTTCCCTAGGGATTGCATTGTATTTTTCAGCGCCTTCGATAAAAACGCTGCGCTGTGCGTTCATAACTTCGACTTTTTTCTTACCCATAGCGCGCCGCAAAATGTCAGCTCCTGCTAAGGTATACCCAGCGATAATGCGGACAGCTTCCATAACTTGTTCCTGGTAGACGAGGATCCCATAAGTTTTCTTACAAACCCCTTCCAATAGAGGATGGGGATATTTAATTTTCTGAGGATCTTTCTTCCCGGCGACATAGTCATTGATCCACTCCATAGGTCCAGGCCGATAGAGAGCGCTAATGTCGCTAATTTCTTCCACGCTGCTAATTTCAAAGCGCTTACAAAGGGCGCGCATTCCCGCTGATTCCCCTAACTGAAAGACCCCAATCGTTTCACCGCTATTGAGTAGTTTATAGGTATTTTCATCGTCATACGGGATAGAATGCATGGAAAATTTAGGATCATATTTTTGAATAAAGCTCTCACTATCGGCGATGATGGTCAATGTAGTTAGCCCTAAAAAATCCATTTTAAGTAAGCCTAAATCTTCGACGGCTTCCTTGGCGTATTGAGTAGTGAGGATTCCATCTTGGAGCGTCACAGGAAGCATATTTTCGACGATGTCTTCTGTAATAATAATCCCTGCGGCATGGGTACCGGTATTGCGAACGGTACCCTCGAGGATTTTTCCGTCATCTAAAATTTTCCCGATTTTAGGATTGAGGTGAATTTCTCGTTGCAGTTCTTTTGATTTTTCGATGGCATGATCGATAGAGATATTGAGTTCATCGGGGACCATTTTGGCGATGCGATTGGCTTCACCGTAGGGGACATCATTGACACGGCAGAGGTCACGAATCACCATTTTTGCTCCAAAAGTTCCAAAAGTAATAATATTAGCCACGTGATCATTACCGTACTTTTGTCGGACGTAATCGATGACTTCGCCGCGACGACGCATACAGAAATCAATATCGAAATCGGGAGGAGATACGCGCTCTGGATTAAGAAAGCGCTCAAAAAGCAGCCCAAATTGTATAGGATCCACATCGGTAATTTGGACTAAATAAGCGATGATTGAACCCGCCCCCGAACCTCTTCCAGGCCCTACAGGAATATTATGGGATTTTGCCCAATCGATAAAATCCCAAACAATGAGAAAATAATCTACAAAACCCGTTTTGGCTAAAGTCGATAATTCATAATCGAGGCGGTGACAAAGCATCGCTTCTCGTGACCCTGCGATGCGATCTTGGGTTTCGACATAATCGATAGCGTAACGCAATTTTAAGCCACGGAAACACAAATTTTTAAGATAGGTAAAGTTATCACAATGGTCCTGAGATTGTTGATGTGGAAGGCGAAAGACAGGGTAATGATTTTCACCGTATGTGAGCGTAAAATCACACATATCGGCAATAAGTTGCGTGTGATCGAGACACTCGGAATGGTCCTTAAACATGAGTTCCATTTCTTCGCGCGATTTTATATAAAGTTGATGGGTAGTCATCCGAAAGCGATTCACATCCGTTACTTTGGATATTGTTTGGACGCAAAGTAATTGATCATGAGCTTCCCAATCTTCCTGTAGAACGTAGTGGGCATCGTTGGTAGCAACCGTTTTAACTCCATTTTCTGCCGCTAACTTGAAAAGTGTAGGAAGAATGACTTCTTTGGATTCTGGCATACCATGGTCCTGAACTTCAATGAATAAGCGATCCTTACCGAAAATTTCTATCAGCCAATCGAGTCCTTTTTGTGCGGCCTCGTAATCGTTTTGTAGCGCCATCGCAGAGAGATAACCTTGATAACATCCCGTTAAACAAATCAGGCCTTCTCCATATTGAGCAATAGTTTGCCAATTGAGTCGTGGCTTGTAATAAAATCCCTGAGTATGGGACAGCGAAACAAGTTTGGAAAGATTCTTATAGCCGATGGGGTTCATGGCCAAGAGGCCCATATGGTAGAGAGGAAATTTTGCTTTCAAACGATAATCTCTGTCAAAAGTCGTATAAATTTCGCAACCGATAATCGGCTTAATCTTGAACTTTTTGGCATAGCTAAAAAAATCGGGGACGCCGAAGAGATTACCATGGTCGCTGATGGCGATGGCGTTCATGGCGAGTTCTTTAGCGCGAGTAAATAAACGATCCATGCGACAAGCGCCGTCGAGAAGACTGTAATCCGTATGGACGTGTAGATGGACAAATGATTTTGCCATGAATTGATTATACGGATTTTAGAAAATTTCGTCTATCCACAAATTTCCCTAAATGTTTTAAAATGCACTTTACTATACTTAGCCAATGCTTCTGCTCCTTTTTCCTCGAAAATTCGTCGCCCCATTTCTTTTACTTTGTAGCCTGCCCCTTTGGGCAGTGGTTCCTGTGCTTCTTTGGACAGAGCTTCGATGCGCCGTATAAATTCTGCACGAGCGATAATGGATGCTGCGGCAACGATGGGATCGTCTTCCGCTTTTATACGCATATTCAAAGTAAAATCCGGAAAATCCCGTTTCAAAAATTCTTGGACAATAGGGGATTTCGAAAATTGATCTAAAATACCTTCTGAAACATAACGGCGCTTGAGCGCATTTCTCAAGGAACATCCGTGCATCCAGCCAAGTAATTGATTCAAGTTATTTCCAAAGCGTCCATAGAGTTCGTTATACTTGGCCATCGACAGGGTCATAACTTCGATAACGATGTCAGGAACTTCGCGAATTTTTTCTTCTATAGCTAAGATTGTGCGGTCGCTGCTAATCTGTTTACTATCCTTGACGCCTAAATTTTGAAGGGTACGCACTTTATCGCCATCAGCGATAACGCAAGCGGTCACAATAGGACCAAAAAAGTCTCCTTTGCCACTTTCGTCAAGTCCAGCATGAGCGGTAAACCATTCTGGATGGAAGATATTGTCATTCCCTAAAAGAAATTTTTGAGTAATTTGAGGTTCGATCGTAAAAGTGACAAAATCAGCGGCTTCTTTTCCCTGCAAAACGAGTTTCCCGCTGTGATACATAACGAGATTAAATCCATTGGCTCGAAAAGCGTAACGTGCATGATTAACGTCATAGGGTTCAAAGTTACGTGCTCGACAGATTTCATATAGGGTTTTCGATTGATCGTCGTTCAATACGAAAGTAAAGCAAGATATCTTAGGATTAGGATGATGATGCATAAAGAATAGGTTTAAATACAGATTCACCTGTCAAGCTTTAGGGCATTATGACATGGAATGGAAAAGTCTTCTTTGATAGCTATCGACCATGGACAGATTTATCGGTACCTTTTTTTAAGAGCTGATTATATTTTTTACATCTTTCAAGATAAAGTTCTTGTAGTTTTTTTTGAAGTTCTGCTAATAATAATCTTTTCAATTTACTATCCTGGACATTACTATCCTGGACATAAAGATTGCTAAACTCACTAAAGTCATTAAATAGTTCTTTTCCCAGAAAATGAGGATTGCCAAACTTATCGCACGATTCATCACAACACCCGCTCTGATTGATCAAATAGCAATCAGCGATTGTATCGTCTGTATTGTCGATAGTGATAATATGACTGGGGCTATAGTGACGTATTAAGCTTGAACTGAATTGGTAATCCTGGCCATTGAGTACGTGCTTTATTTCACCCCATTTTACGCGAGCGGCCTTCAGTGAAATCTCTGGCCTTTGCCAATGGTCGGCCAAAATTTGACACGTTAATCTCCCGCCATGCTTACAAGCAAGTTGCAATAAATAATCAAAGTCATCCAATGTCCATGTATGTTTTGTATGAGCGGCAAAGTCAGCGCTTTTAGGAGAATTTTGAAGACTTTGAAAAGAAGCGCAACATAACTCAACATTTCCTGCCCAAAGGACTGTTATTAAATATTGACCCAGAGTTTTTTTTTCAAAAACAGACCCTAATTCAGAAAGAATTTTCTGCTTAAAAAAGTTCTTCATTTAAACCGATTCACTGCATACCTCTTTGCTTATTCATCCATAAAATCGTGTGTAAGTCAAGAAACAATGATAAAACATAAAGGCGATTTTCGACGAAATTTTTTAAAATTCTGCGAGGATTTGTTGTGTATATTCGGCAATAACTTTTGCGCAGCGATCTAAGGCGCTATGTTCTTCAGGCGCAAGATCTGGGTATAGGACTTTTATGATACCGGAGCGACCGACAACCGTGGGCATCGCTAAGCATACATCGTGAACGCTTTCAATGGATCCGTGGTGAGAGGAAACCGGCAATAAACTGTGAGCGTCCATAGCCAATGCATGGCAGATTTTTCCCAAAGCTCCTGCAATGCCATAAAATGTAGCCCGTTTACCTTCGATAATTTTATAGGCGGCATTTCTGACGTTATCGTCGATAGTTGCGACGACGTCGTCAGTAAATGTTTTACCGATAGTTGCGGCAAACTGATGGATATTGATAATGCCCACATTGGCCTTAGACCAGGCTAGAACCTCGTTATCGCCGTGTTCTCCTAGGACATAGGCCTGAATTGATTCCGGTGAAATTTCCAAAAATGCGGCCAATTCTGTACGGAAGCGTGCACTATCCAAAAGCGTACCGCTACCGATAACGCGTGCCTTTGGAAATCCTGAGATTTTTAAGGTAATCTCCGTCATGAGATCCATCGGGTTTGAAGCAACGAGGAGGATGGCATGAGGAGCGTATTTGATGACTTGAGGGACAATTTCCCTGAAAATTTGGGCATTAATTTTAAGGAGATCGAGGCGCGTTTGTCCCGGTTTTTGATTTGCGCCGGCAGTAAAAATAACGATATCCGCATCGCGCAAAGCATCATAATCTCCTGCTATAATGCGATTGGCATAGGCACAGGGTGTAGCATGGCGAATATCCATTGCTTCTGCTTTAGCCCGGGCGGTATCCTTATCCACGAGAATGACCTCATGCGCGATGCCCCCCATAATTAATTGAAATGCTGTCGCACTTCCCACAAAACCTGAACCTATAATACCAATTTTCATAAACACTATCGCATATAGTAAAATTCCCGCTAATTGCAATTAAAATTAATCTTTTTACGAGGAATGATCAGTTCTTTTTGCATCATTAAGTTGTTTTTCTGGCATGCTAAGTTATTCTCTTGGCATGTTAAATTATTTTCTTAGCTCGTTAAGAAGCCAACTTAGCACGCTAAGTCTGTCAGATTTTGCCAATACTACGGGTGAAGGAAAAAGAAGATGCCCGTGAATGATTTGACACGCCTCGGTCAAGGCGGCATCGTTTTTTATACAAGCTAACCAGTTATTGCTGTGTTGCAATATGGAAGTGGGTTCATTGCTATTTATGAATGAAGATATGGTGTGCAGGACTTCTTGCGCTTCCTGTAGCGTAAAGCCCGTGTCACTCCTCCACCTTTGTTCGTCGATTTCGGTGTTAAATTTGCGTTCCTTCTCATTCCACGCGGAGAGCATTAAGTTTTTTAAATTGTCAATGGTCCATTTTTTTCGTTTATTTTTTATACGATAAAAAGTTCTCAATTTCTCACGAAACTGTTTCTGCAAATCCACACTAACAGAAGCCTTGTTTAGGTAACAACTCAATAGCGCTCTCAGTAGCAATAGATTACCTTTGTTGTTATTTATGAGACAGACAATGATCTCGCTATATTTACATTTAGCTTTAGCTGCATCTACCTTATAAAATTTAGGATTCCATTTCTTCCAAGAAACTTTTCCTTTATTATTAATGTTGTCAATAATATAATTGAATAATATATCGAACATTGGCCAATTGTTCCATAGGTCTCTGTTCTTTTCTTGGTGCTTCTTGCCACTGCTTATCTGCGTATTAGCCCAAGGGTTGAGACTATTAGCCCAAGGGTTGAGACTGAGACTATTACTTATCTGCGTATTAGCCTGAGGGTTGAGACTAATAGCCTGAGGGTTGAGACTAATAGCCCAAGGGTTGAGACTATTAGCCCAAGGGTTGAGACTATTAGCCCAAGGGTTGAGACTATTACTTATCTGCATATTAGCCTGAGAGGAGAGAATATTACTTGTCTGCTTTGTAGTATTGTCCTCGAAGATCCACTTATTGCGATCGAAAATATTATGGAAACTTTCAGCAGCCATGGAAGTGTTACTAAAACTTACAATCCACGGAAGTAACAGCATGTTAAGACATAACTTAGTGCCATATTTTCTTACGGCTTTGTTTTTATTTATATGTGTGTTCATTGTATGTGTTTTATTAAAGATGGTGTGCACAATGATAGAGGAAATCTGAAGTGTCAAGTCGTAAATGATAGAAATAAATAGATAAATTTTGCGAGGCAATGTGCTACACTTTCTGGAGCTGTTTTCGTTAAAGATCAATAGCCATAGGTTGGCGTCGTTACCTAGGAAGAAATACCAATGGTGACTACCGATGCATTCCTAACGCGCAAGGAGTTTTAAGACATGCGCAACCTCCACACGTAAAAAGCAGGAAATGGCCGCTGTTTATAAAAAATCAAGCCGTTTCGCAAGGCGAAACGGCTCAAGATCTTCCCTTTAATCATCAAAAGCAATCAATCGATAAAGGTTTGCATCAGCATCAGCATCCTTGGGAATATTATTTAAGCTACCTTGTTGACCCTTAGGTCTACCTTGTTGACCCTTAGATTTACCTTGTTGATCCTTAGATTTACCTTGTTGATTCTCAGATTTACCTTGTTGATTCTCAGATCTACCTTGTTGATTCCTAGAGCGAGGTTTTGGATTTTGACTTTTTTTTGGCTTTTTTTCGCTAGTGCGATTTTTGATGATGAATTGACCGCTAGGCGCTAGTCGACTAAGTTCTTGCAACAACTGTGTATCCACGTTAGGATTTGGGTTGGTATAAGTGTCGATTATCGCTTGCCTCAAGGAACCACTACCAAGTTTATTATTAAATACCCCAAGTATACTATACCATTTTTTTATAATATCTTCAATTGTAGGCTCTTTTGAGAGAGAAGGAAAAAACGTTGAAACAGACTGGGAGCTTCCCTGTATCTGCAATACATTATTGTCTTGATCGCATTTAATGTACTCAGCGAGTTTAATGAATTTCTCGGGTTTCATTGATCCGTTAAAACAAGAATCTAATAATGCGTGAAGGTTTTCATTTGACCATTTTGTATCCTCCTGGCCTATACCCTGCGGATTACGTTTTAGCCTATTACGAATAAAATATAATTGATATAATGCTTGCCAAAGGCTTTTCAAGAACACCTGCTTTTGTTCATCTATTGTTTCTTCTTTGCCCGATTGAATAGAATTAAGATAATCAGCATTAAAATAACACTCCTTAAAC
>JAITAK010000040.1 GCA_031284165.1 Puniceicoccales bacterium
CTATTGACATAAGCTCCGCTCCAAACTCCAAGGCCACCTTTTTACTGACATCCACAATAGCCACATCGATTCGAATGACTTTACTAGCGACATCCATTTCCTGAATAATCCTTCCGAAAAAAGGCATATTTTGTTTTTTCCCTTTGATGATTACGGCATTTAACCGTGCATCAAAGCTGATCAATGTATCCTCATCGATGTGAATATTTTGATTTCCGCCCTCACTTTCTGGAGTATTCGCAGTTGATTTATCATTTTCATGTAACACTTTACTCTCAATGAGATTCTTTTGCGGCTGCGCCTTTGTCTTATCGGCACTGTTCAAATTAAAAACGGACGATCCTGTAGAATTTTCCTGCTGTTGTTTTGTAACTAAAAGCTGCTGAAGCATCGTCGCCATACCCGGGATGACGATACTGCCATCTTTGGAAGTGATCGACATATCATATGCACATGCGTGCTTAAGAGGGAAAATTTTTATGTCGGTTATCTCATCGATACGCTCAATAACGATTTTTTGTGACAATTCACCCACAACAGAAATAAGTCGAGGAGGGCCACTTACCACAAGGATACCGGCTCGCTTCAAACGCCTCATGGACAAATGTGAACTTGCTATGCCCAATTCATCAACAACGCGACAAATAGTATTCATTTCATCACTTGTCATTGACCAAACCTGCGTTTGAATTTGACTGCTTTCGTAAACATAAAGGATATTTCCGTCAAAAAACCAAACAAGATTATAAGCACTTACGATGTCGTCCCAGAATTGCTCCGGAGCAATATCACTAAACCGCCCATTGACCATCTCCTTAATAGATGGATTCACGATGACACTTATGCCTTGCATGACGCAAAAATCATGCAATAGCTCTGCCAAATCTTGGTTTTTGGAAAAATGATGGTAGTTACCTTTAGGCCAAGGAATTTTACGAACCTTCGGAGCCTGAATATCTTCTTCTTCTTCTTCTGGATCTCCGGCCATAGTAAACGGAGACATGGATAAATATATCCCCACTGACGCCACCAAAGTCCAAAACTTAAGTCCATAAAATTTTAGATATTCCATACTTTCCCATCCTTTTGCGATCAATTCCCATCCACCGATCAAAGATGACTAAAAAATGCATTCATTGAGCTCATTAGCTGTACAGATGACGCCATTTTACTCCAAAATTCAAGCTGTGAAATGAAAGATTCCATATGTTTATAAAATGTATCCTCTGTCTCTTCAGAGAGAGATAGACTTAACGCAACACATAACTTATGCCTTTCCTTATCCCACGAAAGTGATTCCTCGTGTTCCGCCACATAAGCAAAATTTAGGTGCAATATCTTCTGCAACCACAAATTTATTTCCGACTGCTCCGGCAATGCTACGTACCCCAAAAAAATGAAGGCATCTCCATCCATTTTCCTAAATGTGAAATCCACTACTCCATGGACCAATACCATCGGAGCTTCTCCCTTTAAGTCACTTTCTACGGGAAATATATCCTTAAGGATATCTAATACTTCTTCCCATCCTAACCCCACAAGTTCGAGGATATAAAAAAAAAGGGAAAATGCAAGCTCATTTCCCTTTTCAAAACCTGCTTTACTTCACAAAGAAGTGAGCAGGCATAAAGACTATGCAATGCAATTACTTTTTTCCGCTTTGAGATTTAGAAACGTATTTCCATGGATGCAGATCCAAAACATTCTCAAACCATCCTTTGACATTTGAAGACACAAGATGCGAAGAAGCTTCCCAATAAACAGGCATAGCTGGCATCTCCTGTATAAAAACACGTTCCGCTCTCTGCAGCAATCGAATCCTTTCCTGCTCATCCTGAGTATTTTGCGCACGCACCAAATATTCATCATATAATGATGAGCACCAGCGAGAATAATTACAAGGATCATCACCTCTAAATATATTCAACATTGTCGTTGGGTCATTGTAATCGCCGAACCAACGATGACGCGCTATGGCAAAATCGCCACGACTCAGCGACGCAAGATAAACCTTCCATTCCTGACCTACTAAATCGAAATGAATACCGAGATTTTGCTCCCACATGGCTTGTAGAGCTTCAAATATAGCCTTATTTTCATCGGAAAGATAATATAGAACTTCGATTTTCGGGAAACCCTTACCACCAGGATAACCAGCCTCCGCTAATAATTTCCTAGCTTCTTCAACATTTTCCTTAAAAAGTTGCGGCAATTGCTCATAATGATTCATGCCTGGAGGTACTACTCCGTAGGATTCTAAACCTTCTCCGAAACCACGAACTTTTCCAATTTCCCTACGATTAATAGCCAAACCCAACGCTCTTCTGATTCTCGGATCATTTAAAGGTGGCTTTTTACAATTCGCCATGACCCACATGCAACCGAGATGAGGATGTAGCCGAAGTTCACCGGTATTTTTATAATGCCCAATCTTGCTCACATGCGTGCGATAGGTAATATCCAACTCACCAGAAGCGTACATTCTTTCCTCTGTAGCCGTATCAGATACCGGATGAAATTTGATTTCATCCAGAGATACAGATGCCTTATCCCAATAGTAAGGGTTCTTTTTCACAGAAATACAATGCCCATTCTCCCAGCTTTTAATTACAAAAGGACCATTACAAACCATATTGCCAGGCCTTATCCAATGGGTATCCCTTTCATCGACCTTTCCAAATTTCTCAATTGTACTTCTATGTACCGGACACCAACAGGTATGCGCTAATAATTCAAGAAAGTAAGGGACCGGACGTTCCAACGTAAACTCCAGGTGTAAAGCATCGATCGCACGAACACCAACATCTTGAAAATCTTCGAT
>JAITAK010000041.1 GCA_031284165.1 Puniceicoccales bacterium
TCCAGGAAATAAAAACAAAAATAACGCAGTTGTCCGTCGATGGCTTGCCTTCGTTGCCTTTTAAATATTTTCATACCGCAGAACGATCCGGTTACTCCGGAACGGCAATTTTCTCGAAAGTCCCTTATAGAATTCTCGACGAAAAATACTTTCAAAGCGATATCAACCCAATAACGCAAAGTGCGAAATTTCCCGATGATCTCATCGAACCTCAAGAAGGACGTGTCCAAGTCGTTGACGGCTGTAGTACGATATCAAACGCGTCAACAGTGAATGAATTTTTCCTCGTCAATGTCTATACGCCTAATGCCGGCGCAGAACTTAAGCGCTTAAAGTTTCGCCATGAACTTTGGGATCCTAAATTTTGCGAATTCTTGGAAGCACTAAATCGCCGTAAACCTCTCATCGTCTGCGGCGACTTTAATGTCGCTCATCGGGAAATCGATCTCGCTCATCCCAATCAAAATCACCATAACCCAGGGTTTACTCATGAAGAACGCGAGGGCTTTTCTCGTTACCTTGCGCATGGGTTCGTCGATGTTTTTCGACAGTTTCATCCTCATCAGTTGAATTGCTATACCTGGTGGAGCTATAGAACCGCCGCTCGACAGCGAAATGTAGGATGGCGTATCGACTACTTTTTAGCTTCTCAAGCTATCGCATCAAAAATCAAAAATATCCAAATTTATACCCATATAATGGGCTCAGATCACGCACCTCTAGGTATCGAACTTTAAATGTAAACGCAATAAATAGCGATTAAAGCCCTCCCTAGGCGTGTTCCTATAAGGTTCAAAATTTATAACACGCTTAAAATCCACGGAAAAGGTAGCCATAGGGCAATCGTTACGGGAAGCAATAAGGTTAATGACCAATGGAGAGCACCATTAATTCCCAAAGTAAATAAAGTGTACGTCATTACACTGTATAACGTCAGGATGATGGACAATTTCGCAATGCCTCTTAAAGGCATCTCTCGAGGTTCTGTCAAAAGTAATGGCAAGGCAACCCAACAACTGAAAAAGCAAAAAATAGAACTCAAAATGATATTCCAGAACTGTATTTTATAGCTTATGTTTCCTGGAATTTTCTCCTGATTCTCGTAAGCAATCGCCTCTTTTAACTGCGGTAAGGAAAGGCTGCTGACGGGTAATTGAAGGAGAAGCATTAATTTAGGCGAAGCATTAAGTTCCGTAAATGTGCGCTGCTCGAAGACATGACTTTCATTAGCTACCCCGGTTTTAGGATGAAATAGAATTTCTCTGCCCTGTTTTAATGTCCAAGCCTTGGTTTCTTCTTCAAAATATCCCGATTGGGCCATAATTCTGCGATACTCAACGCCTTGAGCATCGCGATCATAGATGGCAATACCTAAAGCACAGGCTGTGTTTTTATCGTAGCGATTAATATACCACAGGCGATTTTTCCCATTTAAGGTTAGATGTTTGACTACAAGTGCTTTTTCATCATTACTGCGCACTTCGAGGCGTTCTAGGTAGCGATTCGCATATGCTCTAGCCCTAGGAATCCAATAGAAATTGCCCATAAGTGATACGAATGACGCTATGATCCCAAAAAACCAAAATACACGCGTTAATCTAAAAAAACTAATCCCCGAAGATAGCAGCAATAGCGTTTCGTTGTTGCGATGCATCATGGAAAAAGAGAAGGTTAACGCAATGACGAAGGCGAGAGGCATGGTTAATGGCAACAACGTGGTTCCATAGGCTACGTAGTAAACCAATATATGCCTAAGGGATTCATCGGATGCTAAAAATTTTTCAAAGTGCGCATAAGCATCTTCAAAAAACAAGAATGTATTTAATACGATGAAAAATAATAAAAATTTTTTACTAAAGTCGCCGGCGATATACCGGTCTAAGCATTTCATATCTTTTTATTGCGTGTAACGAATATTACGAGATTTATAGCTATAACAAACCGAGCTCCATTTTTCCAATCTCACTAATCATATCTGGATTCCAAGGAGGATCCCAAACGAGTTCAACTTTAATGGTCTGATGAGGACAAACCGCCACTAACGTTTTTCGAACGGCATCGATTAAAAAATCCCCCATGGGACAACTCGGCGAAGTCAACGTCATCGTGACATGAATCTCTTCCCCTTCATTTAACTTGGTTTCAATTGCATAAACTAAACCTAGATCTACGATGTTAACGTGGACATCGGGATCGTCAACAGTTTTTAGCTGTTGCCATAGGAATTCGCAATCATTCATCATATTGAGAAACTTATAATTATAAATTTTGTTTCTGAAGAAAAGAGATGATTTCCTGGCGAGAAATTTCATAATCTTTTCGGTGGGCAAGGTCTTTCAATACGAGAAATGATTTTCCATCCTGATAAGTTGCAATCCAATGTGCCTGCTGGAGTGCTTGTCTAAACTGTTTATCAAGTGCGACGTTTTCCTTAAAAGTGTAGTTCACGGAAAACCCTGCTAAACGCAATTGATGGACGTCATACATGGCAAGGTGTTTTACTGCGGCATCAAAAATCACAAATAAATCGCACTTTTGCTCAAAAGCGGGCAGTAAATTCTTTTCCTGTAGCATATGCATCAAAGTAACGTCGCCGATGGCAAGACCTACGGCCGCCGTTTGAGGATAGCCAAATTTCTCGATCAAATGATCATAGCGCCCCCCTCCGGCAATGGCTCGCGATTTCCCCGAACGTTCAAAAACTTCAAAAACAAAGCCCGTATAATAGGCCAGTCCACGAACAATTCCTAGGTCGAGCGTAATGAAGTCTTTCAATCCTTTATGATCTAATAAAGACATGAGAACCTTGAGCTGGTCCAATCGTAAGGTAACTTTTTCAAGGAGATTACCTGGCGATTGAGGTAATTGGTTGAAAAATTTTTCCAAACCCTGGAGATCTTGGATCCCCTTAAACTCTCGAATTTTTTCCAATAATAGAACGCCATTCAGCGCTAATTTATTAAATTGCTCTATAATCTCCTCGAAAGTCGTCCGCTCTATTTTGTCAATAATCGAAAGAACGGTCGTACTTAAATCTTCAGGAACATGGAGCATCTGTAATAGAATAGACCAAAGGCAGCGATCGCTTAATCGCAGGTGTACTTCATCAGAAGACAAACCAAAAGATTGTAGAATGGCGATCGTTAAAGCGATAATTTCGCCCTCTGCGTCTAAAGTGTGTTCGTCGAAAATATCGATATTGAGTTGATAGAAAGAACGTAGGCGCCCCTTTTGCGGACGCTCGTAGCGAAAATTTTCCTCAATGGAAAACCATTTAAGCGGTCTTTTGAGGGCATTGATTTTAGAACCGATCATGCGTGCTACCGATGGTGTCATTTCCGGACGCAAAGCAACAGCCCGTCCTCCGCGGTCGGTAAAAGCAAACAATTGATCTACAATTTCTTCGCCGGACTTCTCCGTAAAAAGTTCTAAGGGTTCGAGGATGGGCGCATCATACTCCACAAAGCAAAAATGGCGACATACTTGGCGAATTTTTTCGAAAACAAAATTCCTGAGAAAACAATTTTCAGGATAAAATTCGCGGAACCCCGGTAAAACATCGACCATAATTTATTTATGCTTAATAAAATCTAAAAGCCGTAAAGTATTATTTTCTAAGTTTTAAGCATCTACTTCGGCGACCTGTGATTGTGAATTTGACGGATGGCTTCTCCAAAAAATGGACAGAGGTCCAACTTCACTGCAGGAATAACCTCATTCCGATGCACCGCGGTTGTATTTGTCGTTATTAACAATTCGATGGCAGAATTTTTTAATCTTTCTTGGCCTGCGGGTGTTAATATGTGATGCACGACCGCCGCTTTAATCGATAGAGCTCCATTTTCTTTGAGCCATTGCGCTGCAGCACTGAGTGTACCTGCGGTCTCCACAATATCATCGACCAATAATATATGCTTGTTGCGAACTTCGCCGATGATGTGGGTTATCGCCACACGAGTTCTGTCCAGACGCTGTTTGCGCATGACCACTAAAGGACAATTTAAGGCGTCGGCGTAGGCTATCGCCATCTTGATCCCACCGATATCTGGTGAACAGATCACTGTGTTTTCATAGTCCCAATCCCATGTCCTGATATGATTGATCATTATCGGTATCGCAGAGAGGTGATCGACAGGAATATCGAAAAACCCAAGCATTTGTGGGCTGTGCAAGTCCATCGTTAAAATGCGATCTACTCCTGCCGTCACCAATAAATTGGCAATGAGTTTGGCGGTAATCGGTACATGGGATTTGTCCGGACGATCCTGACGAGCGTAACCAAAATAGGGGAGGACTGCGGTCACCCGATAGGCTGAAGCACGGCGGAGCGCATCGATGATCATTAACATCTCCATAATGTGCTGATTGGCTGGGTGATGAGTCGATTGAATGATGAAAGTATCCTCATTGCGCACTTCTTCGTTGATCTGTACGAAAGTCTCTCCGCCCGGAAATTCTCCTAATTCGATGGCTCCTAAAGGAATATGAAGATAGTCGCCAATCCCTTGAGCCAATGCTAAATTCGAACTTCCCGAAAAAATTTTCATGAAAAATATTTATAATAAAATAATTTTATTATACAATCAGTCATTGCTGACGTCGTTACTTTAGGCTTAGGACGGGTTAGGAAAATTTCTCTCCGAGGTCATTGACAGTGATCTCATCTTGATTTTTAGGTAAGAGGGCGATAATACTTTCGCAAGTGTTCCTCAATTCGCGGATATTGCCAGGCCATGGATAGTGGGTCAATTTCTCAATGATCTGCGGAGAAATCTTAGGGACCGGAATTGCATTTTCCTGACAGAAAATGCCAATGTAGTGATGAAAGAGGAGAGGAATGTCGTCGCAACGCTCGCGTAAGGGAGGGACTTTGAGTTCGATAACATTCAAACGGTAGTAAAGGTCCTCACGAAATGTCTTTCGTTGAACCATTTGCAGCAGATTTCTATGAGTTGCAGCAATAATGCGCAACGAAACGTGAATGGATTCCGTACCGCCGACACGCTCGAATGTTCTTGTTTCTAAGAAGCGCAAAAGTTTTACTTGAATATTACCGTCAATCTCGCCAATCTCGTCTAGGAATAATGTTCCTCGATCGGCAACTTCAAAGCGACCCATATGTCGTGCGGTCGCTCCGGTAAATGCCCCCTTTTCGTGGCCAAATAATTCGCTTTCGAGGAGTGTGCTTGATAGGGATGCGCAATGGACGGTGACCAAGAGGTGATCCCGACGTTTACTCGATTGATGGATCGTTTGGGCAAGAATTTCCTTTCCTGTACCTGTTTCGCCAAAAAGCAGGACGTTAGCGTTACTATCGGCGATTTTAGTAGCGTATTCCATAGTACGTTTAAAGGGGGAGTGTTCACTAAAAATAACTCTACTTTCAAAAGATGCAGGCAACACGTTGACGTTTTGGGAATATGAATCATTTTTATTCGCGACGGCCTGCCGCAATGTGATTTTGAGTCTTTGTAGATTGATTGGTTTCGTCACGAAGTCGAATGCACCATTTTTCATAGCATCTACAGCCGTATCGACGTCACCGAAGGCGGTCATAACGATACAAGGGATATGCTTTTGTATCGCAAGCGCAACGATGTCCAGCCCTGACTGATGGCCACCAAGGCGGAGGTCAGTCAGGATGGCTTGAAAATACTGCTGCTGGATGTACTCCTGGGCTTCATGAACTGCAGGGGCGATGCAGATATCAAATTCCGTTGCCAGTAATTTTTTTAGTGCCTCCCGCGTATTTTTTTCGTCATCGACGACAAGTAGTGTAGGTAGGGTCATGATTCTTCGTCGTCTTCGTCATCCTCGAGATTTTTGCAAGATTCCATAACTTTAATCCAGATTTCTCTTAAATCAAAGCAGGCGATCAATGCATCATGGAAAATGACATTGATTTTCAATGTATCTTTAGGGACTTTTTGAATAATTTCCATGGTAAAATTTAAGATTTGCAGGGCATTTTTGAAATGACAGATGGCTAAAGCTCCATCACCGGCATTCATACAAGATATGGCGTAGAGCGCGTTGCGTTCGCCGTGCCCCAAGAGTTGGGCATAAAGCCAGCAAAGTTTAATATCGGTCATTTGAGAAGATTCTAGAAAAATCTCCCAATTCTTCGAAAGAAAATGGTAAAGTCCTCGCGTAATGGTCATCACTGGGTGGCTGTGGATCGTATCTGGAGAATCCTTACTGCGAAAAAAATTGTCAGGAAAAGTACCTTCCGTCTCTTTACTCCAACCCATTTGTAAGGCGATATGTTCCATATGATTAACAATATTGCGTGAAGAAACGAATAAATTCAAAAATAAAGAAACCTGGAGATTGGCTTTTTCAAGGTAAAGCTTCCAATCTCTTTCGGACCAGTGATTGTTGAAAAAATCTTCATCATTAAAGTTATATTCATTTTCAAAATCACTCATCGCGTTGATAATATAAGATTCCTCTTTAGTTTGACTAGGAATATTTGCACAAAATTTTTGGGGTCAAGCGAGAAATGTAACGCGCTGTATATCCGCGATCAGAGCTTATATTCCGATATCCTGATCAAGAGGCTGAAGTCCGCAGCGCCGCAGCTTTTTTCTTGACAAGATCCATTTTAGTTCCGCGGATCCGTTATAGATCAGCGATGCTATCATTCCTAGCTTGAAAAGCTTCATCGATAAGTAATACATTATACGGATGGAATCGAAATTTTTCTCACCGCACTTTCCTTTTTCACCATATCGCATACCTTTCTTCTACGGACAGATCATTTTCTTTTCGTCACTTTGCGGGCGTATCATCAGCATTCCGGGGCATACCGTAGGGATCTGTCCCTTTACGGAACCGCTAATAACGACCCTTGAAATTTCTCGCATCTACCTCAGTAATATTTTTTCGCTGGCTACATTATTCAGCATCTCAGTCCTTCCGATTTTTGGAGGTTTGTTCGATCGCATTGGAATACGACGTGGAGCGACTTATTCCGGATTTTTCTTTGGATTAACCCTATTATTTCTCGGCAATATGAATCGAATGATCGCTTTTTTTTCCAAAGTGATGGCCTTAGAAGTGGCCAAGGCTTGCATTTTATTTTTAGGATTTTTTCTTTTAAGATTACTAGGGCAGAATCTCATTCCTTTAGTCAGTCGCATGATGCTCCTTCACTGGTATGATCAGCGGAGTTGTACAATGATTGGATTAACGGGGATTTTTATTTCCATTTTATTTGGGCCTGCGCCGCAATTGATTCAGATGGGCATTGAGCGTTGGGGCTACGCCAATACCTGGATCATTTTAGGCATTGCGATTCTCTTGCTATTTGTACCTGTCATTTGGGCCACATGTCGTGATCGCCCGATGCCTTCCGTAATTAAAGAAAGCGATACCTATTCTGGATTTCAGCGGATTATTTCCGATACTCAAACTCCCTTTGAAGGTAAAACACTCCAGCAAGCGCTAAATACTTTCGATTTTTGGATTTTTGTATTCGCCATTGCAAACTCGACATTAACGACGACGGGAATTCAAATCCATATGGTGGATATCTTCCGCGAAGCCCACGCTTATACATCCCAAACGATGGGTATTTTCTTACCTATGGCCATCGTCAGTGCCAATTTCAGTTTTTTGTGCGGTATACTTCTAGATAAACTTTCAATTCACTATTGTTTATTAGGTATTTTCCTCGCCAATGCTTTAATCATGGGCTCATTAGAATATATTTCTTCTCGTTGGGGACTTTATTTATTTATTTTTTCATCGGGCCTCAATTTGGCGCTTTACGGCATTACTTTTTCCGCGCCTTGGCCGAGATTATTCGGAAGGCAACATCTAGGACGGATTATGTCTGCTGTCACTTCCATTGTGCTTATTTTTGCGGCGATTGCGCCATCGATCTTTGCCTATGCTCGCCAATGGGGATCCTATTTTCTAGCCACGCGGACGCTCTTCATGCTTTCTGGCTTAGGATTTTTAAGTGCGCTGTTAAAGATGTGTCGAAAAAATGCGCTGTGAGGAAATAAATTTCAGCGACATTGCTCTGTTTTATTTTCGAAAGCGTACCGCTGCGTCACCGCCTAAGGTTAAATCGATGCGTTCTACCGGTAAATTATCGTGAACTCTAGGCGTATTGAGGATAAAATCGAGGCGTTTCAATTGTTCATCGAAATCGTTGTCCTTAAAGATGATCGATGTGGCACACTGGCAGCGCATCGTAATTTTGGACCACGGCGCACTCCGCTGCCTTAAATTTTCAATGGAAACCACTTCTATTTGGGTATAAATGGGCCAGTACTTTGTACGCGCTATATGAAGCAATTGATAAACTTTGTCTAAGTTTGGGACTTTTTCGTAGTATCCCCCCTTAGTTTTTTTTAAGGTGATGCCGCTCAGAAAAGGTATGGTATAATGTTTTGGATCTCCGGTCGTTTCACCGCGGAAAACGACACCTTCGGCGTCGATAAACATTTCATGAGTGGATTTGCCGTCATGCAATCGCAGGCGTAAGAGGGGGATGCGTTCTTCAACAGTAATTTTCAAAGTTTTGGGGAATTGGCGTTCTACGATGGCGTTTTTAACTTGAGCGCATGTTTCTAGTTTCTGCTTTATTTCAAAAATATCGATTGCCATGAGATCTATGCCAGGCTTCAGATTCGCTAAGAACGGTTTTACCCATTGAGCAGTGAGCACTCCGTCAGATTTGAACTCCACGCGTTTCAAAGGCTGCTTATAGATGGATTTCCCCCAAGCTTTTAACGGCTCTTCCAAATAGGACCATAATGAAGCCATTCCGTAAAGTAAACCCAAAGATAATAGAGCATAGACTGTAATTTTAAGCAAAAATTTTCCCCACAAAAACTTTGGGGATTTTCGCATCCGTTTTTTTTGTCCTCGAAGTGCGATTTGTTTTACGGAAGCGCTTAACTTTTTGCGAAAAAACAACATTTAATCGGAAGGCAACATGGGCTAAAAGGAAGATTTTTGGATAGACTCTTCACTGGCAGCTGCATGGGTTAAGGCTGCGAAGATCGATCTCTTTCTATAGCCGCAGCGAGCATTTTTAAACAGAGATCGGTAAAGGAAATTCCTGCTGCCGCCGCAGCTTTAGGAACGAGACTCGTTGCCGTCATTCCTGGGATTGTATTCACTTCTAGGAAATAAAATTCGCCGCGTTCCGTTAAAATGAAATCCAAACGGGCAAAATCACGACAACCGCAATAGCTAAAAATTTCTTCAGCAATGTGTTGAATATACTGTGTTTTTTTTGCACCTATTGGTGCAGGCACTTCATATTCCGTCATTCCCGAGGTATATTTGTGCTGATAATCGTAAAATCCTTCTTTGACTCGAATTTCAATGACCGGTAAAGCTTTGTTTTCTAAGATACCTACCGTGATTTCGCGCCCTTTTATCCACGATTCCACAAGCCATGAACCTTCCTGAAGATCCTTGAGGCGGGCATTAAAGTCTTCCCTTTCGCCAATTCTGCTTATACCGATGCTGCTTCCGCGGTTATTGGGTTTGATGACCAAAGGGCCTCCCATATATTCCCAGAGCTCTCGAAAATTTTGGCCTGCGTAGCGTAAGGAACGCGCTGTTAAAATGCCGTGACTTTGAACGGCGGCTTTCGTCCTCGTTTTATCCATACAGAGCGCGCTTGCTGCGGCATCGCTTCCACAATAGGAAAATTTCTTCGCCTCTAATAGAGCCTGCAATTGGCCATCTTCGCCGAATTCCCCATGAATCATTGGAAGAACAATCCAGTGTTCCGGATCCAATTCTGGTGGTAACGCGTCCAAAGATAATTCGAAGCACTGGACCTCAACTTTTGATTTCAATGCCTCAAATACCGCTCGACCACTCCTTAATCCGATGACCCTCTCCGAAGAACTTCCGCCGCCACATAAAACAGCAACCTTTTTCATTTTAGCTCCAAGTGAGTATCAAAATCGACAATTTTAAAATTTTCAACATGAAAGATGGGATCGATGCGAAAAACTAATTTTACTTTATACTCATTCTCGATATCCAACAGCCTTTTTTCGTAGCAATTTCTCATATAATCAAGGACCATGGGATGGAGGTAAACGCGAATTTTAGACACGGCTTTCCCATATTTTTTTAGCACATTAATCAATTTCCGGTGAATTTCAATGCTTACGGTTCGCGGTGATTTTACAAAACTGCGCCCCCCACAATAGTGACACATTGCCCGCATATCTCGAGCTGTACTTTGGGAGTGCCTTTGTCGAGAGATTTGCATTAGACCAAAAGCCGAGATGGGTAGGATTTGCGTCCTAGCCGCGTCATTTTTCAATAGCTTACACATCAATTCGTACAGTTTATGGCGATCGCGAAGACTCTTCATATCGATAAAGTCAATGATGATTAAACCGCCGAGGTTGCGCAGTTTGATCTGTCGATCAATTTCCACAGCTGCCTCGACATTGACCTGATAGATGAAGTTCTTAGCATTGTTTTCGCTGTAATTGCGATGGCTGCCTGTATTGACATCGATAGCCGTTAGCGCTTCGATTTCGTCAATAATAATTTCCCCTCCCGAAGGCAGAGCCACGTGTCGCATAAAAGTCTGTTCGATTTGGCGATCTACATTAAAGCGCTCGAATACAGGAATGGGTTCGCAAAAGTACTGAATCTTAGCCTTGGAGCGTTTAGAAATTCTACCTACCCAATGAAGCATGCGTTCGTAGGTTTCCCGATCGTCAATGATGGCTCGGTCGATCTCTTCTGTAAGGAAATTGCGGGCCGATAATTCGATCAAATCGGGTTCCTGGTAGAGTAAGGCAATGCGGTTTTTTTGATGTTCCTGGGTCTCCAAAATAGATTGCCATTTCTGGAGCAACATATGTAAATCGCGCACGAAATAGCGCAATTGCTTCCCTTCGCCCGCGGTCCTAATGATAATTCCTGCCCCTTCAGGAAGGGTCAATTTTTCTAAAATCTTCTTGAGCCGTTGCCGTTCCTTAGGATCCTCGATTTTCTTTGAAATTCCACACTCTCCCGAATAAGGCATCAATACGATAAATCGTCCTGCTAGGGCAATATTAGTTGTAACTCGTGGTCCCTTAGTGCCGATTTGATCCTTGATGATCTGAACGACAATTTCCGAACCTACGGGATAAATTTCAGGAATTTTGTCTGCCGTTAGTGGTCGTACCTTGGATGAGTGATTTTTACGGACCACTTCAATACTCGAATCTTCTGCCGCTGGAAGCGCATCCCAATAATGAAGAAAGGCATTTTTTTCCAGGCCGATATCGACAAAGGCCGCCTTTAATCCCGAGTCTAAATTTTGAATTTTGCCGTTAAAAATAGCGCCAACCCAATTAATTTTATCGTTATATTCTACGGAAAATTCCTTTAAGATTCCATCTTCAAGCAAGGCGACACGTCGTTCAAGAGGATTGGCATTGATGACAATCTCTCGAAATGTTTTTGTCCCCACGGTTATTTTCTTCAGAATGCGTTGGAGTAAAGGTCGTTCTCTCTCTCTTTTTTGGGACAATTTTTTGAGTTCGCCCTTATCGGAAGTCACTCCATATTCTTCTGCGGGCACTCTTTTCAACGCGTCTACGATTTCTTCGTCTTTTCTTTTCAAGTGACCTTTCAAATCATTTCTTAAATTACTCATATTAATACTCATTTCTAAAGCGGTATATACTCTGAATCATCCCTTGCAGGAGACAGCATATGACCATAAATGACCCTCCATAGCTGATGAAAGGCAAGGGAATCCCCGTTATAGGCATAATTCCTAGGGTCATCCCCATATTGACACAGACGTGAACTAAAAAAATGATGCTAATGCCTACAGCTAACAGTAAGCCAAAGCGATCACGAGCCATACAGGCAATACGCAAACTATTGGCCATTAAAATGGCATATACCAGTAATACGAGCATACCTCCCATAAAACCATGTTCCTCTGCAATCACCGAAAAAATGAAATCATTCGTTGCTACAGATTGCGGTAAATATCCCAATCTTGCCTGTGTTCCTTTCCCTTGTCCTTTGCCCATTAAGCCTCCCGAACCTACAGCAATCAGCGATTGCCTTAAATTCCAACTAATTCCAACCCCCTTAGGATCGACAATATCCGGCGCCACAAACGAAATAATTCGATTTCTTTGGTAATCTTTAAGGGGAAGTAAAGAAATTTTTTCAAATTGTCCAATCGAAGTTTGAGGATTTAATTGATGTTTATCTAAATAGAGATGATAGGCATAAGCGTCCCAAGCAACAATGCCGGCAACAATGAGGCCCAACGATAATATACTCACAAAAAACTTCCCCGGCACTTCCGAAACGTAGAGTAGGACAAAGGCAATGGGTAAAAAAGGAAAGGATGAACCTAAATCGGGTTGGAGTATGATGAGTAAAATGGGAATAGCAAAGGTGATCAAGGTATAAGCGATTGTCCATACCGAATCGCTGAGGGTTCCAATCTTCGAACGCGCTAGAACACTCGCTCCCATAATCAATGTCCCCAATTTCGCAATTTCCGAGGGCTGTATTACTATGCCTCCTAATTTTAGCCAACGTACGGCGCCAAAGCGGCGCAATCCTAAAGGGGTAAACAAAAGTAATAACATGATCAAACAGCCGAGGTAAATCCAATGAGCATTTTTTAGAAAAAACTTATAGTCTATGGAGGCAATCGTCACATAAAGCAATGCGCCGATTCCTGTCCAACCCAGTTGCATCTTCCATTGCTGTCCGTCATAATAGTGCTGCGCGGCGTAAATAGAAACAACGCCTATGGCAATGAGAATAATAATACACAGCGGTGAAATGTAATCCCAACCCATTCCTCTTTTCCCATAAAAAAAAGACCTTAATAGCGCAATAACGTTGCGCCTAATGCCAAATACGATTCGCATCCTTTAATGATAATGACACCTTTAAACATAAGCAAGAATCCGAAAACCAAGGCATACCATAGCACTTCAGGAATTGCAAAGCATATTTAAATCGCTGCGTACAGAGCGTTCCCAGATCCAGTCACCCACGGTCATGCGAAAACCGACAATGAGTTCGGGAGCCGGAATAGCTTCGAATGGCAATTTTTTTTGCACCCGCTGTTCGATTTGGTTCTGAAGCTTTAAGAAGTCACAATCACCCGCATACTCTATTTTTATAGTTCGGTTCATCCATGCGACTTCCAAAAAGTAGCTATATTTCTTCAGAAATAAGCTCCGGATGTACTCCGGAGTTTCGCGAATCAATGCGATGATCTCTCGCACGTGTTCTTCATGGATGCAATTCGTCGATGAATCAAAAGAGCGCTGTGCTAATCGCTTGGCTAGACTATAAACCTTCTTCTTCGATAACATATTACCAACAGCTTTCCACCGCGTCCAGGTAGCGCTTTCGTTCTTCTGTGGATAATTCTTGCGCCAAGACCTTAGCGACAACATCCCCAACTAAAATTTTGACTTCTTTCCGAAGATCGCTGAGCATTTTTGCTTTTTCTGCCGCAATATTCTTTTTTGCCGCATCGATCATTCCCTTGGAAAGTTGTTCGACCTCATCTTTCTGCCGTTCTAAATGGCTTTTAGCTTGTAGCTTAGCGGCTTCGATAATTTGTGCCGCTTCGGCCTTAGCTTGAGCCAAACGCTCTCGCAGCGCTACATCAGAACGCTCTAATTGGAGGCGCATTTCCTCAGCATATTGTAAACCGCTTTCGATCTTTAATTTGCGCTCCTCCATAATTTTCAGGATTGGTTTGAATGCAAAGAAGTAAAGTATCCCCACAACGCATAGAAAATTAAGTGC
This sequence comes from Puniceicoccales bacterium, assembly GCA_031284165.1. Taxonomy (GTDB): domain Bacteria; phylum Verrucomicrobiota; class Verrucomicrobiia; order Opitutales; family LL51; genus LL51. The sequence continues at coordinate 13,786 of JAITAK010000041.1, forward strand.
CTGAATGAATAGGAGCTGCCAGTGTATCCCAAAATTACTGCATAAACCGACAGCTTCGCCTTCAACAACCCCTAAAATGAATGTTCCAGGCGCAACCATTGTGCTCACTTTGCAAAGAACAGGGCATAAAAGGCTACCGCTTCAGCAAGGGCCATACCTACAATGGACTGAACGAGAATCTTTCCCGAAGCTCCCGGATTGCGCGCTACACCATCGACTGCTTTCGTTCCGATGCTTGCCACACTAAACGCTGCCGCTAAACAACCTAAAGCTCCTACAAGACCTGTATTTGTAATTTCCGCAATAAAACCTAACATAATTTACCTTATATAAAAAAATTCTTTCGTGTCAAACTTTCCTCATGAGCTCCTCTTCATCGTGATTGCAAATCAATCCTATATATACCGCCACAAGTAACGTAAATACAAAGGCTTGGACTAGACCAATTAGAAACTCTAAAAAATAAAATGGCAATGGCAAAAAATAGCCCAATAAACGTATTCCCCAGTGCAGTAACACGGCCAACGATACCGAAAATGAATGAAGTAAGGCATAAAAATCTGTCTGCGCCAATCCTCCTGAAGTCAAAAACTCACTCATGGCATACATATTGTGGAGTAGATTTTCCCCGCCAAAGACATTGCCATATAGGCGAAAGGAAAGAGAAACAATGCGAAAAACAATGGAAAGGCATTCCACAAACCCTACACCGAAAAAAACAAAAAAAAGAAGGAGATAAACGATACGGTGGACTTCTTTTTTATCGGCTTTGTTGCCGAAGATATGCCCACAAAGACCACTAATACCTACGCAACGTACACAGAAATACGTCCAAGCAAGGCTAGCAATCAATGCTAGGGCTAGTGTCGCATTCAAATCGGCATTCATAGGGCGAAATATTCCAAGGCAGTGGCCATCCCTTTCAAATCCGATCGAGCCAATGCCAGGAAGTAGGCCGCTTAGGTTTTGAATCAAAATAAATACGAAGTAACCCAAGAGTAACGGGAATACACTGCGAAATAAATGCTTTCCGACGATGGGCTCTAAAATTCCCCCTAACGTGTCAATAAGGCTTTCAACTAAAGCTTGCCCTCTCTGAGGAACACTGTGGATCCCGTTGCGCATCAATAGACGAATGACAAGGACCAATAGGAGAGAAACCAGTAAACCCGTAAGCAAGGAATTGGTAAGATAAACCGCAATGCTATTCGCATTTTGTAGCAAAGATTCCGCTTTCGAGGAAACGCCTTCATTTCCCCATAAATCAACGCTTCCGCTTGAAAGGACCGCTCCCCAAATACTGAGAATACTGAATTTTTTTACACCTAGCATTAAAAACCGCCCATAATATATCCTTTTCCCTTCAAAATGTCAAAATAAAATATTCTCAAAGTTTTCTCGATATTTGTTCCAGATTTCAAAATAAATGCCGAAATTTAGGATAACCCTTCAATTTCCGTAGCGATTTATAAGAGTTTATAGGAATATCGCTTTTTTAATTTACGGGAGCACAATTTTTCAAAAGCTTTTGGCGTGAAACAACGAGTATATATTAAAACTTATGGATGTCAAATGAACGAACGCACATCGGAAGGCCTAGTCGCTTTATTGCAGGATCGCGGTTACGTCGTCGTTGATGACGAACATTGTGCCGAGGTCATCTTGTTGAATACGTGTAGTGTTCGCGCGCAGGCCGAAGCTAAAGCCATTGGGAAAGCTAACCTTGTTTGTCAAAGGCAATCACAGCGCAAACTTATAGGCGTTTTGGGTTGTATGGCGCAACGTCTCGGTAAAGCGCTCTATCAAAAATCTCCATCGACGCGTCTCATTGTCGGTCCTAATTGTATTGAAAAAGTCCCTGCGTATCTCGATCAACTAATCGCCCATCCTCGTGAGCGCATTTTGGATATTCAAATGCGCCCTATGGACAGAAAACTCGCAGCCGCCCACGATGAAAATAAATTTCAACCTTCTGCGTTTGTCTCTATTATGCAGGGATGCAACATGCGCTGTACCTACTGCGTTGTACCGGAAACGCGTGGCCCGGAACAATATCGCCCTATAAAAGATATCTTGCAAGAAATTCAACGGCTTAGCGCTCATGGGACAAAAGAAGTCACACTGCTGGGACAAATTGTTAATCACTACGGTATAGGTCAGATGCCTTTCCGCGACGAAAAAAGTCCCTTTGTACAGCTTCTGGAGGAAATTCAAGGCATTGCGGGCATTCATCGCATACATTTTATGTCGCCTCACCCTGCGGAATTTCGAAAGGACCTGATCGATGCCTATTCGAGGTTATCGAAACTCTGTCCTCACGTACATCTGCCATTACAAAGTGGTTCCGACAGTATACTTAAGGCAATGAAGCGTTCTTATAATAGCGCACAGTTTTTGTCCATTGTTCAGGCTTTGCGGCAAAGGGTGCCGACGATTTCGATTTCGACAGATATTATCGTTGGATTTCCCGGAGAGACAGAAGAGGATTTTCAAATGACCTGTGCTATGTTCGACGATATAAAATTCGATATGGCGTTCGTATTTAAATACAGTATGCGACCTGGAACTGTTGCGGAACAATTAGGAGATCAAATCTCACAAGAAATTAAGGATGAGCGCAATCAGATTTTACTAGAAAAAGTGAAACAGTATTCACAAGCTTATAACGAAACCATGGTCGGGCAAGTGAAAGAAATTTTGGTGGAGCACTGCGCAAAGCGAGGTCAAGGACAGTTTGAAGGTCGAACCCCAGAACATAAGAAAGTAATTTTTGCCGCTGAAGAAGCGCTGATAGGTCAATTAGTTCAGGTTAAAATTGAACGTTGTGCCACTTCGACACTTTTCGGTAAAATCGTTGAGATCTCATCGCATCGCCAAGCATAGTGCCTGTGTTTTCGCATCATCAATATTACGTCGATAATCTTTGATTTTTCTTTACTAAATTCTTTTTTTTATAACCGTTCCATAAAAATTTATTTTGCTATGGACGCCAATTTAAACGATGATCCTAATACAAGCGATATTTTCGCCGTTCGAAAAGCGAAACTCGCTCAAATGCGCGCTAATGGTTGTGATCCATTTCAAAATAATTGCCTTCAGGCGCATACAAGCGCGGAGGCAGTGCATGCCTATAGTGACGACAGTGATCAACAGTTCTCTATTTTCTCTATTGCCGGACGGATCGTCACTTACCGGGCTATGGGCAAAGCAAGCTTTATCAAACTCCTCGATCGAGATGGCAGGATTCAAGTCTACGTCTCTCAAAATGATCTTGGGGAATCGATCTATGCCGAATTTAAAAAGCTCGATGTGGGAGACATCATCGGTGTTACCGGTCCACTTTTTAAGACGAAAACTAATGAAATTACTTTACGTGCTCAATCGCTGACCCTCGTTGCCAAATCGCTTCGTCCCCTTCCAGAAAAGTGGCACGGTCTCACTAATGATGATCAAATCTATCGTCAGCGTTATTTGGACCTCATCGTCAATCCAGGGTCGCGCGATCGCGCCCTTAAACGCACCCAAATCATTAAGGAAATCCGCCAATTCCTTTGGAATCGAGCATACATCGAGGTCGAAACACCTATGCTTCACCACATTGCCGGCGGTGCCGCTGCAAAACCTTTTACGACGCATATGCACGCCTTGAATCACGATTTCTATCTCCGCATTGCCCTTGAACTTTATCTCAAACGCATGCTCGTGGCCGGCTTTGATCGTATCTTCGAAATGGGGCGTGTCTTTCGCAATGAAGGCCTCTCGCGGAAACATAATCCCGAATTCACGATGATTGAACTTTATCAGGCTTATGCCGATCACTTCACCATGATGGAACTCGTTCAAAGCCTCATCTTACACCTCTGCCAGATCGTTCTCGGGACCACGACCATCCATCGTGCCGACGGCGTTTCCATCCAACTCGCTGGAGAGTGGCGTAAAGCCAATTATAGCGATTTGATCAGGGAAGCCGTTGGCGATCCTCATTGGTTTTCTAAATCACGAGAAGAAAAGCTTCAGTTTTGCCAACAGCATGGCGTCGAAGTTGACCCCCACAGCGAAGATTTTGAGGTGACGAATGCCGTATACAGTAAACTCGTTGAACCTAAACTCATTAATCCCACCTTTGTCCTTCAACTTCCGAAAGAACTCTGTCCCCTTGCTAAGTTAAATCAGAACAACCCGCAGTTCCTCGATGTCTTTGAGCTCTGTATTAATGGACAAGAAATTGCTCCGGCCTACTCTGAACAAAATGATCCCTTTATTCAACGACAGATGTTTGAAGCCCAAATTGGTGAAGATACTCAAAATCTTGACAACGACTTTTTGCTTGCCCTTGAATATGGCATGCCTCCTGCAGGAGGTATGGGTATCGGCGTTGATCGGCTCGTTGTTTTACTCACGGGTGCTGAAAGTATCCGTGATGTCATTCTTTTTCCTTCGCTTAAACCATTACCAGATCATGGATGACGCATTAAGCAATGCGCGATTAATGGAACATGTAAGAACAAATCGCATCGCGCATAAATATTAATTTTATAACTTATATATCAATGGTCAAAAAACAAAAGCTAAATCTGATGAAAACATTATATCTGGGGATTACTTTCGCCAAAGCAATTTCAGAAACTGAAGCGACGAATTTAGTTGTCCATTATTGTTCTGATTTTTTAAAAAAAATAGAAGTTCCAAAAGACGAAAGCGAAAATCAAGAAAGCGAAAATCAAGAACATGAGAAAAAAAAACAACAAAATCAACAATT
>JAITAK010000064.1 GCA_031284165.1 Puniceicoccales bacterium
ATATTGAACAATATGCACGGCAGATGATTGAAAAAGGAGATACAGCGGAGGTTTCTAGTATATGTAAGGCAATGGCGATTCTCTATAAGAGTGGTGCGCCTTTACCGCAGTTGCCTTAAGTCAGATTAAATTTCAGGGGTGTAATGAAAATCAGACATGTACTGTTTACCGTGGACTGACTACTGAGTCTTTGAATAAAGCAGGTATAAAATAAAAACCGGTGATTCTGTTATAATCAAACACGATACGCTGGAATCGACATCTATTGCAGGTATTGCCTCCATGTTTAATAATAATACTCGAATTTCAGAATGGTACTCTTCGGCACAAAAGTAGGTCGTTGCCAATATTTGGGGCCGGTTTTCTTCAAGAAATTCCGGCCCGCTTTTTTTTAATAAAAACGCATCGATTTTTAAGAAACTGACATTAATTTAGTATTTTTTTAAAAAAAGCTTGTAATTTATTAAATATTCTATATTTTACCTTACATGGACTTTGAAAATCTAAATCTTAATGGACTACCACTAAATAATCTCCCCAAGATAGACGACACATCTAAGAGTGTACAGGGTGGCACATTTCTGATTCGCAATGGGATTGTTGATGGGACTGTTAAGATAGAAAAAATCGATAATGGGAATATACAAATTACAGAGGAGATTTCTATTTCTAATAGAAGCCCACAGTCAAGTAGTTCAAAAAAGTTTAAAACTCACAAAAAAGCAATGGCTTATCTCAAAAAGAATCCAAATGCCGATGTTACAGTTACAATTACGAAAACCTATAAAAATAATAAAAAAGCGAATGCATGGCTTAAAAGGAATGTAACACCAGATAGTACTATAGATGCAATAAAAAAGACTAGTAATTTTAAAAAATGTTCACCTGAACAACAGAAACATATTGAACAATATGCACGGCAGATGATTGAAAAAGGAGATAAAGCAGAGTTTGCTTCTCGTGTATGTAATGAAATGGCGACCATTTATAAGGGGGCTAGTAATCTTAGAGAATGTTCACCTGAACTAAAGAAATATATTGAACCATATGTACGGAAGACGATTGAAAGAGGAAATAAAGCAGAGTTGGTAGAGTTGCGTTCAGAAATGCTTAGGGCAATGGCGACCATTTATAGGAATGAGAATTTTAAAGGCACAGCCGAGAGTTGAAACAGAATGTACGCCTGATAGTATTATAAAAACAATAAAAGAACCGATAATTTTAAACAATGTTCACCTGAACAACAGGGATATATTGAACAATATGCATGGCAAATGATTGAAGGAGGAGATAAAGCAGAGTTTGCTTCTAGTGTATGTGAGGCAATGGCGATTCTCTATAGAAGTAATATAGAAGAAAATATGCCGGATGAAATTAAGATACAGGATGGTACAGCGAACGATAAGGCTTTCAAAGATGATACGCGGATTATGGTAGGTGAAGACCGTACGACATGTGGACAGATGAGAAATGCAGTGAATGTGCAGTTGAGAGAGGTTATGGAAAACAACGGAGGGAATTATTTTATTATGTATCGCTATTTGAAAAATCAACTATTCATAAATAGTCCCGAAAATAAGTGTCCCCAAAATCATTCCCAAGTACTTGCTGCAATGCAATATTTTATGTCGCAACAACGTCAAGATCCAAATGAAGAGCGTTACCTATCAGCGGATAACACACAAACGAAAGAAGATGCAATGAAGAAATATTGTGAAGCATATAATCAAGAGTTAAAAGATACAAGCACAAATCCGAAAGTATATGCTAAAACTGTCGCCATGTATAAAGCATTTACTGCAGCGTATATACTTGTGCTTGTTTTTTTATCGGAAAAAAATATACTTCTTCTGCATTATGGATGAGTTAATTGATCTGACCGATAAATTAGCAAGAAAACACGGCCCTTTAGCGCAGCACTTCTATGCAGATGCAGATACGCAAAGTGAAAATAGACAATTAGATTATTTCCATATTTTTTTTCTAACATTCTCGGGACTGGTGATCATCACTGAACCGTTATTCGTCTTTATCCTTTACTAATTACTTGGAACGCCGCGTACTTATCCATGAATCTCTATAATAGCCGAAAAAAAAGATCATTTATCACTCGAAATTTCTGAGCTTAAATTTGAATGATTTAGAGAATGATTATATTCATTTTGCCGATTGGATGCTAATGAATTCATCGATTTTTATTGTCTTTTAATCTATGTAGCGAGGCAACCCCTACGACTTTGGAACGCCCACGGCGCATTAATGGTCGGTTCAGAGTGCGCATATTAAACTCTCTCCTGAAATAATTTGCACTCTTCTGGAAACGCTTTTCACCCCGTAGTGTCTTCGCATAACGCCTTTGATTTTGAAATGATTTTAAAAAAGAACATACCTCTTTCGTATTCTCTGTTTTCTCAATCGTTTGTATTTTTAAGGCGTGCCTCGGACGTACCAGACGACCTTCAAGGAAGTGGGAAAAGGAAAATAATATTACCCATCCCCAAAAAAAACTACGGATGAACTTCACGGTACCCTTGACGCATTCTAAGGACGAGGAAAAAACCTAATAACATACATAAAGGCATGACCGATAGGGCCCACTTGAAATCATTAGCTTCATAATGATGAAGTGCTGCGGTTACGGAATGTTCGCAGTGCCAGTCGAGAATAAATCCCACTATCGGTTGAAGAACGCCGCCTACAAGGGTGACAATCATATTGACCGTTGCCATAGCACTTGCTTTGGCATTTTCAGCATTTTCTTCGACGCCAAGAACAAAACAAATGACCTGAGGCGCCGAAACAAAACCGATGAGCCCTAGGCAGATCTTTAATGAGCCCAATGCCATGGGAGCGCAAAAAATGAGGGCGAATAAAAGCACGGAAGCTGTCAATGTACTAAAAAATAGCAAGGAATGCTTTAGGCCTGTCTTGTCGGAAAAAAATCCCCAAAATGGTGCACCTATAAGCCATCCCCAATAAATCATGGAAACAACGAAACCCGCTTCTTCATTGGAAACGCGATAGACAGCTTCGATATACTCTTTACCCCAGAGATCACCAAAAACGGTAGTAGGCATGTACAAAATGCCACCAATGAGACCTAAAAGCCAAGTCTGTTTATTCCTGATGACGGAAAAAAATCCCGAAAAAGCGTGGTCGGTCGCGAATTCTTCGAAATGAGCTTCCTGGCGTTTCTTTTCCCATATAGGTGTGTGAGGAATGCAAATATGCAAAATTATAACGGAAATGATGCCGAAAATGCTTGCTCCAAACCAACAGGTTTTCCAACTAAAAGTGTTGATTAAAGCGGGAATCCATTTAAGCGCTAAAATTGCGCCCAAGAATCCTAATGCTGTGGTTAAACCGGAAATCAGAGAAAGACGCTCTTTATGAAACCATACCGTCGCTAAATACATTACTCCAATAAATCCAAAGGCGGAACCTAATCCCATTAAAAATCGTCCAATCGCTAATAGCCAAATCGAATGCCATGGAATGAGAACACATAAACAACCTAATACGACAATGACGCTGGCCGGAATCATAATACGCCGCCCACCAAAGCGATCTAAAAGTATACCAGCAAAGATTTGCATGGGAGCGTAAATGTAATAATAGACACCCGAAGCCATTCCCAGTAAGGTCGAGGAAACATCGTAATGCGATTGCATTTCCTGAAGCATGGTCCCCGGCGCAACGCGCACAAATAACTCGTAAAAGTAAAAAAACGCAGCCCCTCCCCAAACAAGCCATGCTAATCTCTGGTTTTCGCCAAAATGTCGATTTATTTTATCTTGATGCATATCGCAGATTATTAGTAAAGAAAATATATTTATTGACAATACATTTTTAGTAGAGTTGAAAATGAATAGTCCTAGGGATTTGACGAACGAAAGTTAACCGTCGTCGTTAGCCAATGGTATGAATCATTTCTACGGGAGAATATTAAAAGGATTGAAAAGTCTTCCAATTTATATTAAAAGCAAAGCTCATGGTTTCGCAGATACAGTCTCAAGAGAAATTTTATGTTAAAAATCGGTGTGGCTTACACATCGCTCCGGCGGTATTGATCACGAAAATCCTTAATCAATATCCAGAAATAACCATTAAAGTGCGCCACGGTGACGAGCAAGTCAATGGAAAGAGTATTATGGAATTGATGATGCTTGAAGCCTACTGTGATGCAGAGCTCGTTTTTACTATCGAAGGAGGATCGATGATTGAGCAACGAAAGTTAATCCATGAACTCAATGAACTCTTCGATCGAAAATTTTTTGAGGACGGCTGAGAAATAAATTTATTTTATTTTTTCAGTGTTTTTCATAAAATGCGTTAGCGATATCCGTAAGATAAGAACCCCATTTATCGCAAATTAATTGCTGTCAATAAGGCAGAGGAAAACGAACACAAAGTGCAATCACTGCTTGCCGTATCGTTTCAATTGTTGTTTTGTCTCTAATATTCCGCAAAACGCTATCCATGAATGTCGCAATCTTTAGCATCTCTTCTTCTTTCATGCCGCGCGTTGTGACTGCAGGCACTCCTACCCTTAAACCACTCCCTTCGAAGGGACTCCGTGTCTCATGAGGAACCGTATTTTTATTGAGCGTAATATTCGCTTCCTCTAAAGCAATCTGCGCTTCTTTGCCGCTAATCTCTGAAAATGTTGGCCGCAGATCGATTAAAAATAAATGATTCTCCGTCTTCCCACTGACAATGGTATAACCTCGCGCTTTCATCGCTTCGCATAAGACCTTGGCATTACTCAAAATTTGCTCCTGATATGCCTTAAATTCGTCCTGCAATGCTTCTAAAAAGCAAACCGCCTTTCCCGCAATAACATGCATCAACGGCCCGCCTTGAGTCCCAGGAAATACGGCTGAATCAATGGCTTTTCCGAATTCCTTCTTACACAGGATCATCCCTCCTCGTGGCCCTCGCAAGGTTTTATGCGTTGTTGTTGTCACGAAGTCGGCATGAGGTACCGGTGAAGGATGTAACCCTACCGCAACGAGTCCCGCAATGTGCGCTATGTCTGCCATTAATAGTGCTTCATATCGATGGGCGATTTCACCGACACGGCCGAAATCAATCTGTCGTGAATGGGCCGATGCCCCGATGGTGATCATCTTTGGTCGCTGTGTTTTGGCCAGGAATTCCAATTGATCATAATCGATGGCTCCTGTTTGTTCTGATATACCATAATGGGTAACATCAAAGAGCATACCGCTGATGTTTTTCACATAGCCGTGCGTAAGGTGGCCGCCATGTTCTAAGGACATCGTCAAAATTTTATCGCCGGGCTTCAAACAAGCCATGTAAACCGCCGTATTCGCCTGGCTTCCTGAATGGGGCTGTACATTGACGTGTTCACAACCAAAGAGCTGTCGTGCGCGCTCAATCGCTACGGATTCGATTTGGTCTACAAACTGGCAACCTCCGTAGTAACGCTTCTGCGGGTAACCTTCCGCATATTTGTTCGTTAAAATACTCCCTACGGCTTCAATGACCGCCGGTGAAGTGAAATTTTCGGAGGCAATAAGTTCGAGGTGTTGCCGTTGACGCTGCAATTCTTGGTTAATCATCGAGGCGATCATAGGATCGCCAGCGTTCAATGATCTTTGGAAAAAAGTCATTGCTTTCAAAAAAGAGTTCCAAAAAAGACGGCAATACAGAAAGTGAAATCCCTTGAAGAAAATAAGTGGAGCTACCGCCACGATTGAATTGTATTTTAAAAACTTATCAGAAAATATTAAATGTAATCATTGACATTTTAAAAAAAAATGTAAGTTTAACATCTGGATGGAAAAAAAATCTAATCTATGGATAGGAAAGTCGGCATGGATTGTAAGCTTGACTTTAGGATGTAGTCATTTAACGCTAGAGGCGTCGTTGCCCTGTTTTTCAACGTGGAATGACCGGACAAAATTGGATTCATGCATCGCTCTCGGAGCGACTATCGCCAGTATCGATAAGCTAGAGGCCATGATCACCTCTTTCGTTGCTAAAGGCACTAGCGCTGTCGTTAATCAAAAATTAATTATAGGATATAGTTTTCCGATTATTTTCCCTGCGTCATGTTTAAAATCCACGGCTGCATTGGAAAAATTGCTCGCGGATCATAATACAGACGTTTGTGTTGAAACGGCTTTAGGAAATACGCCGATGCACGCGGCGGCGATCAATTCGGGAGAATGTCTGAAATTATTAATTAATGACGGTCGTTTGGATATCAACGAACATAATAATGAAGGAGAAACACCTTTATACAAGGCGATAGAATTTGACAATGCAGTTGCCATCGAGGCTATCATCAATGCAGATCGCTTTAAAGTTAATTCACGTGATAACTTAGGGCGCACAATGATCCATATTGCAGTCATTAAATGCAATAAAAGAGTCTTGAACTGTTGTAGTGATCCGGATTTTAAAGCAAAGCTAGCTGCTATTAACCAGGAACTCAAAGTGAATGTCGAAGACGACAATGGTAAAACACCTGCAGATTATCTCGACGATATTAAAGATCTTGATGCAAAGAAAATCATGCAAGGTCGCCTTTGTGCGCTAGGAGCTAAGTATAGCAATGGCGATCCAGTGCAGGACCCGAACCAGGAGGCCTAAGTATTTTTTAAACAATAAACAAAGAGGTTGAGGTGTGGCAGCCCCTGCCTCTTTTTTTCAAAATGTTCAGGGTTTGTAACAATAGTGGCTATCAATGCAACACAACAGTACCTTTTGCTATGCTTATATAAAGGAATTTATAGGTCTAACGCGAACTTTTGAAAGATCTATGAATTCGATTTCAATAAAGGTAATTTATGAAGGAAAAATTTTATTTACGAAGAAGTGGTTGTAAAATTATAGGAAGTCTAATTTTAAGCTGTAATTTTTCCACCATAAAGGCTTCAGTTCCTTATTTTGCAGGAATGAGCAGGGCAGAAAAGGAAAGATTGCACGTGGTCATCGGCACCACAAGTGGCGATTTGACCAACATAGAGCATTTGATAGAGCTCTTTGTTAATAAACAAGCTAATATGTCGAATGCCCGAGTACTCCTCGGCTATGCGTTTCCCATTGTGTTTTTTGCCACCTGTCTAAAGGATGCTGAGGCGCTAAGGCGTTTGCTCATCGATGAATCACTCGTGATTAAAGAAGCCAATGGCAACCCAATCACTATAGATCGCGGCAATACACTGATGCATACGGCGGCAATGAATTCTGCGTCGTGTACTCAATTACTGGTCGAGGATGGACGCGTGGATGTTAATAGGCGCAATGACGATGGCGAAACGCCATTATATGTAGCCATGAAATACAATCATGATGATGCGGTAAAGGCTTTACTGAGTGCTAAGAAAATTCGCATTAATTCGCGCGATGTAATGGGGAGAACCATGCTTCACAAGGCCGTTATCGACAGTAATGTCAACGTCGTAAAGCAAATCTTGGCCCTAGTCGGTAACACGTATGGAGAAGATGGCGGTTCCTTGGATGCGAATCTTATGGATGATTTAGGTCATGTTCCTGGCTATTATATTTCATCGATACGCGATACGGAGATAGCTAATGCCATAAGAGAACTTTTTTCTAACGCAGGAGCTTATTTTTCCCCATAAATCGATAAAAAGTTAAAAAGTAAATTCTCGATACCCAAGCTTTTTTCGTCGAAGATTTATTTCTAAGATTTATTTCTAGTCTTCATCGCTCGAATTAGTCATAAATTCACGGGCCAGCGGTAAAGACTCGATCCAATGGCAAAAGCTATGCCATTCTGAGAGGCGATGAGCTTTGCGTTGATGGTATATGATGCGCAATTGCATGTAATTGGTGTTGACGCGAGCCGTCAATTCGAGGCCCATGGGACAGGCATAAACCAGCGATTCAATATCATCTAACGCTACGCATTTCGCAACTTCTTGCCGCGATATTTCCGATGTTTTGGGATGACAGGAAGTGGCGAAATTCATGGACTTTAAACGATGCATTTTAGACATACTCGAGTCGATAACAAAATGCCCATAACGCCCCGCCTGGATCCACCAAGCTTGAGTACCCGTCACATTACAGGCAACGAGAATACCTTTTAAAAAATTACCGTGACCTGAAGCCGAAGGACTTGCGGCAAGTTTACAGGCCCGTGTAAGATGCTTATTTCTTTGATTTTGAGCGTAATCTGTTTTTAATTGGGCGACATTTTCGGCAAACTCCGCTTCATCGTAGGCGGAAAGCATCGGTAAGCCACTGGCAACAATGCATTCTTCAAGATCGTAGATTTTGACATGGTCGATTTTCATATAATGACTTGAAATTCTATGGACGCTTTCTTTTATAGAAAGAAAATTGTGGAAATTTTCAAAGGCGATTTTATCGCTAAAATCCCATATAAACTAAAACAATCCCCAAATCCTTAGAACCATAATCGCTCGTTTTTAATTTATTTTCAATTAAAAAAATTCGTTTTGATTGCATTTTTTTTATTTTTTTATAGAAATTGCCTAGTCATGGATCTTCGATCTAAAGCAAGTTTTTCAGTTGTGGAATTTGTATCCATCATTGGGACTGTCGCCATTTTGCTATCCATAACTTTTCCCATTAGCCACCGTATCATCGAACGCTCTCAGCGCGCCCAAGGAGCTCAAAATTTAAGAGTCATCGCTCTAGCGCATGCCAATTTTATCCACGACTTTGGTCGACCTGTGAATTATCGGGATCTTGCTAAAATGAAAAATCCAGCGGCTACACGTAGCGATGGCCCTCACGATGTCAATCTACTGGCTGCGGTGTTTGCAAAATACGGTTACATCAAAAACATTTCCGTTTGGGCTTGGGATTTTGATCACTTAGTAAGGCAATACCGATCAAATCAAGGAATGCTACCCGTAAGGATTTACGACGCTTCCAACGATAAAATTGATCCCGAGTTTGCCGGAAGACAAAGCGCTGGAAGCTTTCCCTTAAGCGTCGCATGCTGCGTCATCCAATGTCTTAATTACGATTATACTCAATTGCTCAATAGCCAATTTCCAGTCGCTTGCAGTCGCGGCCTCTATAGCGATGGAAAATGGCGAAAAAAATTCGACGGCGATGTGGGCGGTATTTGGGGAAATCACGGAGGATTGATTGCATTTTTTGATGGCCATGTGGAGTGGTACCAGGATATACAAGGCATGTTTCATCGATATGGAACGGCAATCTCGACGACAATACTTTGCGAATTATTGCCTAACGCTCATAGTTCTATAGACCAACAATCCCCTTACGCCGATTCATGTTTTCTCAATTGGCAAGGTAATGGCGCTTATGGCCATCTTCATTAATTGTTGATCTTTTGACATTTTTAATTATTATTTTTCAATGCTGAGGTTTAAGAGCCGGCGGAGCTTTACACTTATAGAATTAACGATAGTCCTTTCAATTTTAGCAGTCCTATCGATAATGGCTTATCCCGCTGCTCAAACAATGATAAAACGCGCTTATCGCGCTGAAGCTGCCAGTCATTTGAGAACTATTGCGTTGGCTTATGGTCAATTTATTGTCGATTTTGGACGTGCGATCCACTTTGAAGATCTCTTAAAGATGAAAGGCGAAACCACAGGAAATGGCGATGTCAATTTACTTGCTGCAGTACTCGCCAAATACGGTTATATCAAAGACGTTGCTGTTTGGGCCTGGGACTTTGATTACTGTGTGAAACAGTACAAATCGATTCAAGGAACGCTGCCTACAGCAATTTGTACCGCTTCTAATGATCGTATTCATCCTCAATTTGCTGGAAAACATAGCGGCGGCAATTTTCCTTTGAGTGTTGCATGTTGCATTGTCCGATGTCCCAATAATGATTATCGAACCCTAATCAGCGAAAAATTCCCAGTTGCTTACAGTCGCGGCCTTCATAGCTATGGGAAGTGGCGAAAAAAATCCGACGGAAATGCAGGTGGTCTATGGGGAGATGAAGGAGGATTCATCGCATTCTTCGACGGCCACGTAGAGTGGTATGAAAATATACAAGGCACTTTTTATCAATGGGAAACATCCATCCCCACAACAATCCTCCGCGAACTATTGCCCAACGATGGCTATTTCACAGATATTGATAACCAAATTCCTGGTTCATGCTTTTTCGACTGGCAAGGTAGTGATGTGCATAGTGGTTTACATTATTGATTCAATAAGACCAGGAGATCGATATTGGCGCAACATTCACTCTCCCTGTATCTTGGCCTGGAAGAATTCTTTTGGACCGTCAAGTATTTTATAACGCTTTATAATACTTTCGACCTACCGCATATCTCGCTTTCTTTCATAAAAGTACCGCAACGCTTATCGACACTTTAACTATACTGCACACCAATATTTTCAATGTATACTTCCTTGACGATCTAAACTTTTCAATTCAAGCAAAAGGTAAAGTTTGTTTGACTTTATCGATTGTGCTGTATGTATATAAAGTGTGATTGTCTTTCTAGAAGGACGTTTAATAGCACACATTCCGTTGAGTTGTACTATAGAAATACACGGCATCGGTTATGAAGTCCTTGTTCCATTAACGATCGATTTACCTCGGTGTAGTGAAACCGTCAGGCTATGGGTTCATACGGTTTACCACGAGAATTGTCAGACGCTTTACGGCTTTAATCACAGTGAGGAGCGCGATTTTTTCAAATTAGTGATTGATAAAGTATCAGGGGTTGGTCCCAAAATGACATTGGCTATGTTTAGCAAATTTAAATTAAAGGAGCTACATCACTTTATTGCGCACCGCGATGTGGCGATGCTAGGGAGTATCCCGGGGATTGGCAAAAAAAAAGCGGAAAAGATCATTTTAGAACTTGCAGACAAAATCGGGGAAGGATCATCCAACACCCCTATAGTGATGCGTTCGGAACAGAGCGACGCAATTTTAGGATTAATAGCTTTAGGTTACAAAAAGACAGAAGCGGAAATCATCATTGGGAAAATTGCTGAAAATTTCCCTGAAGCAACAGCAGATCAACTGATTAGAAAGGCGATTACCTTCCATTAAGTGAATTATTTGGGCATAGATTACGGGACCCGACGCATTGGTTTAAGCGTTGGTGACGATACATTGAGATTTGCGGTCCCTATAGCAGCGATCAAAGTCAACGCATTCGATAACGGGATAGCGCAGATTGCTACGATTGTAAAGCTTCGCCAAATTCAAAAAATGATCGTCGGTTATCCTTTAAATATGGATGGCTCGATAGGTCCTAAAGCCAAGGAAATCGACCGCTTTATAGTCTTATTGGAAAAGGAAATCGGCATTCCCGCGGAGCGTATGGATGAACGCTTAACGACAGCAGCCGTAGGTGATTTGCGGCAACGTTCTCCTAAAAATCGCCGCAATATGCGCCAAAAGGGTACTGTGGATTCCGCGGCGGCAACGCTGATTTTACAAGATTATTTCGATACGTTAGAGTACAGCGCGTAATGAAGATACTGAGCAGAAATCTTTTTAGGAATATACTATTGACTCTAAGCAGGGCATTACAAGATCCCGCCCGGGAGGGTTCCTGTAGTTCAAAGGATAGAACATCGGTCTCCGGAATCGAAAATCTGGGTTCAAGTCCCGGCAGGAACGCCAATGGAAAGTTCATATTTTGCGATAGGAGGTCAGTTGGACCTATAACCTTAGAACTTTTTCCAATCCAAGAAGATGATTGAGGAGGATGTTCCTGTAGTTTAACGGATAGAGCATCGGTCTTCGGAACCGAGAATCTGGGTTCGAATCCCAGCAGGAACGCCAATAAGCAATGTCACCGTCAAAGATGTACGCATTGTTTGATATGCTGTCGATAATTCAAAATTGAAGACGCGTTTTACATCAACCTTTTTGCGCAAATGTAGCTGCATAAATATTTGAAAATCCATGCTTTTGCAAAATTTTGCAGCATTCATTGATAGTCGCCCCTGTTGTTAAAACATCATCGAAAACGACGAGTTTCGTCTCTAAAGGGATTTTAATCTTAGGGAGCAATGCGAAAGCTCCTTGCATATTTATTTGACGCTCATCAGCGCGAAGTTCAACTTGAGGGCGCGTGTAGCGAACCCTTCGGAGTAGAGGAAGCACTTGACTACGAATGGGAAGCTTTGCTAATGCTTTTGCAAGTACGGTGCTTTGATTATATTCCCTAGAGAACTGCCGACGCCAATGAAGGGGAACCGGGACGAAGGTACTGTCGGCGATGAAAGACATAAAATTGGTATTCTGTTGGACAATTTTACATAAATCCTTCACCAGATATTCTCCCTGAGCATACTTAAATTGGTGAATAAGTTGCCTAGCCATAGGATTCAAGGAAATCGCCGAACGCAGGGCTCGAAAACAGAACTGCGTTTTTAAGCATCGAGGACAATGTTGCGGATTTTGAAACCCGGTTTCTCCAAAATCGTGGCCGCACTTTTGACATAGATTTTGACCGAGAAAAATGACTTTCTCGAAACATGACTCGCAGATGTAACGGTAAGCCGTAGTGAATAAATATTGCCCACAGATGCAACAATAGCGAGGGAAAATAAATTCCAAAATCGCTGAAAGTAATTTCTTCATGAAAAATAAAAAGGAGAGGCGTTCCTTTAAATTTAGCAGCTTTTTAGCTCAGATACCTCCACATTTTCTAGATTTCCTTCAGGGAAGCAGTGAAGGACATTATCTTCATAGAGACGCGTGTATTCGTAGAGTTGGAAAAAACTCGCCGCCAAAGCAAGATATAGACCACGAAAACCGTCGAGGAATCCAGCCTTTAAAACATAGCGCCTGAAAAAACAAGTAAAAGTCTGAATGCAAATTCTCCAACTGGAAATTTGCTGTCCCTTATGATTTTTTACTAAAAATTCCGAATAAATGAGGAGACGTTCAATCTGTTCCTTAAGGGAACCGTGGGAATAGTGAATCAAATTGCCTTTAAGCAGGAAGACTTCGCCGTCGATGTGAAGGCGTTCGTGAGTACTATCCCCTTCCCAATGGCCGCAATTTTTGCGAAAGAGTCGAACATTGATATCGGGGAATAAGCCGCCATGTAATACGCTCTTCCCCAAGAAATAGGTTAGGCGAGCGCAGGAAGCTCCATTGTAATGCGTGTCGTTTCGCACTATAAAATCCATAATCGACTGCTTGAGCTCTTTGGAAACCGCTTCATCTGCGTCAAGGGAAAGGATCCAAGGCATGGAAGCGAGCTGTTTCGCAAAATTTCTTTGCTCCTTAAACCCTTGCCAAGGGTGATTGATCACCTGAGCGCCGAAGGAAACGGCAATAGCTGCAGTGCAGTCCGTACATTCATTGATGACAACAACAATTTCTTGGGACCAGCGGTAAACACTTTCTAGGCAACGGGCAATACATCGCTCCGCATCTTTGGCGATGATTACGATGCTCAGGGGCAATTTATTTTGACTAACATTCATCGAATGTTCTGGAGTTTTATGAAATCTCTGCCTATTGCAAAGCAATAAAAGATGTTCTATAGGTCAGAACGGAATTAAACAAACGCTTTAAAAAATCATTGACAAACACATCGCTTATCGAAGAAAGACAATAGGGTAACTATAGTTAAAATGGATAAGACAATTATTGAGCAAATTGCTCGGAAACAACCTCTATTAGATAGAGAACTGATTAAATTAGAAAATATTAAAGATGGAATTTATTGTATCCACAGCAGCTGGGGTTTAGGGCAAATTTTAGGTTATGACCCTGCGATCAATAAATTAAAGATTGTTTTTGAAGATGCGGTGGAACACATGATGGATCCCATCTTTTGTGCGCGAAAGCTGGAAATTTTGTGCGACAACGACCTCCTCGTTCAGTTTAAAAATGATCCCAAAGGCGTCGCAGAGAAGGCGAAAAATAATCCTATGGAATTGTTTTACAACCTCATTCAAAACCATCCGCGCCAAGAATTGGCATTGAGTGAAATCGAGTTCATTTTCAAGCGCATTATCGGTGAAAGTGGATTTCGCCGATGGTGGATTGGAGTGAAAAAATTACTCGCCAAAGACCCTTTAATTACGCTTTCGCCGAAACATTCTAATACCTATATTCTCCGCGAACAACCCGTGAGTATCGAGGACGAAATTATAGAACAACTGCATATCCATAAGGATCCCATTAAAAAAATTGAAATTGCAGCTAAGATTTTAACCCTCCCTAGCGAAAATCAAGAAGCAATGGCTGGAGAAATTAAGACGGTGATTAGTGATTTAGATCATATCATTACTTCAAATGATCGGCGTTTGTCAACAGCTCAAAAACTAACTTGCTGTTGGATCCGCAACGATTTAACGGAAATCATTGGCGACGATATAGAATATTTCGAGCCTACACCTGAGTCTTTAATTCGCGAATGCAATAATCTAGGGAAACTCGTTGAAGAACTATCACCAGCCTATTATGGACGATTTTTGTTATTGGTGACTTGCGCCTTTCCTGATGAATGGGAAATGCGTTGCGCTAATTTACTTAGGAATAGCCAAGGTAAATTTACCAATGAATGCATCGTTTTTTTAGTTGATCGCGGTTGCCATGAATTTTTGAAGGATTGTTTTAATCGTTGGCTCAATGAACATTCGCTAAAATCCTCGCTATTACATTGGATTATTAAGAATCGCCATGCGCGTAAATTCTCAGAAATCCTCTCTAAGGAATTAATTGGCTTTAAATTGTTAAAAGCCGTTTTTCTGGCTATCGATTTAGATGCCTTGGCTAATGTCTCGGCAAAACGCATTCCTTTGGCAGAATTAGTGAGCGAAGATCGTAACCTTATTCGCGATTTACTTTCAGGCGCTAATGAAGAAAATGCTAAAGATTTATGCCGGATGCTGATGCAAAATCAATGGTTTGATTCTTTAACAAAACGCTTACTTCTGGCCCGCTTCATTAAGGAATTCCCTTCAATGCAATCCCTAATCGCTGAAAAAGTTGGCGAAAAACGAATAGCTACCGATGCTTCACTGATCGTTTCCCAGGAAAGTTTCGATTTGAAAAAGAAGGAATATGAAACCCTGATTAATGAAAAAATTCCGGCAAATAAAAGGGCTATTGAAATCGCCCGAGAACACGGCGATCTCAGCGAAAATTCAGAGTATAAGATGGCACGCCAGGATCAGGAACTTCTATTTTCGCGACGTGATCAGCTGGAAAGCGACCTGGAAAGGGCACAAATTATCAATTTCGATACCGCCAGCGATAGTATGGTCAGCATTGGTACGGTAGTGCGTTTGCAATCGGAAACTTCCCAGGAACAAGTGGAATACGCTATTTTGGGCGCCTGGGATGGAGATCCCGAAAACAATATCCTCTCCTATAAAACCCCACTGGCTCAAGCTTTACTCTCAAAGACAATAGGAGATAGTGTAGAGGTAACCATCGGAGAAAAAGCTTCGTCGTGGAAGATCGAAGCGATTATGCGCTATGTCGATTACGCCTAACGCCAGAGCCTCACCATAGAAGATCTGAATGACGGTAAAAATGGGGTCTGTAAAGATAATATTCAAAAGAAATGATTTTAAAGCTTGCCTAATCTTGTTTTTTTTAATTTTTAAAGCGCGGTTATGTGCTTACTGTGAGATCATAACCTTAAACCCTTAACCTCCTTTAAAAAATTAGCGATATGGCAAACATAATGGAAAAATTGTTGGAAGAAAAACCGATTAGGGAATTACTTCCCGGTGTAATTGTTTCAGCAATCATTACCGAGATCAGCGACGATAAAGTCGCAGTCGATATTGGTACAAAGACAGAAGGAAAAATTCCAATAATTGAATTTAATGATATTAATGAATTCTCTGTAGGACAAACTATCGACGTCTTTTTGGAAAAATTAGAAGATAAGGAAGGCAATCCAATTGTCTCATTTGATAAAGCGGAACAAAAAAAGAATTGGACGCATATTGTTGAGACTTGCCCTGAAGGTACGGTGGTACATGGTAAGGTTAAAGCCAAGACGAAAGGAGGGTTAATCGTGAATATCGGTGTCGATGCCTTTTTACCGGGTTCTCAAATTGACACTCAGGCCCCTAAAAACCTCGATCAATATATCGGCCAAACTTATGATTTTAAGATCATTAAAATTAATCTTGATCGTAAAAATATCGTGGTTTCACGACGAGAACTTATCGAGGAAGAACGCAGAGAAAAACGCCAGAAAGCAATGGCCAATATCCAAGTAGGGGCCATTTGTCACGGCATCGTTAAAAATATTACCGACTACGGTGTTTTTGTTGATCTTGACGGACTTGATGGCTTACTTCATATTACGGACATGTCTTGGGGGCGCGTTTCCCATCCAGGCGAATTAGTGCGCAT
This sequence comes from Puniceicoccales bacterium, assembly GCA_031284165.1. Classification (GTDB taxonomy): domain Bacteria; phylum Verrucomicrobiota; class Verrucomicrobiia; order Opitutales; family LL51; genus LL51. The sequence continues at coordinate 16,322 of JAITAK010000064.1, forward strand.
TGGAGAAGAAATCGAGGTGATTATTCTTGAGATTGACCCAGAAAGAGAACGGGTAGCCCTCGGAATGAAACAAACCAAAAGTAATCCTTGGGAAAATATTGAACATCGCTATCCGCTAGGAAGCAAAGTCAAAGGAAAGGTCGTCAATTTAGTTCCTTACGGCGCTTTCGTCGAACTCGAACCCGGCGTGGAAGGTTTAATTCACGTTGCAGAAATGTCTTGGACAAAACGCATCGCCAAGGCAAGCGAAGTGTTAAAAATTGGTGATGAGATTGAAGCTGCAGTCATTGGCATTGAAAAGGCAAATCAAAAAATTGCCTTGGGTATGAAGCAATTGGAAGAAAATCCATGGGAAATGGTTAAACACAATTACCCCGTTGGTGCTCATGTTCGCGGTGTTGTTCGCAATTTAACTAATTATGGCGCTTTCGTTGAGCTAGAGGATGGTATCGATGGCATGATCCATGTCTCTGATATTAGTTGGACAAAAAAAATCAATCATCCCAATGAGGTCTTAAAAAAAGGCGATACCGTCGATGCTGTAGTCATTGATATCGATCCAACACAACAACGTATTGCTTTGGGCATCAAACAATTGACCAATGATCCATGGGAATACATCGAAAGTCTTTTTCAAATTGGCAGTCTTGTAGTGGGTAAAGTGACGAAAATTACTTCCTATGGAGCTTTTGTTGAACTTCAAAACGATATCGATGGAATGGTTCACATTAGTCAGATTGCTGAAGATCGCGTCGAAAAAATTAAAGATGCTTTAGCGGTGGGCAATGAAGTCACCGCCCGCGTGATTAAAATTGATCGCAATGAACGACGCATTGGCCTTTCGATTAAGGCAGCCAATTACGATGTAAGTGCCCTGGAAGCGGAAATTAAAGCCTATGGTAAATTGAAGAATGATCAAGAATTGACCAATCTCGGTGACATTTTCGACAAAATAAATATGGAAAATTCTTAAGTAAAAGCAAACTCGCCCCGCAGATGCTACCGCAGTACTGCAGAGCGCATCCTAAAAGAAGCTCAGCGTTACATTACGACGCCGAGCTTCTTTTATAATTTATATAATTCAAGTTCCTAGAAAGGCTAGCGGATGAAGCGACATACAATTTTAATTAAAAGGAAGCGCCAAAGGAGAAATTAAATTGTACTCCTTTTTTCTTGATACCATCTGTGGCGCGAAGAGGATAACCCCAATCGAGGTGAAGTGGCATATTCATGATGAATATGCGCAGCCCAAGACCAATATCCACATTTAATCCATTGTGAAACGGATTTTGATGTTTGCCGACATTTCCGATTTCACCGAAAGTAGCGAGATAGAAATCATCAAAAATATTTGCGGTGTATTCGAGACAACCGTAAACGAATGAATTACCTCCGAGGCTATTATTATTTTTATCGTGTATGCGATTTACTTTTGGTGAAATTTCGCGGAACTCGAAACCCCGCATGAGGCTATCGCCACCTAAAAAATGGCGTTCACTATAAGGAGTTTGTTTATTAGCCAAAGGGCAAATCATCCCCATTTTCATCGCAATCGTGAGGACATGGTCATATTTTTCAGAAATCGTTATCCATTTAGAAACGCCCGCTGTGGTGCGGAATAACTTTATCTGTCCCCCGAGTCCGGCGCATTGAGTATCGATACCGACCAATAGACCTGTTCTAGGAAAAATATAATTATCGCGTGTGTCTCGTTCCACTGAAAATTTTACCCGCGAAGAAGAACGCCAACCGGCCTCATCCTTAATCGGTTGTACTGCGGAAGCGCTCACATTATGAATATTTTTTCGCGTGAAATTATAAGCCAAACGCCCTACCCACAATTCGTAAAGGCGTTTACGAAAGTAAGGTTCCATACCGAAGGACGTTTCGTCGTAAGTTGGGCCGCTATAATTACTATCAGACGTTCGATACTTCGTTTTTTCCCCAAAGATATCTACACCGAAGGCGAGCTCTCGATCGAAAAGGTAGGGTTCTTCGAAGGAAAGGGTCAACTGATTATCTCGGGTTCCGATTTGTATCCGTGCCCTAGCTTTCTGGCCGCTTCCTTGAAATTTCGCTTTAGGTCCACCGAGGAGATCGAAATTAGATTGGGAAATTTCGAAAAAGACATATTGATTATTCCTGGCGCTAATTGCCCCACCGATTTGCACATTTCCTGTATTTTTTTCTTTCACATCAATTTGGATGTTTTTATGGTCAGGGATTTCGCTATCCGTTGCATCCATGGAAACCGTTTCAAAAAATCCTGTATTCTTTAAACGATTTTCGCTATTTTTCATCTTAATGTAATTGAATTTATCCCCTGGAGCCAGTGCCAATTCGCGAAGGACAACCTTATTTTTAGTCTTGTAATTGCCATTAACGAGAACGGAATTTACGTAAGTCAACGGTGACTCATGAATTGTAAATTTCACATCAATGGTATTATCGATAAAGGTAGGTGTTTTTTCTGCGACGACATAGGTATTGATGTAACCGCTATAGCGATAGAAATTTTGGATCATTTCGGCGGTGGCAGAGACTTTTTCCGGCGAAAAGGCCTCTCCGGATTTGATGTGTTCGATCAGGAGGGCAATTTTATCATTGGGGTAGATTTTATTACCGACAAAATCGACCTTGCCAACGAAGTATTTTTGACCGCAATCGCCGATAAATTGTAAAGTGCCGCTATTTTTTCCATTGGATTTAAATACAGCATCGACAACTTTAGCATCTAAGTAACCTGTATTTTGCATTTCTTCAACGATCATTTGTCGATCGACGTCGAGAAAAAGGTCAACTAAATAACCTTTTTTAGTTAAAAACGAAAAAAATGACCAAGTTTTTAGGAGCATTTTCTTTCGAATGGAACTGATATCGACATCATTGAAATTAGTGAACTCAATTTTTGAGATGTGGAGTCCTTCGCCAGGAAGGATATCAAAAATGACTTTCACGTATTTAGGATCCTTAGTAGGGAGGATTTCGTAGTAGATTTTAGGTTTAGGGAATCCTTGAATTTGGTAATGACGATAAATGGCTTGAATGTCGTCATTGATATAGGCCTTATTGAGGTATTCACCAACAACGGTTTTGATTTCTTTTTTCAATTTTTTGTTGCTGACTTTTTCGTGTGGAAATTCGATGGCTGCAATCTTAGGTCGTGTCATCATCGAAAGGGTAAGATTTACGGTACCATCGTCATTTTGATCAGCGACGATACGGATATCGTCAAACATATTGATGGTAGCCAAAGAGTGAATGGCTTCATCGGCGATATGTGGATTAAAAGGATCGCCTTCGGACAATTTCATATGTGCGCGAATAAAATTTTCATTTTTGGCTTCTCCGTGATCGACGATAATCGTTATTGTTTTAATTGCTGAAGCGCTTTCCTCAGTCTTTTTTTCATAGGAGGAGAAAATAGAAGCATCCAGCGCTTCATTGAGCGTTGCATCTTGAGAAAAGGCACTTGGAAATGTTGTTGTTCCTTTCTTCAGTGGTACAGCAGGCGTTATGAGCGTCGACGATGGCGTTGGCGAAGGGACAGCTTCATTTCCCTGAGGGTCTATGGGATAAGGTTCCAAAGCTGAAGGGTCAGCATTCCCAGGTGAAGGCACAGGGTAATCCATTGAAAACAGTAAACTTTTAGCCGTTAAGAGGCATAAAAGGTATGGACTATACTTTATTTTCTTGAGCATAATTTTCAAATCGTGTTAGACTCTTATTAAATTTAAGCAATACATTACCCGTAGGACCGTTGCGTTGTTTGGCAATAATCAATTCTCGGTCGACAAGGTCGCATCCTGTCTCTTGATTTTTATCATCATCTCTTTCGTTAGACCTCGGTTTTGAGAGTAGCAATACGGTATCGGCATCCTGTTCGATGGCTCCAGACTCGCGCAAATCGGAGAGTTTTGGCTGTCGTTTATCCCTTTCGGATTCGCGATTGAGTTGACTTAAAACAATAACCGGCAAATTTAATTCTTTAGCCATAGCTTTAATACCGCGGGATATTTCAGCAATTTGTTGTTCTCGGGGTGTTCGTGAATCAGAGGTAGCGAGGAGCTGCAAATAATCGATAATAATCAGGCCCAGTTTATGTTTATTGTACATTCGCCGTGCTTTAGCTCGCACTTCACTGACAGAGATGCCACTCGATTCATCAATCCATAAGGGGATTTTCTTCAATTCATTGGCAGTAGTGTTCAGTGTTGCAGATACAGATTTATGAACGAAACCCTCGCGCAATTTTCGCATATCAATGCCAGAACGGCTACAAAGTAAGCGCATAGCGAGTTGTTCTGAAGACATTTCCAAACTAAAAAATAAAGTAGGGATCGGTGTTGACGACCTTGGAGCGACGACATTTTCAGCAATATTGAGGGCAAAACTGGTTTTACCCATAGAGGGACGTGCGGCGACAACGATCATTTCTCCGGAATGGAGCCCCAAAGTCAATCGATCGAGGTCGATAAATCCCGAAGCAATCCCGGTGATTTTTCCCCGATTTTGCATGAGTCGTTGAAACATATTAACCGCCGCATTGATGGGATTTCTGATATGTTCGATCGTATCTGCAATGCGATTTTCAGCGATAGAGAAGATGGATTGTTCAACGTCATCGAGAAATTGTCCCACATTATCGATGCCGGCATAAGCATTTTCGATACTTTTATTAGCGACATCGATGACTCGTCGGATAAGATCGAGATCTCTAATGCGATCGATGTAATGTTTCAGATGAATTGGGGTATCGATGCAATTACTAATGGTATTAATATAATCATAACCGCCAACTTTCTCGAGATCGCCATGGGACTGCAACTTTTCTGCAACAATAAGTTCATTAAGGGGAGTGTTGGTATTATAAAGCTCGAGGAGCGTGCGGTAGATGAGCGCATGCGCGGGAAGATAGAAAGCGTCGGGGGTGATTTTTTCCTGAATACATAGGGCAATACTATTTTGACCTCCGTCAACAATACATCCGCCCAATAGCGCTTGTTCGAATTCCACGCTAAATGGCGGCGAACGATGGATATCTTGTTCTGCTTTGAGTATAAATTTGACCACAAATGTCTTTTCAAAATTTACCAAAATATCCCGTTAGCAAGCACAAATCTTACTACGGAAATTTTTCTATAAAAGAATACAGCATAATCACCGAAGCTTTCGATGCCTATTACCTTTTCGATGAAAACAATGAATAGGGGCAGGGAGCATTGAGTTGCTACGGACTTGCGATGTTCTACATTTCTATGGCTTTTCGATTTTCTAGGACTCTAATGACCTGATACATTCTCAATTTTCGCGCATAATACAATGCCGTATGGCCATCGCTATCGGGGACATTGCTATGACACCAATAGGAAAGCAATTCTAACGCCATGCGTTCCTTTCTATTATTTATGGCAAAGATGAGCACGGAAGACTCTTTTGAGTCATCATCCCAGTGAAAATTTTTCTCTAAAAAAGGAACATCTAAATTAGACAGGATGATTTTAATAGCTCTTGCTTCATCATCAGCCAAAATCGCTTGTCTGAGTTTTTTTTCAATGGATAAGTTGGTATTGAGGAAGGGAATCCGTGCAGCGATCCATGCAGCGATAGACCTACATTTTCCATAGATTGTATTTTCGATCCCCTCTAAAAAAGATATTTTCGGCTCCTTCAAAGAGATAACCGAACCTTTTTTTAAAAATAGGCAACCGAGGACAGCCATTAATATTACAGCAACTATATATTTTGCGCACATAAAAGTATCTTGCTGGGTAGCATAAAAAATTTCCAGCGTCAACACTTATTTCGCATAGACCCCATTAACCCAGTGAATAACTGACGGAATACAGCGATACGATTATATTTTATATATTTTTTTATAATCATAAAGCAAGAGTCAAGGAACATAAAATACGACATTTGTCAAGAACTTTTTTCATTATAGGATCCTAATTTCCACTTAAGTCACAAGTTAAGGAATTTCCATTTAAAAACAGACTTAAACCGGGGCTTTGGTTAAGCCAAAGCCCCAGGCTAAAATACGAAGCACATTATAAAGCAACTTCACTTCTTTCGAACTCTAGGAGGCAAAGCCTCGTCGGAACAGACACAAATGAGGAATCTTTTATTGCTATAGCAATCTCGGAAACCTTACATCATGTCATCCATACCGGGATTTGGGGCATGACAGCGGGACGGCTTTTCTTCAGGAAGCTCAGCAATGACGCACTCTGTTGTTAGGAGTAGACCGGCAATAGAAGCTGCATTTTGAAGCGCTGTGCGGTTAACTTTCGTTGGATCAACGACGCCGGCAGCAATGAGATCTTCAAATTTGCCTGTAGCGACATTATAACCTTGATTACCGCCCATTTTAAGGACTTCTTGAACGATCAAACCTCCTTCGACTCCTGCATTTTCGCAGAGTTGGCGCAAAGGAGCTTCAATGGCACGCTTAACAATCATGGCGCCGATTTTTCCATCGGGGCAAGAAATATCGAGTTTATCGATCACGGTAGAGGCGCGGAGCAGTGCGACACTTCCTCCTGCAGAAATACCTTCTTCGACAGCGGCACGCGTTGCATGGAGCGCGTCATCGACGCGATCTTTCTTTTCTTTCATTTCTGGTTCTGTCGTTGCACCAACACGGATAACGGCAACGCCACCTGCTAATTTAGCAAGCCGTTCCTGGAATTTTTCCCGATCATAATCGGAAGTTGACTCATCGATTTGGTGACGGATTTGTTTAATACGCGCTTGGATAGCTTCATGAGTACCATTTCCTTCGACGATGGTGGTATCTTCTTTACTAATCGTGATACGTTTGGCGCAACCAAGATCATTAATCGTGACATTTTCCAGTTTAATGCCGAGGTCCTCGGAAATAAATCGCCCTCCTGTAAGGATAGCGATATCTTCGAGCATCGCCTTACGGCGGTCACCGAATCCTGGTGCTTTAACGGCACAGACGTTAAGTGTACCGCGCAATTTATTGACAACGAGTGCGGCGAGAGCCTCGCCTTCTACATCCTCAGCGATCAGTACTAACGGTTTTCCACTTTGGGCAACGGTTTGGAGAAGGGGGAGAAGGTCATTGAGCGTGCTAATTTTTTTCTCGAAGATCAAGATATAAGCGTTCTCTAGAACACACTCCATGCTATTAGGATTGGTGACGAAGTAAGGGCTGAGATAACCCTTATCGAACTGCATACCTTCGACGACTTCGAGGGAAGTTTCAATAGTTTTAGCTTCCTCGACGGTAATCGTTCCATCTTTTCCCACTTTTTCCATAGCATTGGCAATCATTTGACCGATTTCCTGATCCCAGTTAGCGGAAACGGTAGCCACTTGACGGATTTCTTCAGAAGTTTCGACTTTCTTAGAAGTACGAGCCAATTCGGCAACCACGGCTTCAACAGCCTTATCGATGCCTCGTTTGAGCATGATGGCATTAACGCCAGAGGACACGTTTTTGAGTCCTTCGCGAAAAATAGCTTCAGCGAGAATTGTTGCAGTTGTAGTTCCATCGCCGGCGTTATCGGAAGTCTTAGAAGCGACTTCTTTAACCATCTGAGCGCCGATATTTTCGTAAGGGTCCTTGAGCTCGATTTCCTTAGCGACAGTCACACCATCCTTAGTCACAGTGGAAGCGCCGAATTTTTTTTCGATGAGGACATTACGACCTTTGGGACCGAGGGTTACTTTAACCGCTTTGGCGAGTATTGCAACACCGTCGAGCACTTTTTTCCGGGCTTGTTCTTCAAAAATCAATTGTTTTGCCATATATTAGATCCTTTCAATTCAATATTAATTAAAGTTATAAACATTATTTAAACACAGCAAGAAGATCATCCTGCCGCACGAGCATAAAAGTTTGGCCATCGTATTTCACCTCAGTGCCTCCGTACTTGCTAATCAAGACTTTATCGCCGACGGCAACATCGAATCCGAGGCGTTTTCCATCGTCGTCTCGTTTTCCTGTCCCGAGTGCAATTACGGTAGCCTCTTGGGATTTTTCCTTGGCGGCATCGGGGATAATGATTCCGCCTTTGACCTGTTCTTTTTCCTCGATTTGCTTAACGAGGATACGATCTCCTAAAGGTTGAATATTTGTACTCATATTGTTAATAATATAGAAATTTCATTCCCATCATCTATTTCTTTTCGTCATCGATAACCTCAAAATTGGCATCGACCACGCGATCATCTTCTTTTTTAGTTTCCTTATCTTTTGGTTCTTCCTGTTTAGTTTCTGTTTGAGGCTGTGGTTGTGGGCCGCTCTGGACATTTTTATACATTTCCTGGCCTATATCTTGAAAGACCTTACCTAGATGCTCAAGAGTAGATTTCATTTCCTCCGTTGAAGCATTGCTATTATCGAGGACTTTTTTAGCAGCAGCGATTGCTTCTTCCATTTTCTTTTTATCCGATGCCTGAAGTTTATCGCCCATATCCTTAAGTTGTTTTTCCGTTTGATAGAGGAGGCTATCGAGTTGATTTCGCGCTCCGATTTTTTCCTTTTCCTTGAGATCGGAATCGGCAAATTTTTCAGCTTCCTTGCGAAACTTTTCAACTTCTTCTTCAGAAAGTCCAGAAGCACCTGTGATCGTAATTTTTTGATTCTTGCCGCTTCCTAAATCCTTTGCGGTAACGCTGAGAATACCATTAGCATTGATATCGAAAGTGACTTCGATTTGTGGAACACCACGCGGGGCAATAGGAATACCATCTAAACGGAAAATCCCCAGAGTTTTATTTTGGGAAGCGAGGGGTCGCTCTCCTTGAAGCACTCGAATATCGACAGCAGTTTGATTATCAGCGTAAGTGGAAAAGATCTGTGTCTTTTGAGTTGGAATGGTTGTATTGCGTTCGATCATAGGCGTTGAAGCTCCGCCGGCGGTTTCAATACCGAGCGTAAGAGGAGTAACGTCGAGTAATAAAATGTCGGTAACTTCTCCTCTAAGGACACCCCCCTGAATCGCAGCACCAATGGCGACCACTTCGTCTGGATTGACACCTTGGTGAGGCTCTTTCCCGGCGATATCACGCGCAATTTCGACGACTCTTGGAGAACGGGTCATGCCGCCAACGAGGACCAATTCATCAATATCTTTAGCGGTCCAACCGGCATCTTTAAAGCAGTCATTGCAGGGATGGATCGTGCGTTGATAAAGTTGATCGCAAACTTTTTCTAATTGCGAGCGAGTAAGGGTAACATTTAAATGCTTTGGACCCGAAGCATCGGCAGTAATAAAAGGCAAATTAATTTCCGTTTGCTGGGTAGAAGATAAAGCAATTTTTGCCTTTTCGGCTTCTTCTTTAAGGCGTTGGTGAGCAATGGGATCATCGCGCAAATCGATACCATTTTCCCGTTTAAAAGTATCAGCAAGCCAATCGATAATTGCCTTATCCCAATCATCACCGCCGAGCAGTGTATCTCCATTGGTTGCTTTGACTTCGAAGACACCGTCGCCGATCTCGAGGACAGAAATGTCAAAGGTACCGCCGCCGAGATCGTAGACGGCAATTTTCTTTTCGCCTTTTTTATCGAGGCCGTACGCAAGCGAGGCGGCTGTAGGTTCATTGATAATGCGCAAGACTTCAAGACCGGCAATGGTACCGGCATCTTTTGTTGCTTGCCGTTGAGAATCATTGAAATAAGCCGGGACAGTAATGACAGCCTGAGTAATTTTTTCCCCGAGGAAAACTTCAGCATCAGCCTTTAATTTTGCGAGAACCATGGAAGAAATCTGTTCCGGAGAAAAGATTTCTGTTTTACCGCCAATTCGGCATTGAATTGCCGCATCGCCATTTTTTCCTGGGACCACTTTATAGGGAAGATTTCCGAGAATATTTTTAATTTCTTCGTATTTGTGACCAATGAGGCGTTTCGCAGAAAAAATCGTATTTTCTGGATTAGTAATGGCTTGCCGTTTAGCCGCTTGACCGACAAGGCGGTCGCCATTTTTAGAGAAAGCAACGATGGAAGGCGTTGTCCGCGCACCTTCGGAATTAGGAATGACAACGGCTTGTCCTCCTTCCATAATTGCCATACATGAATTTGTCGTTCCTAGATCGATACCTAAAATTTTTGCCATAATATTTCCTTTTTTAATCAATTTTTGTTTTTTATGAGTTCCGTTTCAATTCCAGACCTCTTTTCAAGAATTTCTTCGACGAAATTCCTTCAAAGATTGATGAACCTTGAATCCAAATTCTACAGGCGCAATGGAGCAATTTTCGTGCCACAAATACAGAATTCATGGAGATAAAAGATTTTACGGAGAGATATTTATTTTTAAGTGATTTATTTCGAAAATCGTCCAAGACAAAGGGCATTTAGTGTAAAAGTAAAAAAACATTTATTTTTTTTATTAAAGTATTATAATTACCTTCATTATGATAAGTATAAACTTCAAAAATAGAAACGTAGAAATAGACAGCATGAATCGCAAAGAGCTTTGCCAGATGTATAAAGATGTAAAGCACCCTAGTTTTTTTGAGCGATTCACGATATGCCTAATGCCTACATCAAGTATTAAGAATAAGCTTAAGAATGAGTTTATTAAAGAAATGGACAGTTCAACGCAACTTAATGGTAGGATACCTATACCTATCAATGCTCAAGCATTTGATGCAAGCAAATTAAAAAATTCAGCCGCAAAGCAGTCAGAAAAGCCAGGTGGTTCAGAAGGACTGCCGCCACCGCCGCCACCGCCGCCGCCTCCTCCAGTACCTGGTTTG
>JAITAK010000024.1 GCA_031284165.1 Puniceicoccales bacterium
CAAAACGCAGATTGCCAGTGAAAGTATTTTCCTTTTTAATGGTACGTAAGTCAGTTCGAATGTTCTCATCGGCGGGGATCTTGAGGGTTTTATTTTCGAAAGCTGTGCGCAATGCGTAAGCTAATTGTTCCTTAATCCCATTCGTGAATGTAATGCCTTCAACTTTATATTTTCCGAAGCGTTCGGCGGCGCGTTCGGTAAATTGCCATCCCATGCCGCTTTGATCGATGCAAGCACGGCGTAACGTTGGTGCGGCGAGTAAAGGATAAAGTATCGCCTCTTGTTCCGAAAATGTCTTGTTCTTGAGAACGGTGACGGTCTTCGTGATGAGTTTATTTTCAACGGCCGCTAACAACCAAAATACGGTCAAATCGTTGATCCTTCCTATGTCAACCCCAAGAAAAAGATCGTTGCTTGCGCCAATTTTCCCTAGATCACAGTCCTTTTCTGCATCTTCGATTAAATTTGTCGGCAAAAATAGGGCTTGGTCATCGTAAGGTTCACACATGTACTCTTGCAAAAATGTCTCCTGATCAGGGCAGGAACGGCGGATGTAATCGAAATAATCCGCCGCATCCATGGCCCTTAAAGGATCCTCGGGATAAACTTTGGCTTTTAATTTTTCGAGGAACCCTTGCTCCAATGCATCTTGGAGCGTAACTCTATGGTGGGAAAAATGCTTCGGATTTCCATTTTCCTTGATCTCTTGGATAAGTTTATGGAAAAAATTCTCTGAACCTCGATGCGTGGATATAATTTCTAGACGTCCACCCCAAGTAATGCCAGGATATGCAATGGCATAAAGCAATTTGGGATTGGGATGGAGCGCAAATTCGTCGAGAACACGTGTGCCGCACTTGCCGGCCTGAGCATCAGGATTAGAGGACAGGGAATGTATAGATCGGTTATTAGCGAACTGGAGTGAGATAGATCCTGATTTTTTATCGCAGGGAATGATTTCTCGACCGAGATCTCGTGCGGCAACGTGTAAAATTTGACTAAATTTCTTACAATCTTCGAGGAAAAGTTTTGCTTGAATTTCATCGCGAGAAGAAACCCAACCGTCAAAGCGACAATGCTGACAAGCATGTTCTCGAACGAGTTGGTAAGCACTGGCCATAGACATGCCAATTTGACGGGATTTCTCGATGATTTTCAATCTTGAGGTATCGCTGATCCAACGCTTCTGATAGGGCAGGAAAAACTTTTCTTTTGATACGCGCATTTTAGAAGAGGTTGAGCTGTACCTGAATGTCATCGAGCACGTCTTGAGAGACAAGTCGACGGGATTCCGAAGTTCTGACTCCGGCGATGGATCGCAATTCACCGTAACAGCTCACTAATTTCTGCAATATACCGGCCAATGTGGCGCTATCGCCTAAAGAAAGATTTTCGCCGCCAATATCGCAGATAATTTTTTGGGCCAAATTGAGAAGAGCTTCCGTAAGCGTGAGCCCTAAACTATTGCAATGATCTGTATATTGAATATTATTTTCCATCCGTCGAAGTTATGCATGTTCATCCTTAGGTGAATGAAGTTTCCACACACCAAAAAACAACAACGGGAATGATGATAGCATAAAAAATCGAAAGGGACAGCAATAGGTTGGGAGTATATGAATAAGGCGATGTGCCGAGTTCTTTGGAAATTAGGTTTTTTTTATTTTGCTGGCTCGATCTTGAATGTAACTTCATCGTCTTTGACGTTTTGTGCTGCTTAGATCGACCTAAAATGAAGAGCAAAAAACAAAATATACTCCCATTGTTTTGCTTAAACCTTGTAAATTTTCCATAAATACTTATTTTTCTAAAAAAATGGGAACAATTTATAAATATTGCCGACATATTCTTCAATATCTATGTTTTTTCGCATTTGCCGCACATCCGGCATTTGCAACGCAAAAGACCTTTTTAAAAAAAAGGAGGCAAAAAGTAACGAATAAAAAAGTTGTACAAAATTTCCTATTTCCCTTAAAACCTGGCAGCGACGGGTACAGACAAAGCGCACAACCATTCCCATCAGAAGTGTCACTGATATTCAAAAAAATATATGATTTTTACGATAACATTCCTCAAAATTTTCAGCGATTCATGCGTCGATCACTGAATATTCCTGATATCGAAGATGGTACTAAAATTGAAGCGTTTCCTAAAAAATTTGACGTTCGTGGTCGCGTGATCGAAGGCAAGCTTGACGGAAATGACGTCATACTAAAGTACTCAAAGTATTTAAGTTTACCAAATTCTCCTTCGAGTTTCGCTTACAGTGATAACTATACTGACGCGATGCGGTTTTATTCCTTTATGGATGCGGTAAAGGAAAAGTTGAGAAAACTGGCCAAAAAGAAAGGTGATCATTCATTTTCCGAAGAAAAGGATCAGCAATGTCAGTATGCTTTACTTCAGGGCCTAAAAAATATCGTCCCTATCATCGGTGTCACTAAAGTTCACTATCCCAATGTACATGAAGAAAATATCGCTGAAATTTTACCCAAAGTTCCAGGTCATACGCTACTAGATTGTATTATCAATAAATTTCCGCCTTATGATACCCCTTTAGGGTTACCTCGCAATGAATTTATTGCCACCGATTTGCTGTTGCAATTAGCCAATGTCCGCTTTTTACTGCATACCTGCGGTTACGTATATGGTGACCTACATAAAGGAAACATAATGATTACTTCGAACGACTTGTCCTTTGTTATTAAACTTATCGATTGGGATAGATTAACAAAAATTAAACATCAAGCTGATACTGATAATGATCGATGTTATTTTAAAGATGTGCTTTTTCCAATTTTGTTGGGGCAGCAATGCCTTAACAGCAAAGGCCTAGATCATCCAATAGTCCCTAAAGAAGATTCTGATAGAACGCAAATAAAGGATTTTTTCCGAAAATATCGACGACGTTTTAAATCCACGAACCTTTATGCGCCAGAAACGCTCAATGCACTTATGAAGATACTTAAAAACATATTTTTACCGAATAATGACGAAAAAAAACTGACCATGGAAAACATCGTTGCTCGTCTCAGAGCGCTGCGTAATGACCTTAAAGCGTCGTATCGCGATGGTGAGCGCGAAGAAATGGCTGATGAACTGGAAATGACCGAAGATGAAGAACAAAGCGTTAGCGCAAGCGTAAGAAGTGAAGATTGCAAAAGTGAAGAACGAGACGATGAAACGCAAAATGCGCAATGAAGCCAAAACCACGGAAAATTGAGCCCCAATGAATTCCAAAGTCCAGCGGAATTGGAACGATCCAAACCATGCAAAGACTTTATTTAAAATTGTAAGCTCCTTTGCTTTCCATAAAATTATCGTTGATAAAAATGTTTTTGTACTAGTAATTATCCAAAGATAATTGCAGATTTAAGATTATGATGTCCGATTTAAAAATCACACAGACGTCAGCGAAAGAGCTTTTTATAGATACTTGCAACGACGCAAGGATAAAAATCGATCCTAAAGGAATCACTTCTGCCAATGAAGTGAGCACATCACGGTGGAGCCAAAGGTTAACGCAACTATGATACTCATAAGATTGTTAAAACAAAGCATAGATCATTATCGAAATAAAAGTTTGTTGTGATACGATAATTTGACGCTAAAAGCTATCCGAGTATCGGAAACGATTAAAATGACCAATCGGCATTTTAAAAGATATATATAATACAAATTTATCAAGTATATGAAAAAGAATAATCGTAGAAGTTCAGAAGTCAGATCCGAAGAAGAGATCGAAGAAGCGCACTATGCGAGAGCGACAACGGATACGGCATTTAAGATCATGATGTCCGATTTAGAAATCGCCCAAGCATTAGTGAACAGCCTCTTTGAAGACATTAGCGATTACGCGAAAGTAAAGATCGACCCGGTGGAAATCACATCCGCCGGAGAAGTGAACGTACCGCTACAGGGAAAGAAGGCCAATGCGACCATGGATTTCCA
>JAITAK010000008.1 GCA_031284165.1 Puniceicoccales bacterium
AAACAATGCCTTTTGTTTTTTCGTCAACAACTGTTGTTCCCATAATTGCCGTACAATTCTTTTAAATTTTTTCAGCAATCGTCGAGGTAAAATTCGTTGTATGACTTCCCTCAACGTTCGCTGATGATCGTAATCTCTTTCTCCTATGTTGATTCCTAGTCGAATGAGTCCGGTTATTTTTTCCGCGACGACGAGATCATCTACATCATCGAAGTGAAGCATCCACCAGTAAAGTAAGGCAATTAAACGCTTTGTAGGAGAGACATTCGTAGGGCTATTACGCCTCGTTCGAAAAAAATCTGCAATGCATGCAAACTCCGCAGAATGTGGATCGTTTGCCTTATGAAGCACATTCCATGGAGTTTGCTGACGATTATTTTTAGCGCAAATATCGGCCCCATAATCGATCAACATTTTCATGATATTTAGATCACGTGCACCCGCGGCTGAGTGTAATGGTGTATTTCCTTGCTGATCTGTCCTATTGATATCGATAGCATGCAGAGGAGATTCTTGAAACATATATTGGATGCCCTCTAAATCTTCTTGTATTGACGCCAAATGCAGTGGAGTACGGCCGAAATTATCACTTCGGTCCTGCTGACCATCGTAATGTTCAAGCTTTATTATATCGAGATGTCCACTGGCAGCGGCGGTGTGGAACGGTGTTCTGCCCCATGAATCTCTACAATCCAAGCTAGCACCCTTTCGAGTCAGGAGATCCACTACATCACCATGGCCATGTTGTATAGCGTGATAAAGAGGGGTCTGTCTGTTCACATCTCTCGCATCTATCACCGTAAAAATATGTTGACACAATAGAAATGCATTTGTGTAATCCCCATTACTTGCAGCTAAATGTAAAGGAGTTTGTCTGCTAATATCTCGCAAATTCACGTCTATACTTGGAAATTGAAGTAATAAAAAAGTAATATCGAACCATTGAAACAACACAGCCCAATGTAAAGGGGTTCGTCCAAACCGATCCTGAATATTGGGGTTTATATCGATATGTCGGAGGAGTAGAGAAACGACACCAGTTTGATGATGCAATGTTGCTAAATGTAATGCCGTTTGTTTAAATTGATTTTGGCCATTGATTTCAGCACCGGCCTCGATGAGAAATTCTATAATATCAGGATGGCCGTAAACTACAATCCGCTGAAGTAGCTCTGTTGCATATTGTATCCTTAACTCTTGTTCATAGCAGTAAGTTTCCATGAATTCCTCAATCAATTGTACAATCTCGTCCTCATCAGGTTTTTCCTGATTTAATAATTCGATAACTGCTTGAATATTTTCACTTTGACTTTTTTGTTTCTGCACCTGCCCGTAATTTTCGATCTGTCCTTCTGTCATCGAGGCAGAGAGTTGCGCTAACGATACCCCCAATCCTCCATAAATGAGAAACCCTCCCTTAATAACGTTCTTTGCTTTTTTTTTAAAAATTCCATCCATAAAAGTTTCACTTTTACTAAAAAGTTTTTAAATTGTTGCCAATAAGTCAAATCTTTTACTAAATAATTTTTAAATTATTGCCAATAAGTCAAATTAAGTTGGAAATATGATACGCAGCTTCATTTCGGGGCCTTGCGATTTTTCAGGGTTATTTTCCTTCAATCAACGCGTTATTGGGCGACATAATTCAACAGTAACGACACCCCAAATAAAAACTTGATTTATCCGACAAGTTAGATATTAGCTAAAGACTAGCCCATAAGGATTAACGAAACTTCGGGGAGGTGAAACTTCGGGGAGGCGAAACTTCGAGGAGGCGAAACTTCGAGGAACGAGACTTTGAGGAGGGGAAATTTTGAAAAACAATGGAATGCGTCAGCGGGAAAGAAAATTCTTGAAAGGCGATGAAATGCATCGGTTGAGGAAGTAAAATTTCTCCGAGAAAGATGGTCAATCGTGAGCATAGGTCTGAAATGGAGCGAAGTAAATCATGAACTCATTGGTGAAAAAATTGTATATCCGAGCGCGCGGCTGTTCGATGGATAAAAAATCCTGCGCAGCATTTTTGGGTTATGACCATCAAGGCCGTACGAACATAAGGTTATGAATGAACAAAATACATTAACTCACATTCCCGTAATGCTTCAAGAAACGGTGATGCATCTCCATCCTCAGCGAGGAGGAAATTTCCTAGATTGCACCTTTGGGGGAGGAGGGCATAGCGTTTATCTTTTAGAAAATTTTCCCAACATTACACTCTTTGCCATCGATCGAGATCCGGAGTGTGCAATCCGGGCCCATGCGTTGAAACAATCTTTTGGTCATCGCTTCCAATTTTTTAATATCGCTTTTTCCGCGATGGATTCTCTTTCCTTACCGCCGTTGGATGGGATATTCTTTGACTTTGGCATTTCTTCGTTTCAATTAGACGATTCACGGCGCGGCTTCTCATTTCGCTATTCCGCCCCACTAGATATGCGTATGAATCCCTTAAAGGGAATTTCGGCCCATGAATTCTTAGAAACCGCCCATCGGCGGCAATTAGAGGAAGCCGTTCGAGATTTTGGAGAGGAACGCTATTGGCGCAAAATTGTGGATCAAATTTTAAGTCATCGAGGAAGCGACGTATTAAAGTACGCAGATCAATTTGCCGCATTCATTGCTCGCAATCTCCCCGCGAATTTTCGAAGGCACATTCACCCGGCGACGCGTACATTTCAAGGGCTACGCATTGCCGTTAATGAAGAACTAGAAGAAATTCGAAAAGCGTTACCTTTGGCTTTTGAATACCTAAAACCTGAAGGAAGGTTAGTCACTTTGAGCTTTCATTCTTTAGAAGATCGCATTGTAAAACAATTTTTTAATGCCAAAGCCGGTAAAGCAATGCATTGCCATGAAAAATATAATTGTCGCCCAACCTTGGCCAAAATTTTAACCCCAAAACCTAAAGAACCCCAACATGAAGAAATCCTCGTTAATCCGCGAAGCCGTTCGGCCAAGTTGAGGGCTCTGGAAAAATTTTAAAAAATCATGAAAAAGTCATTTGTTAATTATCAGTTAATCGTATCGCTATGGGGATGTTCCCTATTTATCGCTTTTTTAGCCATCATAGGAACGTTGTATTTTCACCAAAAAGCCTTTGCCCATGGCAAAAACTTGAAGAAAATTGAGATCCAATGCAACGCGCTACAGAACGAAATCCTTTCTCTGTCGGCAAAAATAGCTCAAATGGAAGCCCCCTGTTACTTAAAGCAAAACTTACCTGTTCCGCTCATCCCCCAAGAACAAGTATTTCATGTGCGTCACTGGTCCAGTTATAAAGGATCTCATATGACGCGCAATGCGTTGACCTTAAATATAACCCAAGGGACGACGGCGTTCTGAAGAGATCCACTAAAAATGTATATCCGTGAGATACAAACGATAGAAAAATCCCTACGGCAACGGTTCATTGGCTGTTGATCATAAAAGGAATTCGATGTCAATGTGCATTAGAACATTCAAAGAAATTACACCAAAAACGATCTTCGTCAAGCGCTGAGCATGATATAGAAAATCTAATCCATGATCGCCGATAGCCAAAAATCTATGGACCAATATAGCTTCCTGGAGCAATAGGTGGGGGTTGCTCCATTTGGTTCCATTTGATAAGGAAATCGCGCTCATTATCAGCAAATAGAGGGCTGATCTCGATATTAAAAGGCGGGCATCCTGTTGCATCCAGAGGAATGTCGGAGCCCGCTTGAACGAGCCACTTCGAGAATAGGCGCACTTGATCTTGGCGACAGGTTTCCGGAGAGTCTAGGCCTATAGCATTCTTTATAGGAGTGAAAATTTCTCGGCGATTTCCTTCAACAATAATTGAGCGCTCAGCGAATTGTAAGGCGTCAAAAATAAAAGCCTCGAACTTGATCCCATTAGAAATTTCAGGATCGATAATTTTACCATCCTCGTCGATGGTGGGAATTTTTTTCTTCGCCACGTGTAAAGGTAAATGGCGCCCGCTCGTCTCGTTCCCCAATAAGCGAAAAAAATCGCTGTTAAAGATGTGAATCCCTGTGTTACCGGCCCTAAAACGCAGCGTTCCGTTGCGATCGCATTCCGTAGCATATGCTGCAGGTAAATCCGTATATTCGATAACCGCAGAACGCCCATAGATGGAACAGAATACGCCCATGCGTTCTTCAGGATAATGCTTCCAGACCATGCGTGACGACATTTGTGAATTATTTTTCTCGTGAAATCCGATGAAGTGCGGATCTAAAACACGAACGAGTGGGTTGTCCACTTGAAAATAGCTGATCATGTTGATCCCTTCCGCTTCCAAAATGGCACTGCCTCCTCCGGCGACAAATGCCTTAAAAGCACCGCCGTGGCCATTGGGATGCATTGCGATGCGATACTTATCTTCGAGCATGATCTTCCCTTGCATGTCAATCGCCGGCAATTGTCCCTGACGAATAAAATAGACATTGGCTAGAGCAAAGGAATTATTTTTGCCGAAAAATTCGATGGTCTCATTATGATTGCGATCACTGGTCATGATAAACCAATGGATGGGGTGACCATAACGCTTTTCTGCGAAGCGGATTTTCTCTGCGAAGACTTGAAATAGAGATTTCCCTTTTATAGGGGTTACGGCAAATGTGCCCTTAGGTCCCTCAAAATTCAATCGCGTCCCCTGCCCTCCAGCAGCAGTAAATACAGCAATGCGCCCTTCATGAAGGATTTGTTCTCCTAGATTATAGGCATCTTCCCATCGGCAATGGCTCGTTTCATCGGAAGGGAGGGCGATATAACTGGCAGGTAATATAGGAACCTTTGGGTCAATCAATGAGGACTTTTCTTTGTCCAAAAAGCTGCGAACGATTTCTGAAAAGCGGGTCAGATCGATACGCCCGGCTTGGCGACATAAGCTTAGGCGTTCATCGCTGTTTAATATATCCCAAAAGCGAAACACCTGCATTTGGCCATAACGCTCGAATTGCTCAAAAACTTCCCGTTGTAACTTTTCCATGATTTTCATTCAAAGCGGAATAAAATTTCATTCTCACTGGCAACCTGCATATATTGTCGCGCCACATGTTCCAGAAAATCTGGATTCCCTGCTAACTCTCTAACGTGTTCTTGTCGAATTTCAAATTTATTTTTCAATGCTTGATAATGTGCCCACTGATGCTGCTCTCGGGCTTCGATGACTTTGGATTGACGATAAGAATGATAGACAATCGTTGCCGCACTAATAATAACCGCAAGTAGTATAAAACCTGTAATCCATAGAGAAACCTTATAGCTTTGTTCTTTGGTCATCCGAAATAGACTAGAATAAAAACTCATATAACCATGAAGCACTCAGAAAATTGGCTTGTTCTTTTCAATAAAAATCTTTTTGTCAAGTAATTTGGTGCTACTTGTATTATGTCGACATATATCCCTAAATACATTTTATTCCTTCCGGGAATATTTTTTTTTCATGGCTGTGATTTCTCACCCAAAGAAGTATCCAGCATTCCTTTTTCTTTAAAAAAAACATCAGGTACACTCGTAGATTTTCCGTTGCGTCATGATCCTCAAATCATTTTTGGACAACTAGATAATGGATTCCACTATGCTTTAATGCGTCATACCTACCCAGAAAAACGCGTTGCCATGGCACTCAATTTCGATGTGGGCTCTGCGATGGAAGAAAATCACGAACGCGGTTTGGCGCATTTTTTAGAACACATGGCCTTTCGCGGTTCTAAACATTTTCCTGATGGCACAATTATAAGCCACATGCAGAATTTAGGGATTGCCTTTGGCCACGATATCAATGCATATACCTCACTTTTCGATACGTGTTACGAGTTGGATTTGCCTAACACTCACTCGGATACAGTGACAGCAGCTTTTTCGGCCTTCAGTGATTTTTGTAGCGATTTAACGATTGCGGAAAGCGATGTTCAGCAAGAACGAGGGGTGGTCCTTTCGGAAAAACGCGACCACAAAAATGTCCTGGAAAGATTTTCCAACGCAACTCTAAAGTTCTTCTGGGAAGGAACAATCATCCCTAACCGCAAGCCCATCGGTAAAACCGAAGTCATCCAACAAGCTACCGCTCGGGATCTTCGCCAATTCTACGAAAAATGGTATTCTCCCGATAAAATGTTCCTCGTCGCGGTAGGCGATTTAGACCCGCAACAATTTCAAGTTAAAATTCAAGAGACATTTGGAAATCTCAAAGCGAAAGCATCGCCCCCCACGATTAATATCGGAGATTTAGTAGTCAAAAGAAGGAAATTTTTCTATTTTGTCGATCCTGATATTCCATACTCAGGCGTCGAAGTTCTGTCGTTATTCCCCGACCTGTTCCCCGAAGATCATTATAAGGCACGCCGCTACCAATTCCTGTTAAATTACGTCACCAGCATCCTTTTTGAACGCCTCAGCGACCAAAAGTCAGAAAAAACATTGCCGTTTATTGGAGTTAGAACTCTTGTAGCGAAAAATTATCTCAAAACAGGCTACTCCATGTTCAATGCCGAAATTACTGGCGTTAATAGCGATAAAAATTGGGCACGGTATTTAAAGCTCTTGGAACAGGAAGTCCGTAGAATTTGCCAATATGGCATTACCGATGAAGAATTACAGCGACAAAAGACGATATTGAGCAACAAATTAGAAAAAGAAGTACTCTCCGCTAAAACGCGCTCTTCGACAGATCTTGTCGCCGAAATCGTCCGTTGTCACAGTGACCACACCTTTTGCCTGTCCCCTGAAGACAGTCTACGCCTAGTAAAAACGATCAATGAGGATTGCAGTGTCAAAGAGTGCCAAGAAGCGTTCCGCGAAATTTGCAAAAATTTATGTGTCATTGTCGTGACGAATCAGCCCATTGAAAATGCGCTCCAAACTATCGAAAGCACTTTCGAACAATCAGAATCCGTCCCGGTAGAACCCTATCCTGACAAACCCTTAGGTCAATTTGCTTACGAGCACTTCGATACGCCTTATCAAGATATCACTCAAAGGAATGAAATTCACGATCTTAATGTGACGCAACTTACTTTGGCCAATGGGGTTAAAGTCAATCTTAAACCTACGGATTTTGAGCAACATCGTATCAATATTGCCCTAACAGTCGGCCAAGGATTGCTCACGCGATATCCTCATCCTCAACAAGGCATTTTCTCCGTCACTGCAGAATTATTTAGTCGGGCTGGACTCGTTAAAAATCCATGGCAACAACTTGGGAAAATCATTGAGCTAAAAAACTTTAGTTTAGATTTCAGTATCGATAAGCTTGAATTTAGCTTCCTGGGAATGTGCGATAAAAAAAATCTCTTATTCGGATTACAACTTCTCACGGCTTATCTCTTCGATTTTGACTTCGAAGAACACGCCCTCAATAGGGTGAGAAATACGTTAAAATGCGATTACGAAAACCGCAACAAAACCTCTTTCTCCGTACTTGTCGATGCGTATCAAAAATTTATCACGGGAAATGATGCTATTATGGGGTTGCCGTCCGAAGCGTCCGTTTTCTCGATAACGATGAAAGACGTTAAAAACTTACTCGCCGATGTCTTCCAAAAAGAAGCTGTGGAGCTCACTATCGTGGGCGACTTTGATCTGCAAACGGCAATTCAAAATATCCAGGATACTTTCGGAGCACTTCCCCCACGATCGCCATCCCAAGACACGCCTTTGGATACGGGCATATTTAAATTTCCCGAAAATACCCCAGAGAAATCCTTTTTCTTTAGTGGCGATGAAGAGCGCGCCCTCATATTGGGTACATTTCTCACCGACGATGAAAACAATGTTCAAGATAGGCGCTATCTAAATGTTCTAGCAAAAATCATTGAGAACCGCATACGTACTAAAATTCGCAGTGAAGCAGGAGATGCTTATTCGATAAAGGTCAATCATACTCCAACGCCATTTAAAAATTTCGGCTTATTGGAGATTCTCCTTTCCTTGGATCCTCAACGGATTGCTTCGGCGAAAAATGAAATTCTGGACATCATCGAAGACCTTAAGAAAAATCCAGTCAGCCAAGATGAACTTCATTGCAGCAAATCACCTCTCCTAAAGAACGTTCGCGATTCCTTTAGGCGTAATGATTTTTGGCTTTGTAGTATCATGCATGCACATCGCCGTCCACAAGATCTGGAAAATTTGCGCACCCTACGCGCATTTTATGAAAATATAACGGCTCAAAATCTACATCAAACAGCTCAGAAATATCTCAATCATCCTGTATGGACGACGATCTGTCCAAAGCCGTCCGCTCAAGATACGGAAAATCTTACTCAAGATGCAAAAAAAGTGGATTGAGTTTTACCGATCTCCGGTACATCGTCGCTGGAAAATACCTCTGGAAAGTATTTCCGAAAAACGCGTTGCGACAAGTTATAGGTACACATACGGGTATGTAGCCGCGATTTTTGAATAAATTCGCTCATGGGAATTTCACCCTTTCCTTGCGCACCGAAAAAAACCGCTTCGTCTCCTAAAGCAACTTGGGGAAGGTCACTGACATCGACCATCATCTGATCCATGGAAATCCGCCCTATGATCTTACAGCGCTGTCCTCGAATCGAAACCTCACCCCCTTCGGATAAGGCCGTAGAAAATCCATCGGCATAGCCCAGAGATAAAAGGGCAATTCTCGTATTTCGTTCCAGAGTATAGGTCTGATCATAGCCAATTTTTGTTCCTACAGGAAGGCGTTTTACCATTGTGACAAATCCACTGAGACGAACGATGGGCGTTAATTCTAGTCGACGGAATACGTTCTCATCAAACGGATAAACCCCAAACTGAAGGGTACCGACACGCACTGCATTCGTTCCTTCAATAAATTGTCCGATGCCAAAGCCACTGGAAGCATGAATTAGCCAATGAGGTTTGGCATAGCGTTGAACGATCTTTTGGAATCGAGATAGTTGACATTGAGTAAAAATTTTGTCAGTCATTATAGAAGAAAAATGAGTTGCGATGCCGCTAATTTGCAAATGGCTGCATTGCTGCGCATAAGCGAAGATATCTTCTACATCTTCAAACCAGACACCAACACGACCCATACCCGTATCAATTTTGATATGGATTTCCTGAGTGAATTGCTTGTCCATAGCAAAGCGCTGGAAGTGATCGAGTTCATCCTTTGACGAGATTAAGGGAATGGCTTTGGTGGCATATAAGCCTTCAAGTTCATTCCGTAGGATCGGACTTAAGATCAGTATGGGCAAATCAACGGCCATGGAACGGACGATCGCTGCTTCTTGGACGTTGGCAACGGCAAAACCATTCACAAGCGGATGATGTTGATTTCCTAGAAATGCAGCTATTCTGCCAAGACCTAATCCATAGGCATCGGCTTTAATAACAGAAAAATACTGTATGCGAGAAGGCAGTATTTTTCTTATTTTCAATATATTTTCAAATAGAGCACGCAAATTAACCTCCAATAGACCACGCATAACTTAAAATGAACGCTTCGTTACGGAAATTCAAGCGCGAAAGCGATGGCAATAATGCTTTTTTAATTAACGATTGAGAGGTAGACCGAATCCAAACCAATGACCCTAATTAATGACTGAGGCGGCAAACCAAATCCAAACCAATGACCCCAATAATGACTGAGGTGATAAACCGAATCTAAACCAATAATGACCCTAACCAATGACTGAGGCGGCAAACCAAATCCAAACCAATGACCCTAACCAATGACTGGGGTGGTAAACCGGATTCGAACCGGTGACCCTCGGAACCACAATCCGATGCTCTAACCAACTGAGCTACTACCACCAATCTCAAATGAGAAATTGCAATTGTTTTCGCTTTGTCAATAGAAGATGCAATTTTTGGTCCTGAATCTTCTTACCGCAATTCAAGTCTTCTTTATGCTTACTTTTAAAATTTAATTGACACACTTTCTATTTATTTAACATATAACTATGGCGATAACCCTTAAAAATAGCGCTATTCTTACCTTAGCCTCAGCTCTTGCGGGGGGTTGCGACGCCACTTCGCCAAATATGCACACACCTACGGTCTCTTCTACTGCTCTGACAGAAAATTTCTCCAACAAAATCTTTACAGCTAATAGGGATGAAGAAGCGCTTATGCTACTTAAAAAGGCCTACGAAGCCTATAAACACGCGGAAGATCCCCGTAAAGAACTATTTCTATTCGTCGATATTGATGATACACTGATTGAGAGCGGTTCAGATATGGAATCTTACTATAAATACGGCAATTTCAATGGGATTCATGCTATAAATTTAAGCCTCATCCGCCAACTCCATACCTTTCAAAATACGGCTGAAACTAAAATCATTGGCCTGACTAATGTGAATCATTGGCGATTAGAAATCGGCAATCGTTGCGAATTGACTCCTTATTGTGCTGGAGTTGCAACCGCTAAAGTTATGCCCTCTACGGCATTTTTTAGGGTTCGCATCGATGCCATGAAAAAAATAGGCATCCCCTTGAATACTTCATTTTGGCCAGAGGAAAAAATAAAACACTTGCCCTTTCTCCTCCAAGATTCTTCGACCGAAGGCGTAACGCCTTTCTACGAAAAAAGCCAGCCTTTTGAAATAACCTCTAAAGGCAATGTCGAAATTACAACACCAAACGACTTCTCCTTACCTTGGGAAAGACGCTACCTCAGCATTAAAGAGGGTAATAAAGAAGTGACTAACGAAATCTTCGCCTATCCTGTTTATAGCGAAGGCATCATTTTTGTCAATCCAATGGCATATTTTCCGCTCAAAGGCGCGGTAATTCGCGCATTTCTGGCCTCTATATTTAATGGAGAAACTCATTGGCCACCGCTTTTTTTAATTGCCATCGACGACGACAAAGCTATGCTTGAAAGCATACAACAACAGTGCAATATCTTGCGGTTAAAGTTTTGGGGAATTCATATTCAGTGCCGTTAGGAAGTAGAAATCCTAAAGAAATGAAAATTTGCCTTAATTTTCGGAAAAGTACACAGGGAAGTAATATCATAAATTATCTTCCCTATGCCAATTATCTGTCCTTAAGGATTCGGTGCATTGAATATGTCATCGGGTATACTGGGAAGGCTAGGTATTGGAGCAATATCGCTGTTATCTCCAGGATATTCTTCGATGATCACTCGATCCTGAGGAATGATAATCATATTTTCATTGAGCGCGTTAAGGCCACTCTGTATTAAAACAAAAATAGAACTTGTAGTCCACTTCATAGTATTTTTCATATATTTCCTTTCATTACGACTTTATTATTATAGCAGATCTGCACATCTATCGTCAATCTTTTAAAAAAAAATCTCTTCAAATCTTTTTTTCACTAAGTATAATGGTTACCGTCAAGGGTTTTTCATTACGGAGTACGGTTATAGATAACGGTTCATTAGGATGTTTAAAAAATAAAATATCTGCAATATCCCCTTCTTTTTCAATAGGACGTTTTTCGATCATCCTGATGATATCGCCAACTTTTAGTATCTCTGTGCCGAGACATTTAATTTTTTGTTCATCAATGGCGGAAATAAGGAATTCCTTTTTCCCTGGCGCCGACATCCGAGCGCGTACGCTAAATCCCGCAGTGCAGTACTTAACGCCTTTATTATGGACAATATCATTGAAAATGCGTTCCAAAGCGCGTTTGGGTATGATCAAGCTGGAATGTAGTTCAGGCAGCGATGCAATCAAAATCCCACATAAATCGCCATTGCTCCCAAATACCGGAGCGCCACTTTCACCGCCATAAATATTAATATTACTGCGCAGGTAAGTCGTCACAAAAATATGATCCTCGAATACGATATTCTGGCCTGTAATCATTCCCCAAGTCGGTGTCGGCTCCATACCTAAAGCGCAACCTATGGCCATGACCAAATGGCCCTCGGAAAAGATTGGGATATCCTGTGCTTTGGATAAAAGGATGGGCGTCAATTGTTCAGGTTTTTTTATAAGCTTAATCACGGCCAAATTGGTTGCGGTATCTTTACCGACTAAAATTGCCATATAACATAATCGCTGATACTCTATCCAGAGCGTTTCTGCCCTTGTGGTTATTGTTGCGGTCGTCAATACATGGCCTTCATGATCAGCGAAGAATCCGGTACAGAATATTTCCTGCGCTTTATCGCTATTACCATTTTCAATGCCCATAACTTTGACGACGGAATCTTTGCGCAAATTCCATAAATGCTGCATATCATTGGATAAGGCGCAGAGTGTCGATGAAGGGTAACCCGAATTTGGCAGCGTTGTATCCGAAGGATTCGGTTGAGTATTGACGTTTGGAGCGATATTGGAATTAGGAATAGCGGCCACCGTTTCCTGGGGAATAGCAGTCACCATTGATGTCGATGCGGCTAAAGCCAAAGTACTGCTGCAAAGCTGAGTTAAAGTTTCTCCAATCAGGAAAATTAAAAAAGAAACGCTAACCATGAACATAGCCTAAAAGATTAATTCTTTTATAGGAGGACTGGACGGCGATAGGTATATGCGATCGCAAATGTAGTGTGTATGTTCTTCCTTGCGGCGGTTTAGGGTTAAGGTGACATCTTCTTTCCGATTTTGAAGGGAAATGACAGAAACGCTGTCCGGCAAACTGCGGAAAAATGGCGAAGAAGAACGATGGAAAGCGCGAGAGTGCATCATTGCTATACACAAGGCACCGCAAGTAGCATAAGCAAAGGCTTGAATATGAATTTTATATTTTTGCAACGCACGGACAATCTTAACCTGTAGGGGAAGCTTTTCAGGTTGATTCAAGATCTTTGATGCAAGCAATTTCCGTTGCAATTGCTGATCAAAGTGATTCCAGAACTTCTGGTTTGGCTGTTCCAGTTGCTTTTTTAATTGAAATAACTGCGATAATTGATGATTTTTATCCAAAGGTGACATTTTACAAATACTCCTTTAAGTATTCCTGTAATTGCTGTTTGGCGTAATGAAGTCGAGAGCGTACCGTCCCTACCGAACACCCTACAATTTGAGAAATTTCCTCATGAGACATACCTTCGACTTCAAATAACACAATGACAACCCTATGTTTATTAGATAATTTTTGCAATGCTTCGTTCAATTTTTTTTGTAATTCTTTCAGTACCGCGGATTTATCGCCTCCATCCACACTAGGGATGGAACGCAACTGTTCCAATGAAATGCCCGATTCGTCCAGTTGATCGATGCTGACAAAATTGCGCTTTTTATTTTTTCGCAGAAAGGAAAGAGATACATTAACCGCGATACGATAGAGCCAGGTGAACAGCGAAGCCTGAGATTGAAACACGTGAATAGAGTGATAAGCCTTGATGAAGACTTCTTGAGTAATTTCCGAGGCATCGGAAGCGTTATGAATGATATTGTAAACGACGGAAAATATGCGCTGTTTATGGGTATGAACAAATTCTGAGAAAGCCGCTTGAGAGCCACTTTTCATGGCGCTAATCAAAGGGATCTCATTGCTGCAGTTATCTGCAGTAGGAGCCTTTTTATCCGAAGGCAGAAATCTATCGATAGATTTTGAAAGCGAAAAACCCATAGGGTAATGTAGTGAGGTAGTGAGAGAAAAAGATAAACTTATGGACTGGCTATGGCAATAAAAAAATAAGGCTGACGTCATCATTGATGCGTAACATTGCAGCAATGATGTATTTTTTTTATCAAAAAGAATTTTTCGATATTGATATTTTTTTTTAAAAAAAGACTTGACGCATTTCCGATAACGTGACACCTTCACCTTCACATTATGATAATTCAATCAACAATTAATAAAAATAGGAAGTTTTTAAAAAATGCCTTCGCCTTCGGCAAAGGCCTCACTTATAAGAAGGCGCTTTGTTATGGATGGCTAATGACTGCAATGAATGTGAGCTTAGCCACTCAAAAGTGTGAAGCAGGCCATCTCAATAAGTCGCGCAATAGTGAGGTCAGCGATAGTGTGAATTTATCACGGATAGAAGCTCCATCACGGATAGAAGCTCCATCATGGATAGAAGCTCCATCATGGATAGAAGCTTCATCATGGATAGAAAACTATACAGCGGAAGAATTTGCGCGAGACATGCAAGAGATGCATGACCAATACGGAGATACTCTGCACTCAAACACCAGTGAGAGTAAGAGTAAGAGTGATAGTGATAGCGATAGTGAGAGTGAGGATCTATCATGGATAGAAGAGAGTAAGAGTGAGGATCTATCATGGATAGAAAGTGAGGATCTATCATGGATAGAAAGTGAGGATCTACTATGGATAGAAAATACAACGGAATCTGACGAATTTAACGAATTATTCCAATTCTTTAATATTTAAGACAACGTCAGGGGAAGAATAAATTTAATTCTCTACAGTAAAGCAGGAAATACTGAAAAATCTATTCATAAGGCGAAAATTTCCTTCTTCTAGAAATAGAAGAGGAAATTTTTTTGTGATACGGTCTGTACAGTCCGCTTCGTTTCATAGCGAAACTG
>JAITAK010000026.1 GCA_031284165.1 Puniceicoccales bacterium
CGTATTAATTTGCAGGTTAGGCATGGGTTGGAGGAAAGTCATTGCGCCGGGGATCATATAGAGTGCTTTGGAGAGTTCTCCGACAACTTCTTGGACGCGCTTGCGCTTCCCTTCCTTGAGAAATGTAATGACGAATCCTTGATTCCCTTGCATCATTCCCGTTAAACCGGCAACAACCATCACCTGACGAATGTTTTCATTTTTCATCAACACTGCTTTCACTTGATCCTGATAGCAATGCATTTGCTGAGGAGAGGTCCCCTCTTTGGCAATAAAAATACCCATCATCACGCCGCTATCACCTTCCGGAATAAACGTCTTTGGCAATTGCGTAAAGATACAATAGGTCAATGCGGTGCAGAGACCCCAAATCAGAAATGACGTCACTTTTAATTTTAAAAACCAGCGCAATGTCGTTCCATAGAGTTTCAAACACTGAGTTTCTAGAGCATTGGCAAAGCGCTCCAATAAGGTTCGCTTTGTTTCCTGGGTCGGTTTTAATAAACGGGCGCACATCATGGGCGTTACTGTCACTGAAACGATCCCCGATGCTAAAATCGCAACGACGATAGTGATAGAAAATTCGCGAAAAACACGACCTAATTGGCCAGGCATGAAAATCATCGGAATAAATACGGCTGCCAAAGACAAAGTCATGGATAAAATCGTGAATGTGATTTCCTGTCCTCCTTTAATGGAAGCTTTGAGCGGCGTTTCACCAAATTTTTCCATGCGGCGGACGACATTTTCCAAGAAGACAATGGCATCGTCGACTAAAAATCCGATGGCTAAGGTCAAGGCAAGCAGAGATAAGTTATCCAAGGAATAATTTAATAAGCGCATGACAATAAACGTCAGCAGAAGCGATAGCGGCAACGCTACAACGGGAATAATCGTTTCCCGTACACGCCCTAAAAATAGAAAAATTACGGCAACAACGAGAAAAAACGCAATCATGAGTGTTTCTTTAACGTCATTGATGGACTCGACAATTTTTTGCGCGCGATCGTAGACAGGAATTAATTTGGCTGAAGAAGGCAATTGCTGGTTAATTTGGGGAATTAACCTTTTCACAGCCTCGGAAATTTTAATAGCATTCGCTCCGGCAGCTCGCGTTACCGCAATTGATACGCTTGCGTTACCCGTAGCAACGTCTCGATTCCAGTAGCACATGCGTACATCATTGGATTCTACGCTCTCTACAGCGTCTCCTATATCCTTTAAATAAACAGGAGCCCCATTCTTACGGGCAATGATAAGATTTTGATAATCCTCGGCCTTTTCTAGCTGCCCCTTAGGTTTCAGAATAAAGGTATTGCGCTTCCCCTTTAAACTTCCCGCAGCCATCGAAACAGTCCCTTCACGGACCGCTCCAACGACATCGGAAATCGTAATGCCTTTATTATAGAGTTTATCTGTATCCAGTTCAATGCGAATAGCCCGTTTAACGCCATAAATCTGCACCTTGGAAACACCATCTAAAATGCTGATCTTATCGCAAATTTCCTTGTCAGCTAAATCGTATAATTCTGTCCTAGAGAGGGAATCGCTACTCAGATTTAAAAAGTAAATAGGTGTTCCATTGGGATCTGTTTTTTCGTAAACTGGAGGCGCAGGCATATCATGAGGCAATTGTCCCGAAGCGCGTGTAATCGCGGATTGAACATCCGTTGCTGCCGAATCGATACTTTTCTCTAGGTCAAAGCGAAGCGTAATTGTAGCGATACCTTGCATGCTCGTCGAAGTTATTTGCTCCACACCTGAGATTTGCATAAATTCTTCTTCAAGAGGTGAAGCAATATTCGCAGCGATCATTTGAGGATCCATTCCCGGAAAAGTGGCACGTACGTTAATAATTGGATAATCGACGACCGGAAGGTCGCTAACAGGCAAATCCAAATAGCTGAAAATACCCGCAAGAATGACGGAAATTACTGAAAGGACCGTCATGACCGGACGTTTAATAAAAATTTCGCTTAAACTCTTCATGGATCATCACCCGTTTATTGTTATAAGGCTTCTTCAAGAATGCCCATTAGGTACTCCTCCTGCGCTATCCGTAGCTCCTCCTGGAAATCCACCCGACGCTCCATCGGGCATGGGAATCACATCAGAACCCGCCCCTAATAACATATTTCCGCGCAAAATTATTGTATCGCCCTCATTAATCCCCGATCGGATAACTGCAAACGATTCGTTTTGGAAACCAATTTCCGGAAAGATCTGTACGGCTTTATACTTCGTTGCTGAAGTTTCATCCTCTTTAACCTGGTACAAGTAGGTTCTCCCTCGATTATCTACTTTAATGCTTTCCACAGGAACGACTAGCGCTCCTTTTAACAGTTCTAACTCGATGGATACGCTAACCGTATTTCCTGGCCAAAATTTATAGTCGCCATTCTCAAATTCACCACGCAGATGGATCATTCCGCTTTCGTAGTCAATCTTGTTATCTAAAAACTTTAAAACCCCTTTTGCTTTCGTACCTTTGTCGGCAATAAGCGCTATGTCGAGATTCAGTTGATGGTCATGCTCCTGAAACTGTTGCCTGAGTTTAGGAAAATCATTCTCCGAAACAAAGAAATCGACGGACAACGGCGACATTCGGCGTACGGTAACCAAAGATTGCGAGGGGTTGACCACTGCTCCGCGATCGACGAAGCGCTTGCCGACCCATCCACTAATGGGCGCCTTAATAGAACAGTGTTCCCAATCTACTTTTGCGCGAATAATGGCCGCTTCTGCGGCAGCGACGTTAGCTCGATCTTGCTCAACACGTGTAGAATAGGTTTCAAATTCTTGCTTAGAGATATAGTCCTTATGAATCAATGCTTGGGAGCGTTCTTGCTGGACCTGATCGATAGAAAGTTGCGCCCGATGACGATCGAGTTCTGCCTCCGCGGATTTTAAATTGGCTGCATATTTGCGATCATCAATGGAAAACAAGGCTTGGCCTTCCTGAACCGATGCCCCTTCATCAAAATTAATAGAAAGGATCTCGCCATTGACCTGAGCGACGACATCGACCTCGCTATAGGCGCGACAGCGACCAATCGTTCCAATAGTGACGGGGATATCTCGACGCACTCCTTTGGCAACCACTACGGGGACTGGAGGGCGTCCTTTTTGAGGTTCAACGGCTTTTTTCCCGCATCCTGCGATCAAAATGAAACCTAAAACGAAAAAATTTCTTA
This sequence comes from Puniceicoccales bacterium, assembly GCA_031284165.1. Taxonomy (GTDB): domain Bacteria; phylum Verrucomicrobiota; class Verrucomicrobiia; order Opitutales; family LL51; genus LL51. Next base: position 3,195 of record JAITAK010000026.1, read on the forward strand.
TCATCAACTTTAATGGGCACATATTCCTACTCTTTTTAATTTATTGCTCCAAAATCTTCCCTGCATAGTAGGCCAGATGCACCCAACCTACCGCTAAATCATTCCTGGCGCAAACCAACTTATTCCTGGCTACGGAAAGTGCATTCTGAGCGACAAGCAAATCTGTAAACGAATTTAATCCGCTATTATAGGCTTCTTTAATACAATTAAAAGCTTCCTGGGCATAACCTTCTGCTTCTTTAGCGGCATCCAATTTACGGATTGCCGACTTTAGGGCGTAAAAATATTCCCAAACCTGACTCCGAATATCCAAGGTTTTAGCCTGCAATTGTCGATACGCAATCTTCATTTCTTCTCGAGCCATGATCTGATCACTCATCTTCGAAAATCCATCAAACAGGTCCCATTTTAGACCGATATAAGCTTCAAAATTATTATACATTCCAGGAGTACTCTTAAATTTTTTTCGCGAGGCCGATAGACCGGCAACGACTTCTGGATAACGGTCATATTTTTTTGAATGCCATGCATGTTCTTTAGATCGCAGAATTTCTCGTTGTGCCTGTAAGTCCTGACGCGTAGCTAAAGCGCTGCTAATGCAATGTTCCATATGATCCATATTAGGTATAGACGGCTCTCCGCTCTCCACGATATACAATTGCTCATCAACGGCAATTCCGATGACACGGGCGAGTTGAGCCCGTGCAGCCTCTACAGTAGATCGGGAATGTTCAAAGTTAAAAACTGCCGCACTGTGAGCTGCTTGGGCTTTAAGGAGGTCCTGCTTATTCGTAAGGCCGGATTTATAGCGATTTTCAGCAGCATCTAAGGCAATTTGGGTATCTTCCAAATTCTGTTCATTGGCACGCACAGTAGCCATGGCTGAATCGAGAAAAAAATAGGCTAGCGATACTTTATAGGCTACATCCTGAAGGCTCTGATTCCACTGAAAATTAGCGGCTTTTAGGGCTCCTAATGCAGCCAAAGAGGCTTCTCGATGAGCGCCAAATTTGAATAGAGCATAGGTAATATCGATTTGTGGAAAAATTACATTACTGATGGACGTGGATAGATGACGACCATCGCGATTCGTTCCTGCGATTTGTTCTGCGCGAGCAGCATTGAGACTGACACCCACGCGGGGATAAAGGACGCTTTTAGTTTTTACGTTTTGTGCAGCAGCGGCGACGACCTGATGCCAGGCGATTTTTGTCGTAGGATTATGCCTGAAGGCTAAATCGAGTGCTGCATAGAGATCGAGCGCATGAGCCGCAGGCACATTTTCTTCAACGGATGGCGAGGGCGATGTTTGGCCATTTTCAGCGACGTCTTTTGAATTGTTACTTAAAGATTCTGCCTTTTCGACACTAACGCTTTCGTCGAGCTGATGTCGTTCACTTCGTTCTTCCACGGAAGCTGGATTTTGTTTATCGTTGACTCCGGGAATTCTATCGGAGGAATATTGCTCATTTTGTCCTGCTTTAGAAGCTGAGGTTTGGTGATCGTTCACTTTAGAAACTCCACCCAAAGAATATCGTTTGCTTTGCTCTCCATTGGAAATCATGGTTTGCGCATGATTCGTCCTAGAAACTCCACCGACGAAATACTCTTCGTTTTGCCCTGTTTTAGAAGCTAAGTTTTGAGCATCGGTTATCCTTAGAGGTTCATCGAACGGCCATTGTTCAAATGATGGGTCCCTATAAACCGGTCCCTGAAAATTTTTACACCCTCCTAAATTAAAGGACAACATCAGGAAAGATAATTTCCAATAGCTGTGGCGAAAAAAATTTTTAACATATAAATCCCCCACTGTAAGAAATTTAGCTTGTCTTTTTCTCACTGTCAAGCCCTTTCATTGTTTTACAAATTATAATTCATCGATTTATTATTAATAAAGTGATTATAGAAATACACAATACCAAATTAGCAATATTCAAAGTGGACCAGCGACCAATCTGTAGAGCTTGCGCCATGCCGATAAAATTAATGATGAAACCGTAACAAACACGATCAACGACATTTCCTGTCATTCTGGCCAAAAATAAATCAAATGCGATGGATTGTTGATAAATATTAAATAAATGCCGTTTCCCAAAAATAATACTTAAAGCGACATTACAATTCATCGATTCGTTATCAATAAAGTGATTACAGAAATACATAATACCAAATCGGCGATGTTAAAAGTAGGCCAACGGTAAATTTGTAGATCTATATCGATAAAATCGATGACGAAACCGTAACAAATACGATCGATGACATTGCCTAGCGTTCCGGCTAAAAGTAAACTAAAGGCAATAGGTCGTTGATAAATATTAAATAAGTGCCGTTTCCAAAAAATAATACCTAAAGCAACGATTCCTGCAAGGGCCAAGAAAAACGCACTATTGCGAAAAAAACCCCACGCGCAACCTGTGTTATGAGCCAGGGAAAAACCAAGACCTAAACCGAAATCACTGTTTTGCGCTTGTAAATAAGTCTCCGCTAAATACTTGGATCCCTGGTCCAAAAGTAAAACTATAACGAAAGTACAGGCGAAAATAATTTTATTCTTCTTCCTGTTCATCATAGGAAGTATTGAAAACGTCTTCCGTTTTATCAGCAAATAAAAGATGTGCCTGTTTTTCCTTTTTCAAGGTGGCTTGCCATTCATATTCTCTCTGTCCCGTAACGGAGTAGCGTGTAAAAGGGACAGCGTCTAAACGTTCTTCGGCAATTTTCTCCCCGGTAATTTCGCAAATACCGTAGGTTTTATTTAAGATACGTTGAATAGCATCTTGGACTTCTTTTTCGGCGTCGACTTCATTCTTCAGCATACTCCAAGCGAACTCAATTTCCGTGGGCACTACACTTAGTTTATGATCTAGGAGTGCTTTAAGTTGCAAAAGTTTAGCATAATATTTTTTATATTGATCTTCTATATTCTTTTCTACACTATTTTCCTCGCTTTCTGGTGAAGCGGTTTTAGCGATCGGATTGAAGCCCAAAATATCTGCAATTCCTGCAGGAGAAACGACAACATTTTTATTCTCAACGAGTACTTTTTCAATTAATTTCTGTTTATTTTGAATTTTGACACGATTTTCATTTTCTCGCTGTTCATTTTCCCGTTCTCGCAAGACGCGGCGAACATCCTCCATTGAAAAATAAGGGACATCCACATTGGATGAAATATCGATTTGTTTTTTTCGATTTTTCAAGGCCTTAAGCAGCGCATGGGTATTACTTTTTTCATTTTCAACCTTACTCATATTTTCCCGAAAATTTTTCTTCAAGTACCCGTTTACAGCGTTCGGAAATATTTTTAAATTCCCTATAATCGACACAGTGAGGGACGCGACGCCAACTGCGCTGGCAGCGTTCCCAAGGACAAAGCGCGGCTTCCACCTCAATATCTCCCGCCCTTTCTTCTAATTCGACCTGAGAAACAATGAAAAATTCCTCCAATTGATCTGTGTATTTTTTTAAAATATCGAAAATATCGCCTTCCCCACGGATGGTGACCTTAGCGTCCAAAGACTGGCCAATAATTTTATCCCGCCGCAAAGCCTCTAATTTTTCGTGAACTTTCTCACGAAATTGAATGATAGCATCGATTTCTCCGAAAGTTTCGAAGTCTTCGATTTCGGTTAAATCTGGCCAATCCATGAGGTGAACGGAATTTGCTTCTCCATATTCCTGATTGTACCAAAAATACGCCATAGCCTCATCAGCGGTAAAGGTTAAGATAGGGGCCAACAAGCGGACAAGTATTTTAAAAATCAGCGCTATAGCTGTCTGTGAAGCGCGGCGTTCTTTCCAATAAGGTGCATAAGTATAGAGACGATCTTTAAGGATATCATGATAGGTTGCTGACAATTCGACGGAGCAGAAGCGATTGATAAGCTGATAGACGCGATGGAAATCATAAATTTCATAGGCTTCCGTACATTGTTGGATGATTTTTTTTAATTTTTGCAATATCCACCGATCGATAGGGGTCATTTCCTGTTGTGGCACAGCCTGTTTCGATTCATTAAAGTCATATAAATTACCCAATTGGAAACGCAGTGTATTGCGTATGGTACGATAAGTTCCGGTGACGTGGGTCAAAATATCTTCCGACACCGGAATATCTGCCTTAAAATCTTCCGATGCGATCCAGAGACGAACCACATCGGCTCCAAATTTATTGACATAATCGTCTGCTGTTTGTGGTTTTCCATCGCTTTTGGAAATCTTTTTCCCATCTTCCCCGACAATAAATCCATGAGTAAGCACGGTTTTATAAGGAGCCTTACCGTGATTGACGACCACACTCGTCCACAGTGCTGATTGGAACCAACCGCGATGTTGATCGCTTCCTTCCAGATATAAATCAGCGGGAAAGGACAATTGTTCCCATTGCTTCAGTACCGCATTATGGCTCACGCCGGAATCGATCCAAACGTCCAGTGTATCGTTGCCTTTTTTGAGTACTTTGCCTTTAAAATGCTCTGGCAAAGGAATACCCTCTAAAATTTCCGCTGCAGAATGATCGAACCAAAAATTGGAACCCCATTGCTCAAATTTTTTTGCAAGTCCGCGACTGACGGCAGCGTCGAGCAGTGCGTTGTTTTCTTCGTCGAAAAACACGGGCAGCGGTACTCCCCAAGAGCGTTGCCGACTGATACACCAATCAGGACGGGCCGCCACGGAACCGCGGATACGATGTTCACCGTATTCTGGGATCCATTTCACTTGTCCGATAGCCTGCTGAACGCGTTCTCGCAATCCATCTTTGTCCAAAGCGATGAACCACTGATCCATAGCGCGAAAAATAATAGGCGTTTTAGAACGCCAGCAATGAGGGTATTGATGTACGCACTGATCAACAGCCAGCAAAGCGTTTACCTTTTTCAATTGATCGATAACGATTTCATTAGCCTTACAACGTCCATGGACATCCAACACGCTTGCGCCTACAAAAACCGCAGGTATTTGGCCATCATTGACGTAGCAACCCTCATCATCGATAGGGCAGTAGGGTGGCAACTTATATTTCAAGCCGGTAACGTAATCTTCTAAACCGTGACCTGGTGCTGTATGGACACAACCCGTCCCGACGTCCGTGGTAACGTAATCCGCAAAAACAATAGGACTGTCCCGCTGAATCAAGGGATGCCTAGCCGCTAAATTTTCGAAATCGGCACCGAGAAAATGTTTTGTAATTTCGAAGTGTTCTAAAGCGCATTGGTTGACGAATTCCTGAACGCGCGCTGCTGCAATGATAAAGGACTCATTTCCGGCTTTAAGTAAAACGTAGTCTACTTTGGGATGGACGGCAATAGCTAAATTTGAGGGCAAGGTCCAGGGCGTCGTCGTCCAGATGACCATGGAAACTAAACGCTCAGGGGCAAAAAAAGATAAATTTCTTTCCGCGACAGGAAACTTCACGAAAATAGAAGGGCTAGTGTGTTCTTTATATTCGATTTCTGCCTCAGCGAGGGCCGTTTTACAGGGAATGGACCAATGGACAGGTTTTTTGCCGCGATAAACCCGACCTTCCTCGACAAATTGTGCTAAAACCTCCAAGATCGAAGCTTCATACGATGGATCCATTGTTTTATATTCTCGTTCCCAATCCGCAAGGACGCCGAGGCGCAAAAATTGCTTTCGCTGTTTTTCCATAAAACTTTTGGAAAAGTTAGAGCATTCTTCGCGCAAAGCGCTCGTCGACAAATCCCGTTTATGTTCCTGGAGTGTTTTCGAGACCTTATGTTCAATAGGCAAGCCATGACAATCCCAACCGGGAATCAATGGAGTGCGATAACCGCGCATAGATTTATAGCGCAGGACGATATCCTTTAAAATTTTATTTAATGCGGTGCCGATATGCACATCACCGTTCGTAAACGGTGGGCCGTCATGTAGAACAAAACGGGGACCCTGGGCATTTTTCCTTTGAATTTGTTGATACAAATGGATAGTTTGCCAATGCGCGACACGTATAGGCTCGCGTTCGACAAGATTTGCACGCATAGGAAAGCCTGTTTGTGGTAAATTCAATGTATCTTTCAATTCCATTAGTGTGTATGCCCTTTTCTAACGACTGCAGATGATTTTGGAGTTTAGTCAGTAATGTCAATAGAAACCCTCTAAAATTGTTTGCATTTTTGTAGATTATCGCCATAGAATATGGTTTCCATTAATACGTATCTATTCTCAATAACAGCCGATTTAGAATTTAGTCGGCGATGTTTGATATAAAAATATTAAAAAGTTGCTTGCCTTATTGTAAATAATTCTCATAATTCTCATCATAATTATGAGTAACATAAATAATTCACAAAATTCTTTTCAACATTTCTCAGATGCTAGCAAAATGATCGCAAACTTGGCTAAGAATGCGGCAGAGTCGTCGAGTGCAAATAAAACAGCACAAGGAACGATTAAAGTCAAAGGAAAAGAATATACAGTTAAAGCTCAAAAGAAAGGCAATAATTTCCAGGAGGAAGTTGAGATTACTATTAGTAGGCAGGCTAAGCTAAAAGATTCGACATCTATAGGGAATCGACAAATCTCTTCAGAAACCTCTCAAAAATTCACTTCGAGTGCAAGCGAGCCAAATTTCGAATCAGATGGCGATCTGAATCCCAATGTACTCACATTACTCGGTTTAGATAGCAGTCCAAATTTAAAGTCTCAGCAAATCTCTCGACAATTCACTTTGAATACAATCAGCTCAGAAGAAGTTTCGAAGCGTTTGAAGGAACTAAAAACGCGAAATAGAGCAAAGAAAAGTTTCAAGGAGGCGCTGAGGAGCCCTATATCCTTAGAAAAAAAGCTAGAGATCGTGAAGAAAAATTTCCAAAAGGTGCAGGGCTCTCAATTATCCTTAGAAGAAAAGGAAGGGATTATAGAGGGAGCTTTCAAGGTGCTGGGAAGCTCTAACTCTAAAGTAGACGAACAACTAAAGAAGGAAATTGAACAACTAAAGAAGGAAATTGGAATCCAAATAAAGAATACTTATGCTAACGTGGACGTCCCAAAAAGCATTAAAGACAATATTCATGCCAAGGTTCGAGAGATGGCCTGTGATGCCTGTATTGCTAGAGCTTCTGTACGATTTGGACTATCAGAAGATATATTGAAACAAATGTTACCTCAGGGCACTTTGGCAACATTCCAAATTCTAGACGAGACAGACAATAAAATGCAATGGCCAACGGTTACGGTTAAATACAACGAACAGCCTATCCATTATGTGTGCACTTCTAAGAAAGATGAAAACGGTAACTATGTAAGCACTGTATTTTTTAAGCCAGACAAGAAGATGATAAAAGATTTTGCTATAGAAAAAAAAGATGATGAAACGATTGAAGATTTATTAAACCAATGGAATTCACATCATACCACATACAATCGGAGCGCTAACATAGAGAAAAAGATAAGTTACTTGAGTATGGAAGACTTGGGCTTCAGTTGTCAAGAATGCGAGGCCTATTGGCCATCAACCGCCCCAGGAGGTCAGATGCCATCAACCGCCTCAGGAGGCCAGATGCCATCAACCGCCTCAGGAGGTCAGATGCTTGAGAAGTTTAAGAATTGTATGAAAAATGTAGTTGAAAAGGTTGTTAACGATCTTAATGTTAATAACGAAATTCCTTCTGACAAGAATACTAAGAATATTGAAAGAGCCTGGGAAATTGCAACAGGGGAAAAAATGTCCTTACAAGATATCAAAAAACAAGTAGAAAAAGATGCCGCCCAAGCCGCCCGAACCGCAATAACTGAAGCCAATACAATACTCAAGGACGTTATTAACGAATATAAGAAAAATCCTGGATTCGATCCCACCACCCAAAAGCAAAAGATCATAGAAGCTTGGAAAATAGTAAAGACCAGCGAGATCCAAAACTCTAATAGAACCAACAAAGAAGAAGCAATAAAAAGTTTAGACAACACAAACTCTGACACAAATTTTAATACCATTATAGAACAACTTAAACAAGATGCAGCCCAAGCAGCAAAGAAAGTACTCCCGAACGTTACTGACCAATATAGACTGGATTTTATTAAATTCGATCCCAATACTTATTATTCGTTAGAAGATAAAGAAGAGATTGAAAAAGCTTGGAAAGCAGCAAGGACCAATGAGATCAAAATTTTCCCTGAATCCAACCAAGAAGAAGCAATAGCAAAGTTGAAGAACATGTCTTTTGAACAAGTCACAAAACAACTTAAACAAGATGCAGCCAAAGCAGTACTCACGGAGACCATCAACCTATATATAAAGAGTCCTCAATTTAACGCCAGTACTATTTACAGCCCAGAATGGCAAGCAAATATCGTAGAAGCTTGGAAAATACTAAAGACCGATGCAATCCAAAAATCCCAAAAATTCAGTGAAAAAAAAGAAAAAGAAAAAGAAATAAAAAAATTGGATAGCGTGTCCTTTGAACGAGTCACAGAACAACTTAAAAGAGATGCAGCCAAAGCTGCAGCCAAAGCAATACTTAAGGAGATCATCAATCAATATAAAGAGAAGCCCGAACTAGATCTCAGTAATTATGATTCAGAAAAGCAAAAAAGTATCATGGAAGCTTGGAAAATGGTAGCGACCAATAGGATCCGAAAGTCCGGTAAAGGCAAAGAGATAATAAAAGAAGAAATAAAAAAATCGAATGACGCGTCCTTTGGACAAATTACAAAAGAATTAAAAAAGATCGCAGAAAAAGAGAAAGAAAAAGAAGAGAAAGTCGAAGAGGCCAAAAAAACACTCAAGGACGTTATTGATGAATATAAGAAAAATCCTACACTCAATCTCATCGTCAAAAATCGAGAAGAGATCACAAAAGCTTGGAAAACAGTAAAGACCAACGAGATCCAAAAATCCGGTAAAGGCAAAGAGATAATAAAAGAAGAAATAAAAAAATCGAATGGCGCATCCTTTGAACAAATTACAAAAGAATTAAAAAAGATCGCAGAAAAAGAGAAAGAAGAAATTAATTAAGGGCAAAATCATGGAAAATATTTCCGCTGTAAGGCCCATTCGAAGTTGCGGGAAATCATAAATCTAGCATCTAGCAATCACGGCCGTGAATAGCTGGCGCTGGCAAAACGCGGCCGCCACTTATCTCAGAAATTTCCCTAAACCGTCGAAGATAAAATATAAAACACTCAGTCCCGGAAGAGTGAGCGTGAGATGATGCTCATAACCGTGAAATATCCCTTCCTGACTAACACATCCCCCTAAATTTCCTATCCCATCGCCGCTATAAAATGCTGCATCGCTGTTGAGGACCTCCTTCCAATGGCCTTTGTACGGTACGCCCACTCTATAATTTTCGCGTGCGATGGGCGTCAAATTGCAAATCACAAGCAAACATTCCCCTTCTTGACCACGACGTAAAAAAGCAAATACGCTGTGATCTTGATCATCGACAATAACCCAGGAAAATCCCCGAGGATCAAAGTCCAATTGTCCTAAAAAATACTCCCTCCGATATAAGTTGTTGAGATCCTTGACCCAACGCTGTATACCCCAGTGATCTGCATATTGCAGCAGATGCCAATCTAAACCTCGCTCGTAATCCCATTCATTCGATTGACCAAATTCGTCGCCCATGAAAAGTAATTTCTTTCCGGGCCAACCCCACATGAATCCATATAATGCGCGTAAGTTCTTAGATTTTTCCCGCATATCGCTGCCGGGCATCTTGTGTATCAGCGAACCCTTCCCGTGGACAACCTCGTCGTGAGATAGGGCAAGCATAAAGCGCTCGGAGTACTGGTAGAGCATCCCAAAAGTCAATTGATTGTGGTGAAATTTCCGAAAAATGGGCGGACGTGAAAAATAACTCAGCGTGTCGTGCATCCATCCCATATTCCACTTCATATCGAAACCTAATCCATGATCACAGGTTGGCCGCGTCACGCCTCCAAAAGCGGTAGATTCCTCTGCAATGGTTATTGCTCTAGGAAAATTTTCATGAATTGCATCGTTGAGTTCCTTCAAAAATTCGATGGCTTCAATATTCTCGTGGCCACCATAGCGGTTGGGAATCCAGTCGTCTGGCTTCCGCGAATAGTCGAGATAAAGCATGGACGCAACGGCGTCGATGCGAATCCCATCCATGTGAAACTGATCTAGCCAGTACAGTGCGCTTCCAATTAAAAAATTGCGCACCTCACAGCGTCCGTAATTAAAAATGAGCGTTTCCCAATCTCGATGCATCCCTTGTCGCGGATCTGCATGCTCGTAAAGATGCGTCCCATCAAAAAATTCCAATGCAAAAGGATCTTTGGGAAAATGTGCGGGAACCCAGTCCAAAATTACTCCAATCCCCCTTTGATGGCATTGATCGACAAAGTAACGCAAATCATTGGGTGTTCCATAGCGATGAGTAGGCGCAAAAAATCCCGTCACTTGATAACCCCAAGAACCAAGGAATGGATATTCGCTCAGAGGCATTAATTCCACATGAGTAAAGCCCATATCGCAGACATAATCGCATAATTCATGGGCCAATTCTCGATAATTGAGCGTTCGATTTTGGCTCTGAGTCATTTTTCTCCAGGACTCGCTGTGTACTTCGTAAATGGATAGGGCATCGGAACGAAAATCTTCCATTTTTTTCAACCAAGCTTGATCATTCCACTGAAAAGGAAGCGTGTTGTCGACCACGATAGAAGCATGATTAGGATAGCCTTCGAAGTAATTGGCGTAAGGATCGCTTTTGAGGCGGAGATGGCCATCGGCACCGATAATTTCATATTTATAGGGACAATTGGCCAAGTTTTGAGGAATGAACAATTCCCATAAACCGGAGGATCCCAGCGTGCGCATCAACCCATAATGGCCATCCCAATGATTAAAATCGCCAACAACAGAAACGCGCTGTGCGTTGGGAGCCCAAACACAAAATGCCGTCCCTTCAACGTCTTCTATAGAAATAATATGAGCGCCTAATTTTTCATAAATTTTCCTATGTTTACCCTCATTGAAGAGGTATTGGTCGAAAGCCGAAACCGTAGGAAGAAAGGCATAAGGATCAAAAAAAGTCTTCCTACAGCCATGAAAATTCTCGCTTTGCAACTGATACTTAAACAAATCAGATCTGCGGATCAAGGCTTCAAAAAATCCCGATGCGTGAAGTTTTTGCATAGGATAGCATTCTTGAGTAAGACAATCGACGACAAAACAACGATACACATCGGCTAGAAATGCGCGAACAACAATTTGTTTTTCGCTATTTTTTTTCCACAGATGCATGCCCAAACGATCATGGGGCCTAGAATTTTTCGCGGTTAGGAAGGATAACAATTCACTCTGCGAAATTACCACTTCATTATAATTACAATTAATTTAAGATCTTCCAGTTTTCTTTTTTAAAACCAGCTTTTTAATGCGGCGTACCTGATTAGCGCTCATATATACTTTCTGCTATTGCATACGCCTTAACGTTGCGGTATACTCACTTTTGTGGCGGCCCATTCGTGAATTTTCGGAATTTTTCTCAAAGCTCTCACTTCTCTTCCTTCAGTCAAGCTCCCTGCCATTCTTCCGTGGCACCATCTGCATCGAGCGACGCCCTAAAAATCCAAAATACCTCTGCATTTTCCCTCTTAGACCCTCTTTCCTTAAAGAGTAGAGTTTCTAGAAAGATATTGGCCAATTTTACTTCTCCAATATTTTAACATTTTTTTAGTTGTAATTATATAAATTTTAATTATTTTCTTTCGTAAACAATCAAATTAAAAAAGGAAATAGATATGAGCATAGAAAGAGTAAGTGGAAATGGTCAGTTGCTGAATATATCCGGTCCTGAAGGAACAGAGAAAGCAACTGGTTCGTCAATACAAGTACAAGCAGCTAATCCGAAT
>JAITAK010000004.1 GCA_031284165.1 Puniceicoccales bacterium
AGCCTTGGATATTAGTCAATATAGTACTATGATTGCTGCCAATCATCATCAAGGTCTCCACGAAGGCATTGAAATTGGTCGCCGTGAAGGTCTAGAAAAAGGACGATTTGAAGGTGAAATTGTGGGTCAAATCAAAAGTTTGATGGAGCGGTTCGTCGATGACGAAGATATGGAACGGGCATTGCGACGCATCGCTAAAAACTCGTTAGCGAGAAATTTAGTGGAAAGGGTTTGGGCGGATTGCGGCGAAGCACGCATTATTCCTGAAAATAAACATGTGGAAGATTTTATTGCAATACTTCAAAACGCTGGCGTCCTGACTTAAACTTGTTTATTCTTTATTCTTAATACTTAAGATAAGCTTTAGGGCTAAAATTTCTCTAAAAATTCCGCAAAACGTTGGCGACGTCTTGGCCTCCTTTGCCGTAAAAGAAGAAAAATGACTTCTTAAATAGTCATTTCCCTGCCTTGCGGTTCTCAGGGAAAATAAAAGATGGCTTTATAGGTGTTAAGTGCTATCAATTTTCCGATCAGGGCGTAGTTAAAAATATGGAACTTAGCGATCAATCGATGCGGTGGCGTTTTATCAACGAACACGATAAAAATTTTTCGGTCATCGCTTCGGCAGGTGTTGGAAAAACAACGGCAATTACGAAAAAAATTGCTTCTATAATCCGTACAAAAGCGATTCCTCTAGATCAATTGGTTATCGTTACTTATACACAAAAAGCAGCTGCAGAATTACAACAGCGTACCTTATACGAACTACAAAGCACCCATAGCGATCTATCTGATTTTAAATGCATTTTTTTCGGAACAATTCACGCCTTTGCGGATAAACTTTTGCGCAATTATGGGCATTGTATCGGGCTCGCCCCCGACTTTCAGATTGAACAAAATGAAAGAAGTTTATGGGAGGCCTTTTTACATTCATCGCATGGCATACCTTTAAATTTTCCGAGGATTTCAACCTTGCTGAATAACGAAAAGCTATATGCCCTTTTGGGAAGTTTATATGCCTCTGAAATGCATGTTCCACCCGAAGTTTCTTTGCAGCCTCCACTACTCGATGGAATCCCTTTGTTGCGCTACGCTGTAAAAAATAATACCCATATTTTAAGAAGTCAACGTTATTGCCAAATATGGCTTCGACATCCAACCTTTCCTCCCCCTAAGATAACCACGAAAGCTAAGGAATTTTTGTCACTCTACGAAAATGTTATTACGCCTTTTGAAGATTGGTATGCCAGAGTTTGTGCCCAAGATCTCAAGTCCATGGCGACCGCTTATGCGGCGTTCCGAGTGCAGCAAAAGCGCCTTACTTTTTCCGATTTAATTAGGTTGTCCATCGATTTACTGCACAATGAAGATTGTGGCTCTTTATTACGCCAATATTACGTTATCCTCGATGAAGCTCAAGATACAGACCAATGGCAGTTTCAGTTATTACTGGGCATTGCGCAACCTTCTGAAACGCGTAGTCTTGATTTCTTTCAAAACCCACCAGCCCCGGGAAGATATTGTATGATCGGCGATCCACAACAATCGATCTATGTGGAACAAGCCGATATCACGCTTTATCAAAAAATTCACCAAATATTAATATCTAAAGGGGTTATGGAAGGATTGCAATTTTCGGTGACCCTGCGTTTCGGTTCTCATATCGCGCAAAACCTCAATCAAACGTTTCGCCACATCCTAGATGGCGGCGACGGCCAGGTATCTTTCTCGGAGATCACTTCCGGTATGGATACACCAAAACCTAATCAAAATGTTTTCGAAAATTGGTCGCGCATCAGCATTGATAAAAGTGTCGATGAATGTACATTTCTCAGTAATTTCTTTAAAGATAAAAACCCTGAGTACTTTGGAGTAAGGCAATGGAGCGACATTGCGATACTTTGTCCTCGTAAAGCGTGGCTACTCGAAATTCAGGGATCTTTTGCCCAACAACCCTTAACGGTGAAGACACAAATTCACTCTCCGACAAAGACTTATGGCGAATACCGCGAGTTTTCATGGATCTCGGCGCTCATGCACCTAATCGTTTATCCCAAAGATTCGTTTGAATTTTCCGGAATTTTACGGGAAATATTCGGCATTGCCGATGTACTCATTGCCCAATATCGTCAGGGCAGCGAAATTCCTGAAATTACTTTGATTGAAAGGCAATTAAAACAATGGTTTCATGAGTATCAGCATTTATCACCACTTCAATGGGTTGATTTTCTGTCGCGAAGTTTACAACTTAAGCGGCGATTAAAAGCGATTCAAAATGACTTTAACGATGAAATTGAAAAAACATTGCGTATAAAAGCCGCCAGTTATTTTTCCGTTCTCGAATTTTCTGCTTACCTGAAGCAGCAATCTATGGAAATTTTTTATGCAGATGTTGTCAATCAGCATGCCTTGCAACTTTATACTTTTCATAAATCTAAAGGTTTAGAATGGCCTGTCGTATTGCTGCCTTTTATTAATCGTAAGCAAACTCCTCCGTTGCCCATTTTTCCCAAAATTGTTCAAGGGCAGATGGTTTTGACCCAGCGCCAATATGCTCAATGGAACCATCCCAATGACTATAGCCATCATAGTGAAAGGCTCTTATATGTCGCATTGACACGGCAAAAACGCCAAACGATCTTTATCGATGACGGTAGCGAACCTAAAGCTAAAACTTATTCACTGTCGTCCATCCTACAGTCTGCGCCTAATAGTAAAAATTTAATCCGCAATCTCCCTGAATTTCAATCTTGTGAAAATCAGATGAGTACGCACCGTAACGATATACTACTTCCTCAGGAATCCTCTGTAAGTATAAAGTACGCTCTATCGAATAAAGGCCATGATTTTAAAATATTGACGCCAACAGAACTGACCTCAACCCCGGAACTTCAAGGGCGTTGTGCAGATCCAATCGCCTATGGCAATTGGTGGCATGAAACGATGCAGCGCTGTCCCTTAAAAAGTAAAGCGATGGCTATTTTTTTGAATTCAGCCATTAAAAGTTCCCCGGATGTCAATCTTGCCCAACGCGATGTGGAAAAATTAATCCAAAATACTTCCTTCTGGGCATTGATTAAGGCATCGGAACAAATCTATGTCGAATATCCCTTTTTTATTCCCAAAGGCACCTGTGTTTTAGAAGGCCGCATGGATCTGCTATTAAGGCAGCGGCATTGCTTTCACGTCGTCGATTGGAAAACGGAACATATCGAAAATTTGGAAGATTTTTTTGAGAAACATCGATATCAAATCCAAAATTATCGAATTGCACTGGGATACCTATTCCCTAACTTTACCATCAACGCAAGTATTTATGCTACAGAACGGGGTGAGCTTTTGAGCTTTCGGTAGTTTCCAACCTATCGTAAGTGCCAGATGGATATGACACGTATTATTCGCGCATGATCGCTTTGGTAGGGATAATTATAAGGAAAAGCCTTGATTTCATCATTGATTTCCTTGACAAAATTGACGAAGTTTTGATTTTATGGACTTGCGGTTTAAGTGGTGGAATTGGTAGACACGCTGTCTTCAGGCGGCAGTGCCGTAAGGCATAGGGGTTCGAGTCCCCTCTTAAACACCAAAATACGCTATGAATGTGAATGATTCTAGTAAAAATACACTTAACGATGCCTTTCAATCTGCAGATTTAGACGATAAATTGTGGATGTTCTATTCCAAGCATGCTCGTGCATTGATGTCGATAGCTGTACTTGCTCTTGTACTTTCGGGAATTGCAATTGCGATAGTCATTGGTTATCATGTTAGCGAGAAACGTATGAAATCGGCCTATTTAGAGGCAATTCATGGAGGAAATCGAGAAGATTTTGCGCGCAAATATTGTTCCACGCCTTTGGGAGGGACTGTTTTCTTAGAACTGGCTGATGCGGCTTATCAAAGAAAGGAATATCAACAAGCCGCTGATCATTATCAGCGAGCTGCCGCAGGTTTAGGCAAAAATATTTTTGGAGGACGTGCGGCCATTGGAGAGGGAACAGCACTGCTTCATTTAGGACTGACGTCGGAAGGGGAAGCGCTTTTATCTAAAGTGGCCGAAGAGCAGGCCTATCCCTTATTAATTCGCGGTCATGGGTTATGGCTTTTAGGGAGTAGTATCTACGAACGCGGTGACCAGAATCGGGCTAAAGCCGTTCTTCATAAACTTGCGAATAGCAATTTTCCTGATTGTTGGAAAGATAAGGCGAAGATTTTACTTCAAGAAATTGGGAGCGCATTATGAGTATACGACTGATCTACGCTTCATCAGAGCAGGATGCGAATTTGCGTTACTGGAGTCGCATGTGGATTTATGATCCTTTTCTGGCTTTTGAAGCAGAAGGGCGACGCTATGCGATTTCCAATGCCTTGGAAATTGACGAAATGCGCCGAAATTCCGGATTTGACGAAGTATTACTAGCTAGCGATTTTACAGCACAGGACAACCCCAAGATTCCGGATTTGATCCAGTGTATTGGAGAAAAATTTCCACACCACGAATTTTTATTGCCCCAAAATTTTCCAGCTTATTTAATTTTAAAGCTTCAGGAGCGTGGGATAAAATTTTCTGTAACTGAAGGGGAATTTTTACCGGAACGCTCCATAAAATCGGCTGCGGAAGTCGCTCAGATTAGAAAGGCTTGTGAGATTACCGCCCGTGCTTTTGCCCATGTACGCTCTATGTTGGCCAATGCGACGATTGTTGGAGAGTTTTTATATGATCATGGCGAAGTGCTGACGTCGGAACGCATACGTTCGGCAATTGAGAAGATATGCTTTGAAGGAGGGGCTCTTGCCCGAGGAACTATCGTTGCCTGTGGTCAAGAAGCAGCATTCCCCCATAATCGTGGGAGCGGAAAGGTGCGAGCAAACGAATTCATTGTTGTCGATATTTTTCCCCGTCTCATAGAAAGTGGTTATCATGGAGACATGACACGCACATTCCTTAAAGGACAACCTTCAAAGGAACAACAAAAGATGTATCAAGCAGTCCTAGATGTTCAAAATTTAGCCATTGCCAATCTTCACGCCGGGAAGACCGCCAGAGAAATACATAAAAATAATGTGCAAGCATTTGAAGATATGGGTTATGCTTCCACGCATAGGACAGGATTTTTTCATTCGACGGGACATGGTGTGGGTTTAGAACTTCATGAGCATCCTTTTTTAGGAGATTGCGATCATATTTTTCAGGTTGGCGAAGTTGTCACCATAGAACCGGGGCTTTATTATCCTCAAGCAGGAGGTGTGCGTATTGAAGATGTATTTATGGTCGGTTCCCACGGACCCGAGCGGTTGTCAGAATTTCCTTATGATTGGATACTATAATGTTTTCTAAAAAAAATAAAACTAAATCCGCAGCGAAATATTTATTGAGTATTGCGGAAAGAATTGAGAATTACCGAAAAGACGTTTTAACCAAAGAACAATGGAATACTTTGATAGAGGCGCGATCACGTATCAGCGGTGCGTTGACCTTGCCTCCTGAGGAAGCCAACAAAAATTTCGATGAAATAGATGCCTTATTGAAATCGATAGGCGGTGGCGTTTATCCAACGACAGGACTCGTTGAAAATGCGGAAGTTTTTCTATTTGCAGCGATTTTAGCGCTTGCGGTGCGCGCTTTTTTCTTTCAGCCCTTTCGCATTCCGACGAATTCCATGTGGCCGACCTATGCGGGTATGACCTTCGAATTAATTGAAGGCGAAAAGAGCACTTTTGAAAAGTTTAAGCGTTGGGCATTCCTTGGCGCTTCTCATTACAGCGCTCGAGCTAATGATACCGGAACGCTGCAGATTCCTATCACTACACGGAAAGATAAAACGGGACCCTATGGCGGTATTCTGTACTACAAAGTCGTCGACACACGAAAGTTTTTTGGCCTACTACCATCCCAAGAGCGAGAGTATACGTTTATTGTTGGGACTCAGTACACGGTCCTGCGCGTTCCTCTAGAATTTTCGTTTGACGATGTTGCATTAGCGACTTTATTTCCTCAGGCGAAGTCATGGAATGAGCTCTTTAGTCGCCAATCTTCGAAAAATTTTCACAAAATTAGTGTCCCTGGAAAGAATCATGAGGATAAAATTAGTTATTTTGATACCGGAATTCAAAAGTCTGCTGGAGAAGCGATTTTTAATTTCGATGTTTTGTCAGGGGATATGTTATTTGTCGACAAGGTAAGCTATCATTTTCGCTCTCCTAAGATTGGGGATGCCTTCGTCTT
>JAITAK010000027.1 GCA_031284165.1 Puniceicoccales bacterium
GCAACGCTTCCCCAAGTAATGTTCAGCAAGGCTGCTCGCCCCCAACCTCTCAAGAACAGCGGCAGCGGTGGTGGTGGTAGCAGCGGCAGCGGAAAGCTCATTCCCAAAACAGAAGCGTCGTCAAAAGCCCTGCAGACAGAAAGAAAAGGTACTGCAGGATTCAAAGAAGGCGCAGCGTGGGCAAAACTTCAAAGTGTTGACAGTCCAGAAATGAAAAGAAAGATAGGTGTAATTAAGAAAGAGGCTTTTGGGGGAGGCGAAATGAGAACTGATGGTAAGGACTTATATAGGTTTGACCGCGCTCATATGTCGAGGAAAATTCATTTGGAAAAGTATGTGAAAACCGGAAAAGGCTGGCAACCTTACGCTGAATGTGATCCTGAAACTTTAAAGGAAATTCCCGGAAGCGTAGAAAAAATTGCCAAGCAAAAGAGAAAACCTATTAAATAATATAGAATGGAAAATATTAGCGAGTGCCTATTAAAGGTAGTCAATAACTGTAGTAGCTTACAATTACATTATGACGATGAAGATAAATATTTTTCAATTCCTATGTATTTTCACGGCAAACAAGGATATTGTTTATCCTTTGATCCATGGAACGGTGTTGAACTAAGGTGCACATATGATTATGAATTTGTTAGTGGTTATAAAAATAGCATAAAAACGGAAAAAAAACTTTGGAAGAAACATCGCTGGGCATGTTATTTAGAAAATAGTAAACTGCATGAAAAAGAACTTAATGAATTTTTAAATAAATTTGGCCCTATAGATTCCATAAAAAATAGAAAGTGGCAAGACGCGCAAATAAAATACGACCGAGACTTACATTTGGCTAAGGAAGTTTGCATTAATTTGAGTTATTTCCTAAAAGGAGGAGAAAAAGAATACATAACCCCTATTATTCATATTCCAAATATCCGTACATATGCAATTCTTAATAAAAGGGAATGCGGTGGATTTGAGCCAATAAAATATTGTCCGTTTTGCGGAGCAGAGTTTCCGAAACGCTTAGATGAAAAGCTTAGCGAAATCCTGCAATCGGAGTATGGGTTAGAATCGTGGAAAGATTATGAAAAAGCTCCGATCGAGTTTCACAGCGACAAATGGTGGAAAAAGCGAAAGCTATAACGTTCTAATAAGATTATCAAAATAAATCCAAAACCATTGTCGGTGTTCAGATTAGGGACAGCGGCTTAAGTTTTATAGCTTATAAAAATATCAAGTCGTAACTTAATAAACAATTCAGACCTCGGAAAAAGATTAAAGGTGAATGACATCGAGGTCATGAGAAAGAAATATAATATCTAAAATGGAAATAAATGATCTCAATGGAATACTCGCGTCTAGTCGCTCTGTGTGTAGATAACTCTGACAATATATAATAAACTTAATGTTCGAAGGTTAATTTCGATAGCATCTGCAACTTTGTTCGTATATTGCGACAATTGCAGTCGCGAGCGTTCCGTAGTCCATCGTACCTCATATTGACCCCTCTTAACCTTCTGCACGGCGATGTCGCTATCTCAATGCTTCATTCTCAATTGCCTAACGATATTTTTTCTTGACGTACTCTTCATTTATTCTAATTTCATCGCCGATCGAGGATTTTAGGGGGTTAGATTGGCGGAGTGATCGTGTCTCCGCTTTTTTTATCCGCGGTCCTTCACATGATTATGAAAACTGGTAGCGAAATTTTAGCCGTACTCGAATACATGGAGAAAGAAAAAGGCATATCCCGTAGTGACATGATCCAAACGATCACTAGTGCCATCCGTTCTGCAGCTGTAAAGACGATGAGTGCCGGTTTTGATATCCGCATCGATATTAATCCTAAAACAGGCGCCCTTCAGGCTTGGTCTGTCCTCGAAGTCGTCGATTCTATTAGCGATCCTCAAGCGCAAATTCACGTTTCTAGGGCTAAGGAAATTGACCCTAATGTGGATATCGGTGATGTCATCGAAAAGGAAATCGATCCCGCCCTCTTAGGGCGTATCGCTGCTCAAGGCGCTCGTCAAGCGATCTTTCAGGGCATCCGTAACTTCGAACGGGAAAAATTATACGAAGATTTTAAAAGCTCCGTGGGCGACATCCTTAGCGGTATCGTCTCTCGCCAAGATTCCGGAAATATTTATGTGGAACTCGGTAAAGCGGAAGCCATCCTCCCTCATAGAGAGAAAATTCCCGGGGAAGAATATGCCCCCGGAGATCGCGTTTGCGGCCTATTACTTAAAATTGATCAAACCCCTCGAGGCCCCGAAATTATCTTGAGCCGTTCTCATAGCCGCTTTGTACGCCGTCTCCTCGAAATCGAAGTCGCCGAAATTGCCGACGGTACGGTAGAAATTTATAACATGGCCCGTGAACCCGGTTATCGCACCAAAATTGCCGTTTTTAGTAGAGACCCTAAGGTCGATGCAGTAGGTTCATGCGTCGGTACCCGCGGCATTCGCATTCGCAGTATCGTCAAGGAATTGGGAGGAGAAAAAGTCGATGTCATCCGTTATTTTGAAGACCCTATAGCTTTCCTTCAGGAGGCCATCCATCCTGCAATCCCTTGTAATGTGCGTGTCGATGAGGGAAATCGACAGATCGATTTTGAAGTCGGTGAACAAGATCTCGCCGTCGCAATCGGTAAACGAGGCCTCAACGCACGTCTTACTTCCCGATTGATTAATTGGAAACTTAATATCAAAAAAACGGAATCCGAAAGCGAAAAAAATCTTAATAAAAAAATTCAACAGGCAACAGCTGGCCTCAACAATATCCAAGGTATCGATAGCGATCTAGCTCAACGATTAGTCGCTTGCGGCTTTACCGATG
>JAITAK010000015.1 GCA_031284165.1 Puniceicoccales bacterium
ATGTCCTGGGCTTAGCGAAAAAGAAAAATCAATTATAAAACAGATAAAACAGTTAGCTGCACGCCTTTGGCGGAAGTGTAGGACAAACCAATGTTACCGATACAATGATTTAAAAAAAAAGGGAGGCGTGCGATCGCATTTGCCTTCCTTTTTTTATGAATGAATGGCGTTGCATTTCAAACTTTGAATAGTTATGCTTGAAAAAGCGTTAGATTACGCCTCAGGATATTGTCCTCTTTCCGAAGCAAAGCAATCTTCCCTCAGAGAACAGGGAAGCCCTTTTAATAAAGGGCAAAGATTCGTGATGCGTTGGGCGCTCTTTTTGTTGCCTATGGCGATGGTATAAGCTTTAGGATCGCCAACAATGAAAACTTTGTGGCGCCCACGAGTAATTGCCGTATAAATCAGGTTACGCTGAAGCATGATATAGTGTTGCGTTAAAAGTGGAATCACAACGATGGGAAATTCACTCCCCTGAGATTTATGGATGCTGATGGCGTAAGCAAGGGCGATTTCGCCAAGTTCGGAGTGTTTCAGTTCTACGAACTCGCCATTAAACTTTACGAAAATGACCTTTTTATCGCTATCGAAATCGTAGATTGTTCCAAGATCGCCATTATAAATATTTTTCTCATAATTATTGCGCAGCTGGATTACTTTGTCGCCTAAGCGAAAATGACACCACGGGATTTGCTTTTCCTTACGAATAAAGGCATTTTGTAATCTCTCATTTAAATGCTCTGTACCACCGTGCCCTTTATGAAGTGGGGTCAATACTTGGATATCATTAATGGGATCGATTTCATATATTGACGGTAATAGGGACGAGCACAGTTGCTCGATTTTTTGGGCGCACATTATTGGGGAATCGACGGGAATGAAGGCAAAATCATAGGCAGGAATAATGGCTTCTATGGGTATCACATTCGGAATAAATGTAGCATTGCCGCTAATAATTTGGTGGGCGAGTTGTATGATTTCGCTCTGTTGGCCTTGTCGAAAAATTTGTTTGAGGTAGGTTAACGAAAATTGCTTTGAAGCGATAAAGTCAGACAAAATATTTCCAGCACCAACGGAAGGTAGTTGATCAATATCGCCAACTAAGAGTAGGTGTGCGTGATCGGGTAGGGCATTAAACAAAGAAACGGTAAGTCGTGTGTCACACATGCCGGCTTCATCGACGATGATAAAGTCCAAAGGAAGTTGATTTTCCTGATTAAAGGCAAATTGACCTATTTGGGGATTAAACTGAAGAAGGCGATGAATGGTTTTAGCCTCAATGCTTGTCGTTTCGGTTAATTTTTGAGCAGCGCGCCCCGTTGGAGCAGCAAGGCCAATTTTGACATTTTTGGTCCTTAAAATTGATACTAAAGCGCGCAAGATGGTCGTTTTTCCGGTACCGGGCCCCCCGGTAATGATGGATAATTTCTCGGTGAGTGCTTGACGCAAGGCACGGATCTGTTCATCGGCGAAAGCGAATCCTTCCCGTTGCTGAGCCCAAGTCATAGCATGGTCATGAAGAATAGGAGGAAGCGATGATTTCGCAACACGTAGGCGATGTACGTGTTTCGCTAAAGAAGCTTCGCAGCTCGCCATGAAGCTTGTCTGAATCAATCCATTGGCAAGCGCATTGACTGTTTTAAGCTGAATCAGCGTATCGAGACGATCGGCAATAATTTTTTCGTCGGTTTCAATGATTTTTTTACGATCTTCAGTAATCTCGTTTTCGGCGAAGGTCGTTTTTGTACTATTCAGCGTTTCTCCATGGCTTTCCAAAAGCTGTCGGGTTAGATTTAAAAACGCTTCTCGCGGATAAGCCGTATGTCCTAGAAGTTCGAGATTGGAAAACGTAAATAGGATTCCTGCATCGATCCTGGAGTAGTGATTCATGGGAATACCGATATTTTGCGCGATTTTATCCGCAGTTTTAAAACCAATGCCTTCGACCTCGCGGGCGACGCGATAAGGATCCGCTTGAAGGATGCGTTTTGCCTCTTGGCCGTAGATTTTGTATAAACGCATGCATAAGGCGCAAGAAATGTTATAGGTCTGGAGAAAAATCATGATATCGCGCAGGGCATATTGTTCATCCCAAGCGGCTTTAATCGTCCTAGCGCGCTCCTGGCCAATGCCCGGAATTTCACGTAGGCGCGCCGATTCCGTAGAGATGACTGTAAAAGTATCCGCACCAAAATAATCGACGATTTTATCAGCGTAAGTTTTCCCTATCCCGTGAATTAGACCGCTGCTGAGGTACTTGCGAATACCATGAACGTCCGCGGGTAGCGCTGCTGAAAAAGATTCCACCGTAAATTGTCGCCCAAACTTGGGATGTTCTACCCACTCACCACTGAGAATAAGCGTTTCGCCGCAATTGACACCAGGAATTTTACCACATGCCGTAAAAGTTCGATGTCCATTGTCCGTGGCTCGCATTTCCATAATGGAGAAAAATGTCTCTTCATTGCGAAAAACAATGCGCTCCAATATGCCCTTTACGTTTTCGGCCAGATGATACCTCCATGAACTATATTGAGAAGTTTTAGCAAAGTTCAAGACTCCGCATGATGATGCTCGAAAATACCTATGATATCGTTAATATGCCATAGACTGTGTGTTAGAACAATCCATAACTTTTTAAGCTTTCTTTCCAGATTAAGGACAAAATCCATGGCTCTATATGTTCGATATAGACTTTGTGCAATCAAGG
Source organism: Puniceicoccales bacterium (assembly GCA_031284165.1). GTDB lineage: Bacteria > Verrucomicrobiota > Verrucomicrobiia > Opitutales > LL51 > LL51. The sequence goes on from JAITAK010000015.1 coordinate 2,711, forward strand.
AACTGCATTCTTGGGCAATAGAATCGATAAATCAAAAAAATATTTGGCGCCTCCACCCAGACTCGAACTGGGATTAACGGTTTAGGAAACCGCGGTTCTATCCATTGAACTATGAAGACCCCAATAATATACGTTACGTAAAAGCAAACTCAATGGTTGTCAACTTGCAACTGCGTGTTCGTCCTGATTTTCATGATTACTTTCTTCTTCGTTTTGTGATTGTTGTTGTTTCGGCTGATTGTGTTTCATTAGACCATCCTCTTCCTGTTTTATATGAATAGCGATATAAGTCACATCTTTCAGTTGTTCCTGCAAATAGTGAAATAATCCATCGTAATTTGCGTTTAGGAAATTCAAAGATTGGGCATCAGCGGTGGTAAAATTGAGGCTTAAGGCTGTACCTTCACGTACGAGCGACACCTGTGTGCCAGGAAGAATATTCTCTTTAAAGGTAATGATGACTTCTTGTTTAACATCACGGACGGCCTGTACAATCATGTACTTGATGATTTCATCTCCAATTTTTGCCACCTGAGCTGCAGCGGTTGTGATTGAAGCGTCAGAGGTTTGCAAGAGCGCATTTAGAATTTTATCACCTGCAAACTGTTCAAGAACGGATTCCGCCGTTATTTCGTTGATTTTATGGCTAGCTTCATCGCTCCCATCATCTTGTTTCTCTTGATAAAACTCATTCACAGCAGCATCGCGGTTGATTTTGCCCGTTCTAGAAAGCTCAGTAGCGTTATGAGGGGCGATTTGTTGTGGCACTTTAAGTTGTTCTGAGTTTTCCGATCCACTTTCCAGATCCAGATCCGTCCCTTGAAAATGCCCATCCTTGGTAATGGAAGTGCCAAGGGCTGAAGTCTTTGTAGTTGCGTTCTGAATTGTTTCTGAAAGCGCTGCCGCATCATCTGCGGATCTCATATGAATCTCGGTTGCCCCTTGAGCATGGATCCCTTTGGCGATAGAAGCAGTGGAAGTCCCTGTAGCCCCATTCTGGATCATTTCTGAAAGCATTACCGACGGTCCTTCAAATTCATCAACCTCGCGGAGGCGACCTCTTAAGGTGGTACTGGACAAAGGCGACCATGATTCCCGATAGTCGTTATCAGGGGCTACATCGCGATCGAGATGTTGCGACTGTATCTCTGGATCATCACTGACGACGGCGTTGACTTTTGTCGACGTTTTTCGGAACGGATTGGCGGCAAAAAACGTCCCATCGCTTCTAAAGAGCGAGTCAAAGGTCGGTGATGATCCCCGCATTTCCTGTTGAGGCTGATCTTGGCTCATTTCCTTCTTTAGATTTTGTTTTCTATCGCGCTCCACTTGTTCTCCAAGCAGAGATTGGAAAGCCGCCACATCACTGACATTCGGTTGATTTTTCTCGATGTTCCGGGAATACTCTAAACCTAGCATTTGATTTGTATGACTATTTGCATAGTTCGTATCTATTTCTACTTCACTCATTTTTATCCTTTTTATGAAAAATTTTATTGATTTTTGGGTTTTGTTGTGAAATCCTCCATTTCCGCATCTGCCTGCATTTCCTCTTCTTTTTTGACTTGTTCTCGCCAAACATCTTTCATCGATTCGATTTTATCGATGTTGCGTTCTGCTAAACGCAGTTCCTCGCGGCAATGATCGAGATTTTCTCGCGCCTTGTCACAGGCTAATATTGCATCCTCAACGCGCTTTTGATAGTCGAAAATGCGATTTTGCAGTTCCTTAACCATGAAATGCAAATTATCGATTTCCCGTTTATTGATACTCTTTTTCAGAACCTGATTGTAGAGGCGTTGCGTCTCTTTGATGACGAAGATCTTATAAGCTTCCAATTCTTGCTTTGCCTTCGCCAGAGCTTGTTCCGCTTCTTTGAGTAACTGCTGAGCTCGTTTAAGGTTTTTCTCCGCACGATCTTTGCGGATCTCTCGAACCCGCAACAAATCATCTAACTCGTACTTCCTCGCCATATTTATAGGCCGACGACTTTTTTAAGCATTTGTACGGTTTCTTCGAAAGTGTTGATCTCCTTTTGACCCTGTTTTAAAAAATTATTGCACGCGTCGATTCTGTCGATAGCCTCATCCGTGATTGCATCAGAACCTCGTTTGTATTCTCCAATACGCACTAAAAGTTCAACTTCACTGTATTTAGCGAGGATATTGCGTAATTTTCCTGCAGCAGCCTTATGGGCATCATCGACAATCGCGCTCATACATCGGCTAATGCTTGCAAGAATATCGATTGCAGGATAGTGGTTTGCCGAACCTAATTTTCGCGAAAGAATAATATGGCCATCCAGGATGGAACGAGTTTCATCCGCAATGGGTTCTGTCATATCATCGCCTTCGACAAGCACCGTATAGAGTGCCGTTATAGATCCTTTAGGCGACTGTCCCGCACGCTCCATTAATTTGGGGAGCGTCGCAAACACCGATGGGGGAAATCCCCTTCGCGCTGGAGGTTCCCCAGCCGCTAATCCGATTTCCCTTTGAGCACGACCAAAACGCGTCACCGAATCCATCATTAATAGAACTTTTTTGTTCTTATCGCGGAAATATTCCGCAATCGATGTGGCCACGTAAGCTGCTTTAAGGCGCTCCATCGCCGACCGTTCTGATGTGGCGATGACCAGCACAGCGCGTTTCATTCCTTCTGGTCCGAGGTCCTTTTCAATAAACTCGCGTACTTCACGGCCACGTTCTCCGATAAGGGCGAGTACGCTAATTTCTGCTTCTGTATTTCGGATGATCTGCGCTAGAAGTGTACTTTTACCTCCACCGGCAGCAGCAAAAATTCCTAGACGTTGCCCTTCGCCACAAGTTAATAAACCATCTAACGCTCGAACCCCTAGCGATAAAGGCACAGAAATGGGTGCCCGCGACATCGCTGCTGGAGGATCATTATAGACAGGAAAAAACGTCTCCGGTATAAATTCCCCTTTTTCTTTAACGGAATCGCTGGTCACACGCCCTAAACCATCGACGACGCGCCCCAGTAAATCGTCGCCAACGCCCACTTTATGCACATCGCCTGTAGGGATCACCTCTGTCGCCGAAGAGACGCCCATCAATTCTCCAAGAGGCGTTAAAACCGCCGCTTGCTTCTCAAAACCCACAACTTCGGTCCAGACTTCCGTGTCTTCCCAGGGGGTACGTAGGATGCAAAGCTCGCCAATCTTCACATTGGGAACCATCGCTTTAACGATAGTCCCGACGACTTGCAATACTTTGCCTTTAGTGTTAACCGTTTTCGTTTCCTCGAGCAGCTGATCTAAGGAAACAGTAACGCGGCTGAATGGATTCGAATCCTTAATTGCCTTTCCTACCGTTCCTCCGCTGATTGCTCCATCTTTCCCACTTTCCTTGATCATAATTTTCCTCCCATACTTTGCTTAAAACCGCGCCTATGCATCTTTCGATGGCATAGCGCCATCCTCCTGCACTTCTCCTGTGGCATTAGGGTTTGTGGCTTCAGCGTTGACAGCTGCAGAAAACGCTGCTGCAGCGTTTTCATCCTTTAAATCGAGGGACTGCTGAGATGCGGCCGCTTTAAATGCATTTTCGATAGCTTCAAGTTGTACCTCTAGGCTTGCATCGATAACGCCGATATCGGTTTCTAAGATACAAGTCCCTGGCGCTAGCCGCGAATCTGGAGTGATTTCCAGATAATCTACAAACCCATCGGCTAAAATCTCATTTAAACGATCCCGAACCGCCTGTGAATCTTGAGGAGAAATTTTCAGAATCGCTTCCCGTTGATTTTTAACCATTTTCAGCGCCTGACGAACAACACGCACAATCAATTCCCCTTGATCGAAATCACCAATAATGCGCCGTAGGGCTTTAAGGACAAGACTAACAATGCTATTCTCTAATTGCTTGAAGTCATTAGAACTTTTTCCTGCAATTTCGATGAGTTGCTGAGTCATCTGTGCCTTACCTGTAGCGTAACCCTTTTCATAGCCTCGTTTAGCTTCGCTTTCGTAGTATTTTTTAGCTTCCTCAAAGATTTGTTGGCGTTTAGCCATGGCCTCATCTAGGATTGCCTTACTTTTTTCATTAGCCTCTTCAACAACCTTGGCAGCGTTTCCATTAGCCGCATCGATTAATGCATCAGCTTGTCCGTTAGCGGTTTCGATAAGTGCAGCCACTTGGGTATTAGCATCGCTCACAAGTTGATCGCACAACTGACTCGCGTGTTGGATGAGGCGGTCCTTTTCTCTATAGGCATACTGTAGGGCTTTTTCCGCCTCTAAATAAGCACAGTAATCTTCCTGTTTGAGTATCTTTTTTTCCGGTAATAATTGAAGTTTTTCTCTGCGAATGTATAACATAATTAAGCCTTAATCATGGAAACAGCGACATTATCGCTGCTGTAAATTGTCCGTTTAACGACTTTGCGTATGAAATCGAAATAGTACTGCGGATCTTCCACATTATGGTTAAAATTCCACCCAAAATTTTTGGGAAATTTGAGCATGAACCGCTGAGCAATTTCGCGAGGTATCCTTGCCAAACTCATCTCGATGATTGCCTTGCCCGTATTTAAAACGCGCTCCAAGAGGTTTTTACCCTTCATTTGAAAGCGCTCCGCCAGCGCTGCCCTTAAAATTAAGGGAGCACTGCGTATAGAAAATAGGTAGGCATCGCGCCCTATCACCTGTTTCAATTTGAGAAGCTCACGACTTAAAATGATCTTGCGAATCTGTTCCGAAAAACAAACGCCCCCTATATAGCAGATTATTTTTTGAATTTCCTCTGCCGAAAATAAACATAACCAATAACGCTTTTCCCAAGATTTATAGTAGCCCAAATTATCAATCCCCAAACGTTGGCGTAGGTATTTCAAAGCTTCCCCGCGGTATCTTGGCGATTGCATGAGGGGTTTCAAGTACTGGACGATAGAGGTGTCCGGGAAAAATTCCGGATGCATATACTCAAGCATATCATTGTTGAAACCGTAAATCGCGGCAAATAGACGTGTATCGCTGCTCAATAGATTGGAAATATAGGCTTTGGATTCCATAGCCATTCCTCATTAATCAAGAGATTCTTCTTTTTGCCCTGCGGTCCCTGACATTGTTAGAGGCATGTCTGTTGCTTCAGCAAGATTTTCGACCTTAATCTCTTTTTCTTTTTTCTTGCGATTGGCGACCATCACCATCCAGAGCATGGAAATAAGTAAGATAATGATGATTGCAATTAATACGCCTAATAACATGAAAAACTGCATTTTCGAGGCTTCAGTCATTTCAATGCCTATGATAGAGCACATGGTATCGCTTTTCCCCAATGCTTTAGGTAAAGGCGGCAGTGTCACAGGAAAGAGCGAGACCGTAACCTTGTCAAACTCTAGCCCCTCGATGCTGTTGGTCACCAAGTACTTGATTTCACGGACATAATCCTCAACCATGGAATCCTGGCGGTAAGCGAGAAAAACCGCCGCTGATGATGGAACCATCTTTTCCGCATAGGGATCATTTTCCGGTAAAACAACATGGACCCGCGATTTCAATACACCAGGGATTTTACTTAGTGTTAGCGCAATTCCTTCCGAAAGCGCATTCATGAAGCGCACGCGTTCCTCCAACGGTGAAGAAACTAAGCCCGATTTTTTAAAGACATCGCCTAGCGTTTGATATTTAGGTAGGGGATAGCCGTGAGCACCTAGTAAATCGATGGCTGTCGAAAAATTTTCATTGGCTATCAACAGAGCGCAACTTTCCTTACCAATAACCTTCGTCGTCGAAATGCCATATTGTTTCAATATAGCGATCATTTCATTGATCTCTGTTTCCTCCAAATTATTGAACAGCGTAGTCGTACCACACCCCGATAATAAAAACGTTAGCAACATAAATACTAACTTCCATTTGATTCTTTTTCCCCTATCCATAGGACGCTATAATATGGAGGTAAATTTTTAGTCAAACCGCAAAACTAAAAAAATGCATTTTTATTATAAATTTTCCAATCCTGCGACAAAATGACGGGACAGAATTTTTCCTCAATTTCCCTTTATAGCGAAGTCATGCACACGAATTGTGTATGACTTTGCCGTCAAAAAAAGTCAAAGAATCGATAATTGCTTGCAAGGTCTGTAACGGTTCAGGTTTTATTTCATCTGCTCGGCGCAAAGCTAGGTTCTTTCATTTAATTCTCAGTCAAGGAATAAGTTTTGACAATCCTACGTCGTGGAAACAATGGTATCCATTGTGTTATTGTCGGTCATCGTCCCCATTTATCTAAAGCCGCCACAATTCCTACGGGCATGTATTGAAAGCATTCTCGATCAAAGCCTAAGTGAGTTTGAGCTTATCCTCGTCAACGACGCTTCTCCGGATGATACGCTGCACATTATGGAACACTATGCCGCTAGAGATCGACGCATCAAGATTGTTAATTTAAAACGCAATTGCGGTGTTGCTGCGGCGCGCAATGTTGGTCTAGCAATGGCTCAAGGGAAATATATCCTCTTCATCGACGCCGATGACATAGTTATGGCCGACTACTTTAAAATATTAGTCGGTATGGCTCAAAGATTTTCTTTAGACATTGTGGTTTCCGGAGTGACCAATTTTCGAACCATAGACCAACTGAAACCCGTTCCATTTTTCGATTGGACTAAAGTTCAATATCAAAAAGCAATACCTTTGCGCACGGCAATGGTACAGCACTTTATCTGTCGACTATTTTTGCGATCGACAATCCGAAACCTCAGATTCGACGAAAAATTGGATTGGGGCGAGGACATTCTCTTTATTCACCAAGCGATGCTCGTTGCCAAACGCTCTGCCGAGATCAACTATAAAGGCTATGCCTATCGTCATCCTCCTCGAGAAGTATTAGAGACCTATAAGCAGCAATTTTATGCCGCAACATCGGAACACTATCCTTTAAAACGTCGCATCGAAGTAGCGTTATACCTCGTGAAGCGCCTATGCATGCTCGAAAACTACCAACAAAACGCGTCAGATGAACAGTTTATTCACTATTTCTCGTTGCGGCGATTTTTGCGCTACGCCAATTGGATCTGGAAACTAACGGTACGTGAAGAAAAAATTACCTATTGGGGAAGATTTCGCGAAGTTTTCGAAGAGTACATTTATCCCCATCAACGCCATCGCTTCTTAGGTCCATTTTTATGCTTGCTTTTTAAACCCGTAAAACCACATTTTAGGGTTCGGATGTACGTTTATATTACTCGCATGCTATGTGAAATCTATTACTTAAGGCAGAATAAAATGCGATGCTTAAGAGTATTAAAGCTTCTTTTTAAGGGGGTTGCATGGTTTTAAATTATCATAAAGAAGGGGCGGTAGGTTATTGCCATTAAGGGAGTACCTACGGGGAGGTAAAAGTATATCGATGCATGGAATCACATCCTTGTAGAGCAGATCAATAGGTTATAAAAAGGATCTATGTATGTTAAATATCATTATTAATGGGGACGATTTAGGATGTTCGCGCGCTTGTAATAACGCGATTTTTCGGCTCATGGCGCTAGGGAAAATTTCGAGCAGCACCTTAATGGCGAACAGTCCTCATTTTCTCGATGCAGTCCAACGGGCCAAGCAATTTCCGCAATGTTCTTTTGGTGTTCATCTCAACATTTCTCAATTTGAACCGCTCACTTCCATTGAGATTTTTAAAAAGCATCATTTGATAACGCCGCGCAATCAATTTTGCTTTCGAAAATTTATACTTCCGACCCCACGACTTATGCGTGCGATTCAAGGAGAATGGCATGCGCAAGTAGCCAGAGTTATAGACCATGGACTTCCCATCAGTCACTTTGATTCTCATCATCACGTGCACACGCGTTTATGGCTATCTCCCATTTTAAAGTTTTTGAAGCAAAGATTTAATATTAAGAAAATTCGCACAAAATTTGGACGTTTTCGCTATTCCCGTCGCGGTTCTTTATTAAGGCGACTTGTACGTCAAGGGCGTGAATTTTCCCATCGCTTTATACAGCATCGATGCCTAGGTTTTAAGACTCCCGATCATTTTACCGACATTCATGATGGCATTGAATTTTTTTCGACGCACACGTTAGTTCAACCTTTAACCGTAGAACTCATGTGTCATCCTGGAGTTCGTGGTTTTAAAAGCGATCTTACGCTTTTATTAAGTGACTACGAAAGCGGAATACGCACGCCTCATCGCCTTATTTCCTATAATGAATTATAATACGATTGCCATAGAGCGGTAGGGATTAGGTAAGGATAGTACAATGACTATAAAAATTGTTTAATCTTTAAGAAGATATATATCGTATTTTTTTGATAAAAGAA
>JAITAK010000037.1 GCA_031284165.1 Puniceicoccales bacterium
TCAATTAGGTATGAGCTCGATGAAGTATATTTTCATAACGGGAGGCGTAGTCTCTTCATTAGGAAAGGGCCTAACGGCAGGGTCACTGGGCGCCCTTCTCGAATGTCGCGGCTTAAAAGTCTGTACGCAAAAATTCGATCCCTATCTCAATATCGATCCGGGAACGATGAATCCTTCCCAGCATGGCGAAGTCTATGTCTTGCAAGACGGTACGGAAACTGACCTCGACCTCGGCCATTACGAACGCTTTACCTCATCCACACTTTCTAAAAAAAATACCCTAACTTCAGGACAAATTTACGCTTCGGTCCTCCAAAAGGAACGCAATGGGGATTATTTGGGTAAAACAGTACAAGTCATTCCCCATATTACTAATGAAATTAAAGAACGCATCTACGCCGCCGGAGAAGATGCCGATGTCGTGATTACTGAAATCGGAGGGACAACCGGAGATATCGAAGGACTCCCTTTCCTCGAAGCTCTGCGCCAGCTAGCCCTGGAATCGGATCATCAAAACGTCCTTTTTATTCACGTCACGCTGATTCCTTTTCTCAAAGCTGCCGGAGAACTCAAAACAAAACCTACACAGCAAAGCGTTGCTAAATTGCGCGAAATTGGAATCCAACCTGATATTATTATTTGCCGCACAGAGATCCCTATCTCTGAAGATATGCGCCAAAAAATTAGCCTCTTTTGTAACGTTCCGCTAAAATCCGTCATCGAAGAACTCGATCTCAAGGTATCCATTTATGAATTGCCTATATTTTTGCATTCTGAGCAACTGGATACTATTGTTTGTCAAAAATTGCAGATCAAAGCGAATGATTGCGATATCCGACCCTGGGAAAACATCGTCGAACGCATAAAATTTCCTAAACATCGCTGTACTATAGGCCTGGTTGCAAAATATCTCGACGTTAAAGACGCTTACAAATCCATTTACGAAGCCATCACGCATAGCGGCATCGAAAATGATTGCAAGGTCAACGTTGAGGTGATCGATGCCAGCGAATTGGAACAAGCGGCGCATGTCGATGAATTTCTAGGAGATATCGAAGGGATTCTTCTTCCGGGGGGATTTGGGAATCGAGGGATCGAAGGGAAAATTTTAGCAGCGAAATTTGCACGGGAGCGCCAGTTACCCTACCTTGGCATTTGTTTGGGCATGCAGATTGCAGCCATTGAATTTGCCCGTCACGTCCTGCTTTACAGCGATGCCAACAGTACGGAAATGGTCCCTGAAACATCTCATCCCATTATCCATATGATGCTCGATCAAAGGGATGTCCAAAGAAAAGGAGGAACGATGCGCTTGGGAAGTTATCCCTGCAAACTGATTCCAGGGACAAAGACCTATGAAGCTTATCAAAAAAACTATGTCAATGAACGTCATCGCCATCGCTATGAGTTCAATAATCATTACCGAAAAGTATTTGAAGAACGAGGAATGATGATTGCTGGAATTCATCCAGATTGCGATTTAGTTGAAATTATTGAATTAAAAGATCATCCCTGGTTTATAGGCGTACAATTTCACCCAGAATTTCAGTCCAAACCACGTCAAGCACATCCCTTATTTGCTGCATTTATCGCCGCGGTTTTAAAAAATAAACAGGATTCATAGAACATCCTTACGTGCAACGCTACGCTATTATTTTAGTCGCTGGAACATCGCAGCGCTTTGGACAAGGCGATAAATGCTTGGCGCTGATCCATGGCAAGCCGATAGCACTTTACGCTTTCGAAGCTCTATGCAGATCGGAAATTTTCGACCATTACTTTTTTGTCCATCGGAGTGAAGCGCAGAGGAAAGTTTTGGAAACTTTTCTGGAGAAATATTTTTCTCCTCAAATTTTAGCGCAGGTTTCGTGGGTTATGGGCGGAGCGGATCGCATGCATTCCGTAGGGAACGCGTTGCAATGGATTCGCGAACGATTACGATTGGAGGCATTTATTTTCATTCACGATGGAGCGCGTCCCATGCTTTCCATAAAAAATATTTTAGGGATGAACGCCTTACTCTCCGAAGAATGGGGTATCGTTTTAGGCCACCGCATTACAGATACGATCCTTTCGGTGGATATCAATGGAGATCACAGCCTCTTGTCTTTAGATGCTAGAGAGAAAGCCTCTGTTTTAGAACATTACCCTCCAGACGATTTACTCAAGGTCGATGTGGTCTCCAAAGAGGGGCGAAAATATCCCAATCGCGACCAATTATGGGCATTGGAAACACCGCAGGCATTTTATCTCCCAAAAATTTTCGAAGATTATTGCAGGGCCTTACATTCAAAACAGCGCTTTACAGACGATTCTTCCCTATTTTCCGGAGCAGTAAAAATTTTCGAAAATTGCGGCTTGAATCCAAAGGTTACTTTTCTTCGAGATTTAGCATTTCTGGAGAAATTTTTAGCCCCATAAATCGCCGAAACCTTTATCTCCGCTTCTCCTTGGCGGGATTGATAATATTGCCTCACGATGTAGCCGCAAGGCAATAAAATGATCATTCAAGAAGTGATCGCTAATTTTTTTCCATAGCGAAGGTGGCCGACGCACCGATGACTTCTGGCTAAAGGTTTGAACGGAGCTCAAAATTCAAAATACATAGCTTTATATTTATAATACTATAACGTCCGTAAAACGTGAAACGTCAGGCGAGCGACAATTAAGCTAAAAAGTCGCTTGACTTAAGAAATCAATATTCATAAGTGTAGTCCACAGAAAAATTGTAAATTATGACCGAAAAATCAATAGAGCAAAGGGTTAAGGAAGTGATCGTGAATTCACTTAATATCAATGAGGAAAAAGTAACGGATAATGCATCATTCCTTGAAGATCTAGGTGCGGATTCTTTGGGAACCGTTGAGTTGATGATGGCCTTCGAAGATGAATTTGAAAACGAAATTGAAGGAGGTATCCCCGAAGCCGATGCCGAAAAATTACTTACCGTAAAAGACGTCGTCGAATACATTAAAGGCCGCCTTGCCTAGTACATTTCTATGTCTAAGTTGCATCGTGTCGTTATCACGGGCCTAGGGAGTGTTGTTTCTTTAGGGCATGATGTTTCTTCTTTTTGGAACAATATTATTGCCGGGAAAATCGGAATAACGCGCATTACTTCTTTTGATCCTAGTTCCTATCCTTGTCAGATAGGTGCTGAAATTCGGGACTTTAATCCTTCAGATTATATGGATACGAAAGACGTAAAGCACAGTGATCGTTTTGTCCATTTCGCTACAGCTGCCGTAGGCAATGCGATAGCAGATGGTGCCTTTGATCCAAAACAATCCGATCCCTTCCGTATAGGTATCATTGTGGCCTCAGGCATTGGGGGTATCGATACTATTCAAAAACAAACAAAGCGGTTTTTCAATTTAGGTCCTTTAAAAGTATCGCCATTCATGATCCCTTCATTGATCTGCAATATGGCATCCGGAATGGTTGCCATTCAATACGGATTTAAGGGACCTAATTACGCTATTGTCGCCGCATGCGCCTCTGGAACCCATGCTATTGGTGAAGCTTACCATATGTTACAGTTGGGCAAAGCAGACGCAATTTTTGCCGGAGGAAGCGAAGCCGCCATGGCTAGTCTAAGTTTTGCGGGATTTTGTACGATGAAAGCTATGGCCACACATTTTAATGAAGAACCCGAACGGGCGAGTCGTCCTTTTGATGCACAGCGGGATGGATTTGTCATGGGCGAGGGATCGGGCATCGTCCTCTTAGAGACCTTGGAGAGCGCTTTGAAACGTAAGGCAAAAATTTACTGTGAAGTGATCGCTTATGCAGCAAATTGCGATGCCTATCACATCACGAGCCCTGATCCAGAAGGTCGGGGTTTAGCCAATTGTTTGGAAAATTTATTGCGCGAATCAGGATTGACCACCGCCGATGTAGATTATATTAATGCTCATGGTACATCTACTGAAATGAATGATAAATTTGAGACTCTCGCGATTAAACGCGTCTTTGGGACTGATGCCCAAAAGCTAAAAATCAGTTCGACAAAGAGTATGACCGGTCATTTATTAGGAGCAGCTGGGGGTATCGAGACGATTATTTGCGCTAAAGCCATCGAAACAGGTATACTTCCGCCAACGATGAACTATGATAATCCTGATCCGGAATGTGATCTGGATTATATCCCCAATAAAGCCGTAAAACAAAATATCAAGATAGCGATTAGTGAAAATCTCGGATTCGGAGGCCACAACGCTGCATTAATGTTTAAAAAATACCC
>JAITAK010000039.1 GCA_031284165.1 Puniceicoccales bacterium
GCTCCGGAACAGGTTCGCATTCTTTCCCTGAGCAACGAAAATGTTCCCTATGCCCGAGAGGTATTGAAACATGTGCGTGAAGGTAAGATTCGCGCATCCCTTGATGAATCTTCCGAAAAATTAGGCGCAAAAATTCGCCGCAGTGAGTTAGAAAAAATTCCCTATATGTTCATTATCGGCAACCAAGAGCAGGTCGATCGGAAGGTTTCTCTTCGCTCTCGAAAGGATAAATCGATCGAAGGGATCCACGGTATTGCCTGTGCCATCGATTTGATCTCGAAAGAAATAGAAGAAAAGCGTTTATAGCGCGTGTGAAGGCATGGATAAACTTTTCCCGCCCCGCGGCTTCGCCGCGGGGCGAGATTTTCTTTGATTACACAAACTATGCAAATTCCTATATCGGACTTGTACTGATTTTATCTCAATGTTCAGCGAATATTACCCATAAAAATGGCATTATCTCCTAATGCCTCTTCAATACGTATTAATTGATTATATTTACAAATGCGATCCGTTCGGCTCATCGATCCCGCTTTAATCTGTCCCGCATTCGTCCCAACGGCGATATCTGCAATCGTCGTATCTTCCGTTTCTCCAGATCGATGGGAAATAATATTTCCATAACCCGAAATCTTGGCGAGTTCGATACAGTTTAATGTTTCTGTTAGAGATCCAATTTGATTGACCTTAATTAAAATCGCATTCGCTGTATCTCGCTCAATACCTTGTGCCAAATATTTTGGATTCGTCACAAATAAATCATCGCCAACTAACTGCAAGTCACCCCCTAATTCCTTGGTCAATTCACTCCATCCATCCCAATCATTTTCATCAAGACCATCTTCAATGGAATAAATAGGATATTTATTAATCAATTCTTTATACCACCTTATCATATCCTCCACATTGCGCCTGGATTGATCGGACTTCTTGAAGACATATAAATTTTCTTCCTTATCAAAAAATTCCGAAGCAGCGACATCTAAACCGATAGCAATTTCTTCTCCTGGCTCGTAACCCGCTTTTTCAATGGCTTCAATGATAACCACTAACGCATCTTCATTGGATTTTAGATCTGGTGCAAACCCACCTTCATCCCCTACCGCTGTCGATAGATGACGTTCTTTGAGGATAGATTTTAATGCGTGAAAAGTTTCCGTCCCCATACGCACCGCTTCCTTGAAACTCTCTGCGTGATGAGGGATAATCATAAATTCCTGTATGTCGATGGGAGCGTCGGAGTGCACGCCACCATTGAGTATATTCATCATGGGTGTAGGTAGAATATGCGCATTGACCCCACCAATATAACGGTATAACGGTATCCTCAGGTAATTTGCTGCCGCCTTGGCGTTGGCTAAAGAAACCGCCAAAACCGCATTGGCTCCTAGTTCGCTTTTATTTTCCGTATTGTCCATTGCTAACATTAACGCATCAATGCCAATCTGATTTGTCGGATCTAATCCGATGAGGGTCGGAGCAATTTGTTCTTTAATATTACTTACAGCGCCAAGCACTCCATTCCCGCAGAAACGCCTTTTTAAATCGATACCATCAAATTTCTCCCCCAAATTTTTATCCCGCAATTCTACGGCTTCGCGTTCACCAGTACTTGCCCCAGAAGGTACTGCTGCTCGTCCCGTTGTCCCATCAGAAAGAGTAATATCTACTTCCACCGTAGGATTTCCTCGAGAATCAATAATCTCACGTGCCGAAACATCGGCTATAACCACCTTTTCCATACTGAAAAGTATGATAATGCCTTATTGAATTTAATCCAGATTAAATTTGAATCGAACTTTTATCGCCAAAATTACTCATATCACCTGTCATCTACGCGTTTGAGGAAGCGACGATTGATGCGGTAAAGTTCTGATTCATCGAAAAAAGTGCTTGACACATTAAAATCTTTTATCTGACTCGGCCCTACATTGAGAACAAAACAACAGTCAAATTACTATTACGGCAAGTATTAATTTAGCCGTGGTTGTTTTAAGTGTTTTGCTTTAAGATCCGCGGCAAATGCTGCGGTTTTTTTGTAGTATTTGCCATAGATCTCGAAGAATCTCAAAAAAAAAGAGAAAGTAAATATTATGAATAAATAACTGATTCAAATTGTTCTATTTATCGCAGGGAATGCGATAGGTGCAGGTGTTCTTGGTTTACCCGTAGCATTAGGAGGGGCAGGTCTTTGGCCCTCGCTAGTAGCTATGATCGTGCTTTATATTGCGATGTTATACACAGGACAGGTTTTAGCAAAACTCGTTGTTAGAACGCGTTCGTCTGATTTACCTTCGCTATTTCGAGGGACGCTGGGAAAGCCGGGATTGATGATCTTCTGTATCACATACTTCACCTTATTTTTCTGTCTACTTGTTGCGTACTGGACAGGCTTGGGAAGCATTTTCTCCAAAATTGCTTTCCCTTGCCGCGAATGCTTGGTATTATTCGTTGCGATAATATTATTTCAAGGATTTCGCTCCATTGGTCCCTTAAACGCTCTGCTGACGGGAGGAGTTATTATTTCCTTTGGCGTGTTGGTTGCTTTGATGCTGCATGTAAAAGGCGAGACATTAATAGGAATTGGGAGCTTAGCGGTCCTCAATCGCTCCTTAGCGGTCATTTTATGCAGTTATGGCTTTCATGCAGCTGTACCATTCGTTTGTTGGCAACTTAACTTTGATGAAAAATTGATTAGGAAGGCTATGCTATGGGGGACACTCTTCCCATTTCTATTCAATATCATTATTCTTCTCGTCAGCTTCCGTGCCTTGAATCCGGTAGAACTCAGCGAAGGGCTAGCTCAAGGATTACCTATTTTTGCAATTCTATGCGAGAAAGAAGGCATGCAATTATGCGCATTATGGGGGCAAATCTTCTCATTTTTCGCGATTATTACCTCATTGATTGGCGTTTCTTTGACCCTAGGGAATGCGCTACAGGATTGCTGCTCTGAAAAATCAAGTAGAATCTTTCCTATTGTAATGAGCGTTTTATTACCTTTTCTAATTTCGGTTTACAATCCTTCCATTTTCATTCGTACATTAGAATTTGCGGGGGGTATATTTCTGAATATTATCGCGGGAATTCTACCGCTACTCGCAAAGATAAAAACTATGCGCGCTCATCCGATGGACTTTATGCTCCTTGCTGGCTTTCTATATATTCTTGGGGCAACGATCTTGTAACTTGAAAGAATGATGCGCAACATAAGCAATCAATAGCATTAGCGTATGCTATAGCCTATTGATGAAAAGACAGAACTTAATATCTGCGACCTTTATGAATAACATTTTGACAGACGAGATAGAACTCAAACCTGCGACCTTTAATGAACAACATTTTGGCAGACGAGATAGAACTCAAATCTGCGACCTTCAATGAACAATGTCTGGTGGGCGAGACAGGACTCGAACCTGCGACCTACTGGGTGTAAACCAGTTGCTCTAACCAGCTGAGCTACCCGCCCATAAACCTGAAAAATAAGGCTAGGCCCTTTTTGTGAAAGGGCAAGTAGGAAATGAAATATATTGACGTGGACTATGATCTTTTGCCTATTCGCCCGGCGCTACGCGCCGGGCGAGCAATATCCTATCCACTATGATAACCATTCTAAAGGTATAGTTTTCGGATATCCATTACCCAACGTAACCTTTTGCATAGATTCTGAACGCAAACAATTGATAATTAAGCCCAATAACGAATACATCGTAATGAGGTTGGACCCGCCATAGCTGATGAAAGGTAAGGCTATTCCTTTAGTCGGTAGACATCCCGTAACAACACCGAGATTAATAATGGCTTGAAAAGCAATGATGAGTACCGCTCCCAAACCTAAAGCACGGATAAATACATCCGTTTTTTGATAAAGCGCAACTAGGGCAATGACAGAAAAAATAAAGAATGCTATGACGATGATTACCGAAAATACTCCACCAAGTTCTTCGCCAATGACGGGAAATATGAAATCCGTGTGCGCTTCGGGGAGGTAAGACAATTTTTGACGCCCTAGACCTATGCCATTGCCCCATAGTCCTCCAGAAGCAAAACAAAAGAAATCACCCAAACCAATGGAGTGCTACAAGGTGACCCCCTCAGCCCCATATTATTCAATATTGCCACAGCGGACGTAATAACAACAATATGAAAAAGATCGAAGGAT
>JAITAK010000019.1 GCA_031284165.1 Puniceicoccales bacterium
AGCATCATCACCATGCTCGGGTTCTTATCAAAATATTTTTTAGGGAAAACGGTGATTCATTTCACAGAACAGTTAATTGCCCGAGTTCCATTTGTGAACAGCGTTTACAAATCGGTAAAGCAAATTGTGGAAACCTTTAGCAAAAACCGCGCAGCGGTCTTCCAAACCACCGTACTCATCGAGTACCCTCGCCAAGGAATGTATGCTATTGGATTTCTAACTAGCGAAAGCCAAGGCGAAGTTCAAACTAAAACAAAAGAACAAGTCGTCAATGTTTTTCTTCCGACAACGCCCAACCCGACAAGCGGATTCTTATTACTCGTTCCCAGAGAAAACATCGTGTTCTTAGATATGTCCGTCGCCGATGGTATGAAAATGATTATTTCTGGCGGGGTTGTCAATCCAGAGTGGTTTCCTAAAAAAAGCGTCCCTCCGACGTCGCCTTTATAATGACTCATTGATTACTTTTCTCAGCAAGCATACGCTATAGCAAGCGATGGCTTCGCTTCGACCGATGGCGTCGAGGCCCTCATTAGTCGTTGCTTTGAGACCGACGCATTCGCCGTCGATATTTAAAATTTTGCTCAATATGGCACGCATTGCTTCGATGTAGGGGGCAATTTTGGGTTCTTGGGCGACAATAGTACAGTCGACGTTGAGCACACGATAGGACCGAGATAAAATTTCCCGTTCATAAATGATCTTAAGGATTTGCTTAGAGTCGCTATCCTTTATTTTGGGATCGGTGTCAGGGAAAAATTGCCCAATATTAGGCAGGGCCAGCGCTCCTAAAAGTGCATCGGTTAGGGAATGACAAACGCAATCGCCATCGGAATGCCCTACTAAGCCCTTCGGGAATGGAATTTCAACGGCACCCAATATGAACTTGCGTCCAAAATCGAGGCGATGAATATCGTAACCATGGCCGATCCTTAGGTCCATTTTTTTATAATTTTCAACATTGCATCAAGCTTACGCGGTAGGGGAACTTGAAGAAATACTCTGTGATTTTCCAAAGGAAAGTCAATCTGTGAAAGATGGATGCAAAGCGAAGGATAAAGAGGGACAAAGATACCCTTTCGATTTAATTTTGCGCTGCTTTTAAGATCGGAGAAGCATGGGATAGGTGTTTGACCATAAAAATCCTCCCCAAAAATAGGAATACCCTGTTCATAGGCATGTAGGCGCACCTGATGGCACCGCAAAAAATAAGTTTCTGCGGACCAAAGGGTATATTGTTTTGTAACTTCGATTTTTTTAAACTTCGTCAGTGATTTTTTTCCTGTTGTATTGGAAATAAGCATACCATCGTTACAGTTATGACGTGCGATAGGTAGGTTACATGTCATTTCATCGGCCAGGGTCGGCACAGTTTTAGCGACAATTGTGAAGCAAAACTTAATTTCATTGGATCCAAAGCTATTGCGCAGTATGGAAGTCGTCGCATCATCTTTAGCCCAGAGCATAATGCCGCTAAGTTCCCGATCGAGGGGATAAATCCGTTGTGCTTCGTGAAATATAGGCGACATGTGCGCTGGTTTATTGACAGCGAAATAGTGCTCTTCCTGAGTAATGATTTCTAATTTCGAGTTAGCCATGGAATGTATTTTCAACGCTTTATATCTGACTATGAACTTAGGGTATGGCGTGCAATTTAAATTTTCTAATAAATAAATTCGCTAAACGGTAAAAATTTTCCAATCTTTCCCGTGGATGTGGGGCAAAGCAAAGCAAAGCTTGGATTTACGCTGATAGAGTTAGTCACCGTCATAGGACTAGTGTCGATTTTTTTAGTTCTCTTGGTCAAATTCAGTTCTTCTCCTCATAATAGTCATCAATTAATAAGATTGGGGATACAGACCTTGACTGCAATGATCGATAATGCGCGTTCGCTGGCCATTTTTAATAATAATTATACCTGTCTTACGATTGATATTGCTTCACCCTATAAATTTCGCAGAATAATCATATATCGCTGCAGCAACGACGGTTCTTGGATCGCAGAATGTGTTGTCATTTTGCCAGAACGGATATATATCGTCCCCTTGGATACTTTGGCGGCATCGCTGGGGAGAAGTTTATCAAATGATCGCTACGCTGAAAGCACTTTCAGTCTTAACGGCGAGATCGTCGACGGCTATACTTTTATTTTTGATAGCGCGGGTATTTTGATCAACATTGAAGACGGAAGACCTTCTAATGGGGCCATCATTGCCATTGGCTCGGACATAAAGCGTAAGGAAGCCATTCAAATCGACAGTGACGCTCCTTTAATGGGCGTTTTCATCATTCCTGGAGGGCAACAAATTATTTTAACATCGAAAGAGGCGATAAAAGAAGCATGGTGAAAGAGATACGAATGGGATTTTCGCTGTTGGAAATCGTGTTGGCGATAGGAATTTTAGGAATTTCGCTACCGTTATTTTTGACATATATGGCTGAAAGTGCAAGCAATTCGACGCAACGTGTCCAAAGCATTCTTTTGCAAAATATGAGACGAAATGTACAACATGTGCTCGATACGCATAACCTTGCGCTGCCTTTGAATGAAGATCGAGCTTACTGCGGCTATAAAAATGGCTGTTTTACCTTAGAGGTCACTTGCGATGGATTTGAGGATCATTCATTTATAATCATAAAACAAGGAGAAGCATCTTCAATCTCAGAATGTGTACAGCACATTATCTATAATATTTATCCATGGAATAAATCGACACAAAGCCCACAGCAAAACGGAGAATGGGATACCATCGCTCAATGGGTTATTTTATCTTCGGCACCGAATCATGAAAAACTGAGCCATGAAAGGCTTTGATTTTTCTAGATATTTTTCCTTTTTGAAGAAAAAAGATTGTAATTTTCTTAAACTCAATCACCATATAAATGCGTGGGATTATGTGGTGTTCTTCGTTTTTAATCATTTTAGGTTTTATTCTACTCGCTTACGGTGGAAATTGTGTATGTTCTGGGGCGAGTGCTCTTGCTTTTCGTCTAGGGGTCAGCCAACTGGTTATAGGCATGACCATCGTTGCGATTTCGACTTCTTCTCCAGAATTCATCACCTCTTTGATGGCCGCTTTGAACCAGCATCCCGAAATAGTCATAGGTAACATTGTAGGAAGTAATTTGGTCAATATCGGTTTAGCCGGAGGGTTTGTCGCACTGGTCAAACCTTTTACCATCACGACACGGATTACCGAGCAAGAACTGCCATTTTTATTGTTAGTGACCTGCATTTTCAGTCTATGTTCCATCGTCATGGATTTTGGGAGTATTTTGGGAATGGCATTTATCGTACTCGATATTTCTTATATGTATTTCATTTGTAAGAACGAAGAAGATCCACAAACGAATAGAAGCAAAAAAGCACTGTCAGTGCCATTAAAAATCAATTTTTGGAAAGCTTTAGGCTTATTTTTCCTGGGAATTTTTCTATTATTTCTGGGAGCGCGGCTCGTTATTAACCATAGTGTCAAGATTGCCCATGTTTTAGGGTGGTCTGACACGCTGATTGGATTCACCATTGTCGCCATTGGGACCAGTTCCCCAGAGATTATGGTCTCTCTCGTCGCAGCACTACGCGGTTACGGGGCAATTTGTACCGGGAATATTATCGGCTCCAACATCTTCAATACCTTGATGATTGTCGGTGTTTGTGCGCTTGTTTGTCCACTACCCGTCAATGGGTACTTGTGTTACTGTACCATTCCTTTGCTTATTTTTTTAACAGCTTTGATGTGGCTTTTTTTCACGACAAAGCGCGAGATCAATCGCCTTGAGGGATTAATGCTTTTTGGTGGGTTCATCCTTATTTTTTCAATTTCTGTATATATGCAAATGATCGCATGAATAAGGGCTACACGCCCTAACAATTTCTATGGGCAGGCCAAGCCGAGGTCTCCTGTATGCAAGGATCGACAACGACCTATCGTGAGCCGAAGCTAAGCCTCATCAATCCTTAAAAAACAGCTTGAGCGTTTCTAGACAATTACAATAGTCGCGCCATTGAAGCCATTAATCATAGTGCGAAATTTAGTTAAATATTATGGACGATATGCAGCATTGAATGACGTTTCTTTTACGATTAATAGAGGAGAAATTGTTGGGCTATTAGGTCCCAATGGAGCAGGAAAGTCGACGACCTTAAAAATTCTTGCGGGGCTCATAGATGCTACGTCGGGAACGATAAGTATTAACGGTGAAAATATTGCATACTGTCACCGTCCCAAGCATTGTTCCATCGCCGCGATGTTAGAAAATAATCCTCTTCCTCTCCATCTCAAAGTGGGAGAGTTTTTGCGATTTCGTGCTGCAATGAAAGACGTTGATGCAAAGCATATACGAATACATACAGAAAAAGTCATGCGTCAAACGGACATTCAGCGCAATGTTTATTATCGAGAAATAAGTTTATTATCTAAAGGCATACAGCAGCGCATTGGTTTAGCCGACGCGTTACTTGGAAATCCAGAATTTGTCATTCTCGATGAACCGACCATAGGTTTGGATCCGAATCAAATTATCAAATTCCGCAAGTTAATCATGTCGCAAAAAGGGAAAAAGACCTTTATCATTTCGAGCCATGTTCTTCCAGAAATTGAAAATCTATGTGATCGATTTATGATTATCAATCGAGGACATATCGTCGCTAATGGAGCGATGCAGGATTTGCGCGAAATATTTTTTAAAGAGCGCATTTTCATTGTTCACGTCGAATGCGAGCCGACGATTATTGAGCGTTTCAAGAAGCAGCAGGAAATATTTCGAATTTGCGACATTCTTACGGATCCGCAGTGCAATCGACATCAATTGTTTCTTGCTTTACCTACACAAAATGTTGATCGCCTGTGGAAAGCCCTATTAAGCGAATCCGATTGGAAGTTATTAAGTATTAAAGAAAAGACCGCTAATTTAGAGGAAATTTTTATGCAAGCGACAAAACATACGCACAATGAATAGATCATCGTACCTGAGGATATAGAAAACGCTTTACGAATAAAAAAACATCGATATCAAGACAAGGTTTATTTATGTCTGAGAAAATTGAGTGGTGTATCGCCCAACTGAAGGATGACTATAAATGGTGGCTCGAAAAAGTCGGTGGTGATATCAATATTAATGTCAATGCCGATGAGACAGGAATTATCGACCCTCATCAATTTGAACATATTATTGAACTTGCTTCTTCGCTTATAGAGTACGGTTTACGCAATGAGATTATCGAAAATGCGTTTCTGAAATTTCGCATTTTATCGGAATTGCCCAATAATCAAGTCAAACTGGAATTGACGACGACTAAAATCTTTCCTGCCGAGGAACCTTTGTTTTTGTTACCCAACATCGTCGCCGATAATGAAGGACCGTATGCGGAATTTATCGATCACATTGTCCGTATGCGAGTGAAATTACTGAATGATTTACTTGATTTCAAGGTCCCGATGAATACGGAGGAGCTCGAGGAATCGATATACGAAAAATATCATGAAAAATATATCGAAGGAAGTAATATCCATGTTTTTGATGAAATTGCCGATATTTTAGAATATATCCCTGCAGGTTATGATATTAATAAAAAGGGAGAATTTGATGAGGAAACTGAACCTAATGAAGAACCGTATAATGCGGAAGAAGAAGCCTTCGAAGCTGATAAAATAGAATGGGATGACGAGGAATTGCAAAAATTAGAAATTGTCGATCGGTGAACAATATCGAAGATATCATTCCTCATCGAAAACCCTTTCTTTTCGTTGACCGCCTTATCCATTTAGAAGAGCGGAAAGTGATCTGTGAAAAAATATTCACGCTGGAAACAAACGACTTCTATAATGGACACTATCCTGGAAATCCTATCACGCCAGGAGTCCTCCTATGTGAAACCGTTTTTCAAACGGCAGCAATTCTGATTTTAAAAAACTTTCCTAGGGATCAAGGAATACCTATCCTGGCTAAAATCGAAGATGCTCGGTTTAAGTCGATTGTGAAACCCAATGAAATTTTGAAAATTACTGCCGAATTAGAAGAAAAGTATAATAGTTTTTTTCTTATGAAAGGCTTCATTCAGAAAGGTGACGGGACAATGGTTCTGAAAATAAAATTTTCGTTGGCTTTAGCGCATTCCAGTTGACGGTCGATAGACAAAAATCAGGGGAAGATCAAAGTTAAAGCAGCTGCTCCAGACATTTCGGAGATTATTGATTTCTCGATCTCTTTTGACAGCGAAGTGGCACATCCCCAACCGCAGGCCTAACGAGATCCTTCGAAGAAAGATCTGGAGGAGTATCGTAGGCGTGTTGGGTTTTAATTCAGGTCCAGAAGGCTTTAAAGCCTTCCGACGAAGAATAAAGGGATACCCTTTTTCTTTTAACCTTTAGAATATTACAAAGCGCGATTGGTTTGTGTTACATAATTACCACGACTTCTCTCATCATAAGATTGTTCATGATAAACTTGCAACAAAGTACCGAGACAGTTAATGACTTGATCAATGAGCATCGTCATTTTCATACAATGGCTATTCACTTCATTTTTAGTATACTGAAGACTACGCATATGCTCATCTTTCATCACGGGTGGTAGATTATGCGTACTATGCGTATCCCCATTTTTAGCGACTGAGGGTATGCTGATGGTTTGAGAAGCGAATAGGTAGACGGTACTCGAAATATTTTCCATGGTATTTCGCAAATTTTGAAGCGCTGATTGTAATTTCTTTAAGTGTTCTATACAGTTTACATAAGGAGAATCTCTGCGCAGTGAATCCTGTTTCAGTTTGTCGAAACAATCTTCATAATAAGTCTCCATAAATTTAATTTCCTTATCCAAAGCGTTATTGATCTGGTTTAGGTTTAGCTTTCTGAGATTATTGTATAATAAATTGATCTGATCGACGTGATTTTTCATTTTCTCTAATTCTTTTTTAGTGTAGAGTAAAAAATTGGCACACACTTCGATGGCTCCTTCTTTTTTGAGAAAATCCCTGATGCTACCTTTCGTCCAGTTATCGCGAACGGTTTCTGGCGATGATTGGGGTTGTCTGTAAGGTGGGTTTTTCATCGTTATAGGCAGATTTGCTACCGTTACGTTCTCCATAAAGAGAAGCGCTAAACCAACAAGTAAATGATATTTTCGTTTCATAATGATAGGAATTATATTATTTTTTTATAATTTGTGAAGATTTTTTTATGTTATGTATAAAAATATTAAATGACCATTGATGTACTCATTTTCATTGGCCTAGCCCCATTGTTGAACCGCGAGGCGCATTATTATAAGCTTTGTAAAAGAAAAAGCCCGTTCAAAATATGTAGTCCGACATTTAAGATAGGCGTTGATTCCTTTTTTTTTGTCATTTAAAAGAATCGGTGATGTTAGAATCCAAATTCTTTGTTGCGGGGAGCGATTACTTTGGAGTGAAAAAGCGTGGGAGAGACATTATGGAATCGTTCCAGGATGCTGAAATTGAGATTATAGATAGCGATGCCAGCAACGGGGCCGAAGCGGTTAAAGAGTTGCGGCAATTCACGGAAGCACTCCAAACGGTCCCGCTGTTTGCTGAGAAAAAGTTTGTTTGGTACCGCAATGTTGCATTTCTGGAAAATGCGGGAATAGGGCGTTCGGAAGAAGTGTTGCGTTGGATCGAAATTTTACAAGATTTATTCGAAAAAATTCCCGAAGTTGGTTGTTTAATTACAGCCAAGACAGTGGATCGGCGTCAAAAAATTATTAAATGGTTCTTAGAGTATTGTCACGGAGAGATTTTAGACGCCCCTAACAGGTACCAATGCGAGCGATATGTTACGGAAATGGTGAAGCGCGACAATAAAGAGATAACCCCTGAGGCATTGAATCAGTTGCTGGAGCAAACGGGAAATGATTTGGCAGTTATCGATCATGAACTCGAAAAATTATTACTTTATACGGCAGATAAAGACGACATTACAGAACAAGATATTGATGCCATCACCGTCGATTTACGGGAAGGGGGGTTTTTTGAGACCGTCGATGCATTTTTCGGGGACGATATAGAAGTCTTTTGGCGAGGAATTCGCCGTCATTTTTCGTATCAAGAAGACGGGAGATCTCTATTGGTCGCCCTGCAAAATCGTGTGCGCTTCATCATTCAACTGCGTTATCTGTACGAAAATGACGGTGTTGAAAATATGAGTAAATCCCTTTTGGAACGCCTCAATGCGAAATATACGGATGCCTCGCACCCCAAAGTGAGGAATATTTTCAGTCAAAATCCGTGGTATCTAGGGAAGTTATTGAAAATTGCTAAAAAATGCTCCCTAAGGGCATGGATACATTTTCAGGCCCAGCTCTTAGGCATGATGATCGAATTAGCGAAGCACTATGGGCACCAACGGTCTGTATTTGAAAGGCTATACTTTCAGTTAAAGTTCATGATGCATACGCTTCAGGCAGCCGCAACTTCCGATAAAGAAAAAGCGTATGAGAATTTTGCGGAAAATTAGATATTTTTTTAAGAAGCAAAAGAGACATGTTTTTCGCGCTTTTGATAAGTTCGCTCAATTTATCGCCGACATTCTCTATGATCGCCAAAAAACATCCTTGGCAAAATGCATCGCCGCTATTTTAATTCCTCTGTCCTTTCTTTTCATTTTAGTTGTTAAATTACGGGTTTGGCTCTATAAGAAACGGTATTTATACTCTCAATCACTGGGATGCCACGTGATTGTCGTCGGCAATATCACTATGGGAGGGACAGGTAAAACGCCCGTAGCGGAGTACCTTGCCAAATTGCTCCTTGTCATGGGGCGGCGACCAGCAATCATCAGTCGAGGTTATAAGAGCAAAGGAGAGTCCCTTTATCGAAAGTTTTTGCGTTGGTTGACTCATTCACCGGATAAGCCCCCCAAAGTAGTTAGCGACGGGGAAAATCTTCTCTTAGATTCAGAACATGCAGGAGATGAGCCCTATATGTTGGCCAAAAATTTAAAGGGAGTTCCGGTGGTTGTAGATAAAGATCGGATTAAAGCGGGGCGTTATGCGATTAAACGCTTTGCTGTTGATATCCTTATTTTAGATGATGGCTATCAATATTTGAGGTTGCGTTCGAGTTTACGCATGGTGTTGATTGACAAAGGCAATCCCTTTGGTAACCGCTATTTACTTCCGCGAGGCATTTTAAGGGAACCTCTGGGGCATCTAGACCGAGCATCGTGTATTTTACTGACCAAATCGGAGGGTTCGGAGCATTCTTCATTAGCGCGAAACATTGCGCGGATCAATCCGCAAGTGCAGATCATTGAATGTTGTCATAAGCCCTATTACCTCGTAGCTCATCATAAGGAGGAAATTTATCCTTTAGACTTATTGAATGGGCGTAAGGTAGCCATTTTTTGTGCCATTGCTTCGCCGGAGGGCTTTGAAAAGTTCATACTCAGTTTAGGCGCCGACATCATCTATAAAAAGCGCTACATTGATCATCATCGCTTTACGAACAGCGAACTTTCGCGGATTAATGAGCGAGCTAAGGAAGCGGATTTTCTAGTGACCACGGAAAAAGATGCGGTGAGAATTTCCAGTGATTTTCAATTCACCATGCCTCTTTTTTACGTGCGCGTCGAGGTGCAATTTCTAAAGGACGGGGAATGGATTGGGAAACTTTTAAGGCAGACCTTGAGCTAAATCAACTCAATCGTAAAAAAACTGGAGAATAGGCTTGCATTTGCCGAAGGACGTTTTTTATTAGGAAAGTGTTGGAGCGTTATGAAAGCGATAATCGAAACCCAGGGGCAGCAACTGATCGTCCATGAAGGCGATGTTTTATTAGTGAATCGCTATGTCGGATCTAAGGCAGGCGATGTGATTAATTTGGATAAAGTGTTATGGATAGGTGAAGGTCCTGCGGCAAAAATTGGAGTACCTTATGTCGATGGGGCAGTGGTCAAAGCGACGCTTCTGGAAAACAAACGCGGGAAGAAGATTTGTGTTTTTAAGAAGAAGCGTCGTCAAGGTTACGAGCGCCGACGGGGTCACCGTCAGGAGCTTTCAGTCATTAAGATTGAATCGATTTCTATTTAATTAACCTTAAATGAGGATTTAAAAAATGGCACATAAAAAGGGACAAGGAACATCGCGTAATGGTCGCGATAGCGTCAGTAAACGCCTTGGCGTCAAACGCTATGATGGAGAAAAGGTACGCGCAGGAGGTATATTGATGCGCCAACGCGGAACGAAAATACATCCGGGGAAAAATGTAGGTTTAGGACGAGATTTTACGCTTTTTGCTTTGGTTGATGGCAGAGTTTCATGGGATGGAAAACATCGCCGTGTCAGTGTTGTCGTTGCATAGGATGTGAAGATTGGACGTCAATGGCGCACGTTATTATTAAGGGTATCGGTTCCCACGTTCCTGACTGTATCCTATCTAACGCCGATCTCGAACACAGGGTCGATACGACAAATGAATGGATTGTAGGGCGGACGGGTATTGAGTCGCGGCGCATTTGCCTCGATACAGAGACAACGTCGGATCTTGGTTATGAAGCAGCGCAAAAAGCTTTAAAGCACGCTCATATTTCTAGTTGCGACGTCGATCTCATCATCGTTGCCACAGTAACGCCAGATATGCAATTTCCGGCAACCGCTTGCATTATTCAGGAAAAATTGAAGTGTACGGATATTCCCTGTTTTGATATCAATTCAGCGTGTTCCGGCTTCATTTATGCCATCGATATTGCGCGCAACTTCCTACTCAACAATCCAATGATGAAAAATGTTCTTGTCATCGGCACTGAAAAAATGTCATCCATTGTCGATTGGGAAGATCGGGCAACCTGTGTGCTTTTTGGTGATGGTGCAGGTGCCGTCGTTTTATCGCGGGATACGGATCGCGATTCTGAGGCAGGGATCATCGATGTGCTCATTGGCGCTGACGGGCATTGTGCATCGATGCTCTGTTGTCCTGGCTGGGGAGCAGCGATTCCAGTAAATGTGGAAAACGTGAAGAAGCGGGAATATTTCATTAAAATGGAAGGACGGGAGGTCTTTAAAGAGGCGATAAAGCGCATGTGCGCCGTTGTGGAAGACATTTTATTGAGAAATCATTTAACCATCGATGACGTAGCTTGTGTGATTCCCCACCAAGCAAATATGCGCATTATCGGAGCCATCACAGATCGGCTCGGAATTCCTTCGCCCAAGATGTATGTGAATCTGCAACATCGAGGCAACACCTCTGCGGCCTCTATACCGATTGCCATCGATGAAGCGCTCCAACAGGGATACATCGGACCCGGGGATTTGGTTTTAACCGTTGCCTTTGGTGCGGGAATGACCTGGGGAGCGGCGTTAATTCGTTGGAAATGAAAATTTTTATTGCTCAGCGGCGAAAGGTTGGTTTGTTTCCTACCTATGTTTTATAAACTGTGTTTAGCCATTGCTTTCACATTAGCTACATTAACCGCAGGAATCGTTCCCTGTGATGCTAGAACGCGTGTTGCCATGGCCAGGAATCACAAAAGAAGGACTAAAAGCATCAAAAAAGAGAAAATACCTCTGAATGATTTACTGGGTCAGATCAAAGAAGCCGAAATCCGCGGGGATAGGAAGGCACAGCTAGCTTTATACAAAAAAGTTTGTAAGGATTATAGCTCAAGCGAGGAAGCCGTGGAAGCCTACTATGCTCGAGGTGTATTATATGAGCGTAATCATCAATTTACAACAGCGATTAAGATGTTTACAAAAATTGTGAGACGCCATCCAGAGAGTTTACGGTTTACGCAGGCCATAGAATACTATTTTCAAATCGCTAAAAAACTCCAAGAAGGAGTTCGTCCTCGCTATTTTGGAACAATCCCTGGATTGCGCGATTATGAATCTGCTATAAAAAATTATGAGTTAGTGGTAAAATATGCGCCCTATAGTTGCTATGCCCCTAAAGCTTTAATCGAAATCGCCAATCTACACCTCCGCGCAAAACGCTATGATTCAGCAATCGATGCTTTAGATCGATTGATCGATATTTATCCCGATTCGGTCGAGGTGCCTTATGCTTACTTAAAAAATGCGGAAATTTACAGCGGTTTGGTGAAAGGCGATGAATATAACCAAGGAGGAGCGGTTGCGGCATTGCGCTGCTATAATGACTTTTGTTCTCTATTTCCCTATCACGGAGAGGTGCCTTTGGCGATGAATCGAATGAAGGATTTAACGGAATCAATTGTGCGTTCAAAGATTGCTTTAGGTGATTTTTACTTCAATGCGCGTCGCAATGATAAAGCGGCCAAAATACTTTATCGTTCCGCAATAGATTATGCTCCTTATGCTCCGGAGGCAGAGGTCGCACAAGAGAGAATTCAGCGGATTATTGATGGAGCTCAACCCAAGTCTACGCCCATCGATTTCTTATTTCCTCATTATAAAACGCAAGATAATGACGAATTTGTCTACGCGGCAACCGTGGAAGACCGCATTATGGATCAGAAAGACGGCCGTAGAGATCCTACGGATAAAGCGAGTGTCACACCCTTTGTTAAAGCAGAAAATATCCATAGTTCTTTGAATGAGGGTTAAGGCGAAAAAATAGGCCATGAAATGGGTAATCTTATCTTTTGAGCGGGTAATTTCATTATCACTTCTAGCGGTTTTTTCTGGCTGTCATTACCACCGGGGCATCTCGCCCACCAATAATATACACTCCATTTATGTTGCACCGGTCAAAAATAGTACTCTTTGTCCCAAAGCTTCGGGAACGCTGACAACTCAGTTGATAAAGAAAATTCAGCAAAGCACATCGCTGAAATGTGTGCCTAAAAATGAAGCTCAAGGCCATTTACAGATTGAAATCGTCGATTTTTCCAAAAAAAGCGCTGCCCTTAATCCCAGCGATACTTCCGTGGTCCTCATTTTCAATGTTAGTGTGGTTGCTGAATGCACATTCATCGACAAAGAAGGGCGTTATTGGTTGGAACATCAGCGCATAGAAGCTCATATGGATTTGGATAAAGCGCATAATTTTCATTCACTTCAGGATCAAGCACTGCCTCAACTTATGGAGCGCTTAGCGCGAAAAATTTGCGCATTGTTGACAAATATTTGGTGAATGACAATGCATTTTCCTATGAAAATTACCGTAGCGCCGTCGATTTTAGCTGGAGACCTTGCACGCTTAGAGACCAGCATATACCGCGTCATCAACAGTGGAGCGCGTTGGTTACACATCGATATTATGGACGGCCATTTTGTTCCCAATTTAAGCTTTGGGGCGCCAATGGTTCGAGCTTTAAGCGCTTACAAAGAGCATCTCTTTTTTGATGTACATTTAATGCTCGAGTATCCCGAAAATTTTATTGCTTCCTTTGCTCAATGCGGTGCAGATTTAATTTCCATTCATGTCGAATCCCAGGGGCCCACGGAAAAAACATTACGGCAAATTAAAAAAATGGGGAAACAAACGGGTATCGCTATAAATCCCGAAACCGCTGTTGAGAAAATTTTTCCTTATATTGATGATGTCGATTTAGTCCTTATTATGGGCGTTCGTCCTGGATTTAGTGGCCAAAAATTTCTCGAAAATTCATTGGAAAAAATTGAAATCATCCGCAAGCGCTATACATCGGTAAGGATTGAAATCGATGGGGGAATTGATGAAACTCATGCCCGACGCTGTATACAAAAAGGCGCCGATGTTATCGTCACAGGAGCATCATTTTTTGCGGCAAAAGATCCGCAAGCATTGATAAGGCAAATTGAACATGAATAGAGTTTTTTTAGATTTATTACCCGATGAATCCGCAACCGTCGAAGTGGCACTCCGTGAAACGGAACAAACCCATTGGGTCATAGAAAAAACGGAGGATTATTATCGGTTGTGCGGTTATTTCGAAGGCGATTTTCAGGAACTTTGGGAAAATTTACAGAGAATTGTTCCCCTATTGAAAGGAAAAACGCTGTGCCATGAAACCATTCCTCATTGCGACTGGAAAAATGAATATAAAAAATTTTTAACGCCTTTTCGAATCGGTCATCTCCATATCGTTCCCACTTGGCATCGAGAAAATTATGCTATTCCCGATCATCAATGGGGAATTTATTTAGATGCGGAAATGGCATTTGGGACAGGAGCCCATGAAACGACTAAATTATGTTTGTCACGCATTGTCGATTACCATCATCTGTTTAAAAACTCAATATTCCTAAAAAAGATGATCGATGTCGGTTGCGGATCTGGAATTTTATCCATAGCGGCCGCGAAGCTTGGATTCGGTAACGTGTACGCCTTTGATCATGATCCCGATGCCATTAAAATTAGCGAAAAAAATGCCCTGAATAATGAAACTTCGGACATCGCATTCAAAGTCGCAGACATCAATACAGGTATTTTAGGACGCCAAGCAGACCTTATCGTCGCCAATATCTTGGCACCGGTTCTCATTGCTCATGCATCAGTGCTGGTGAACACGATTAGGCAGTATGGAATTTTATCCTTGAGTGGCATTTTAGTGAATGAAGTTGCGTCCATTAAAGCCGTATTTACACCGCTTGTGGAACGTTATTGGAATTGCGCGCTCTCCGATACGAAAGTATTGGGCCAATGGGCTGAAATTGCCTACATTAGGACATAGACAAGATATCCATATGAATGGCCAGGCCAAGCCTCAGCTTTTACATTGCTGTGGTTATTAAAACTAGTCGTGCACAGGATTCACAAACGATGAAGGGTAATCCGTGATCTAAAATGAGGTTACCATGAGATAATTTGAGATGACAACCACCACAATATCGTTCATCTTTTAAATAAACAACGGCAGGCATTTTATGAATTGCCTGTTTAGCACCATCGTAATACCTCAAGCAAATGGGGTAATTTTTTTGCAAAATATCGCGGATAGCCATCATCTTACTTTTAATTTCTTCGTTATTTTCTATGAGATGTGAGATCGTCGCTTCTTTCTCAGCTCGTTGGTTTTTGATGATGGCGATATTTTCCTCTTCACACGTTGAGGCCGATGCATTTTCTCCAGATCGCAAATTAAATTCGTCGAGTTCCAGGAGTTTGGTCATTAATGTCTCTTCCAATGCCTCAATTTTTCTTGTATTATCTTCAATTTTTTTGGAGAAGATTTTATATTCCTGCTGATTTTTAACCAGATTCAGTTTTGATTTATTTTGGTTCAACTGATCTTCTTCAAATTTAAGGTTTTGTTCCACATCGCGGATCATTTTTTTCAAATTTTGTGCTTTTTCCATTTGCCGAAGTTGCTGCTGTTTATAGGCATCAATTTTAAAATCTAGGTCTCTAATTTCTTGAGGAATATGACCTAATTTTCGGGTCAATTCTAAGCTACGTATCTCATAATCCTGTAAAGCAAGCATGAATTGAATATACTCATCCATAGTGACAAATTATGCTTTAAGCAAAAAAACAGTAAAGCAAGATCATCGCAAGATTACATAAAGCTAATGAAACTGCTGCGCTCGCCATATCCTTAGCCTGTTTCGCAAAAAAATTGATCCTTGGTGAAGCGAGATCGACCACTTTTTCAATGGCACAATTGATCATTTCCATCATAAGCACAGAAATATAAGCTACCGAAAGGAGTAATATCCTCCATGAAAGACGAAATTTTGCGATGAATAATGGATAAAACACAAGCCCTAAAATAATTTCTAACTGAAAAGAGCGATCGCGAAACGCAAATTTAAATCCCGATAAAGTGTGTTTAAATGGATGAAAGATATAACGATTAAAAAACTTATGAAATGTTTGACAGAGCCTACGGATCATACGCGCTCTCGATATAAAAATGTGTGAGCGTCATTGATCAAGACTTTTTCGAATATCGTCGCTATGAATCTACAGCGCATATAGCGTCAATTTAGTAAAGATTCAGCAAAGTTGAAGTTAATAATATACATAATTTCATCGAAACAAACGCTAGGCTTGTAGTTTAAGTTTTGGCATTGACGATCACAGTGTTTGCCCCATCATCGATTTGCAATCTTATGGAATCTGATTTATTAAAAGTTCGACATTCGGCAGCTCATGTGCTTGCTGCTGCCGTTGCTCGTTTATTCCCTGAGGTAAAATTCGATATTGGCCCTGCAACGAATGATGGATTTTACTACGATTTTGATTTAGACCATAAGTTCACGGGTGACGATCTCCTAAAAATCGAAGCCGAAATGGAAAAATTAATCCGAGAAAATCAGGCCTTTGAACGTATGGTCGTTTCTCGCCAGGAGGCCTTTGAACAGTTTTCGGGGAAAAATCAGACTTATAAATTGGAACGTCTTAACGATATTCCTGAAGATGAAGCAATTTCGATTTATAAGAATGGCGATTTCATCGATCTCTGCCGCGGCCCTCACGTCCATCATAGCGGCGAAATCAAAGCCATTAAATTGCTCTCTATCGCCGGAGCTTATTATCGCGGCAATGAAAATAACCGACAAATGCAGCGCATCTATGGTACTGCTTTCCTCTCCCAAGCCGCTCTCGACGCTTTTCTAAAGCAACGCGAGGAAGCTAAACAACGCGATCACCGCAAAATTGGCAAGGAATTGGAGCTCTTCCTCATCGACGATACCGTTGGCCCGGGATTAATTCTCTGGCTCCCCAAAGGAAATACGGTTCGCAACGAATTGCAAAAATTCATTTCGTCAGAACTAGAAAAATTGGGCTATATGTTGGTTTCGACGCCTCATGTGGCTAAATTAGATCTATTTCGCACTTCGGGCCATTTCCCTTATTATAAAGACGCTCAATACCCCCCTATTGCAGAACGGACAACGCTTGAAAATAATCCTCATTTGAGTTGTGCTGCCCTTATAGAAGGACTTGAAAATGGTTCTTTAGATGGGTTTCTTCTGAAACCGATGAATTGTCCTGGACATATTAAAATTTATGCGGCGCGCAGCCGTTCCTATCGCGAACTTCCCCTGAAACTGGCCGAATTTGGCACAGTATACCGTTGGGAACAGTCTGGGGAATTGAGTGGCATGACTCGAGTGCGCGGTTTTACACAAGATGATGCGCACATTTTTTGCATGGAGGAGCAGTTACCTCAGCAAATTACGGAGTGCCTCGATCTCGTTAAAATGGTTTTTGCCACCTTAGGAATGTCTGATTTTAGGGTGCGCGTCAGTTTACGCGATCCAAGATCTAATAAATATATCGGCAGTGACGCGTCTTGGAATAAGGCGGAACGCGCCCTGGAAATTGCCGCTAAATCTTTGGGTGTCCCTTATACTTTAGAAGTGGGAGAAGCTGCATTCTATGGACCTAAAATCGATTTCGTCGTTAAAGACGTTATTGGCCGTGAATGGCAATTGGGTACTGTCCAAGTCGATTATAATTTGCCGGAACGCTTCGATATTACCTATATTGGCGATGATAATAAGCCCCATCGTCCCGTGATGATCCATCGGGCGCCGTTTGGTTCCATGGAGCGTTTTTGTGGCTTGCTGATCGAACATTTTG
>JAITAK010000058.1 GCA_031284165.1 Puniceicoccales bacterium
AGCACGGCCTTTTGCTTAGCCAATCAATTAGGTTTAGCAACAATCCTGTGGTGTTATTTGCGCAACCCTAGCTTCCAGGCCGATAAAGATTACCATACCGCTGCCGACTTAACGGGCCAAGCTAACCACTTGGGTGTCACTATCGAGGCAGATGTGATTAAACAGAAGTTGCCAACGAATAACGGTGGCTTTAAAGCGATCAATTTCGGAAAAACCCACGAAAAGGTATATACGACGTTGACTACAGATCATCCTATCGATTTAACGCGTTACCAGGTGGCTAACGGTTATATGGGACGCATGGGTTTAATTAATTCGGGAGGAGCTTCCGGAAAGGATGATTTTAATGAAGCCGTCCGGACGGCAATCATTAATAAACGCGCTGGGGGTTCGGGATTAATTTGTGGACGAAAAGCATTTCAGCGTCCTTTCGCCGAAGGTGTTGAATTATTAAATACTATCCAGGACGTTTACCTGGAGCCTTCCATTACCGTTGCTTAAGCACGTACGGTCGCTAAGTTAAAAATAGGAAAAAATCTGACGGTCTAGGACTTTGCCTTAAACCCCGCCGGGAGTTATTGGCTTCTTGATCTTTTCGACGGCGAAGTATGTACGGCTTCGCCATCAAAACAAAGAAGATCATGCTGAATAAAATATACGCCAAATACAAAATACTTGATAATTTGTAAATTATATTTACTATTAGTCCTCATTGGAAGCTTTTAGAGCTTTAGAACCTATCTATAAAAAGTTTTATCTAAAATACTTGCTACCAAAACACTAAAACAAAAAATAAAATATGAACAGAAAAAACATTATAAAACAAATACTTTTAGGAAGTTTTCTTTTTACTAGCTTTTCAGGAACTGCACTTAAAGTGTGTGCCGTAGGCGGGTATTTCCCATCAGCGGGAATATTTAATCCCGAAGCAACACAAGCGCTACTTGATGTACTTAATAACTTCGCTAGATTTTACAGCGACTCTTTGTTATTCGATAGGGACAGCAGTAGTTTATGGGAAAATTTTAGAGCGAGAATTATTCAACTCATAGAAACCGGTGCCAATCCCAATGTATACGCGAATTACGCGTCCCCATACTGCTGTATGGGTTGGGGCATATTGCATCTTGCTGCATTTTATGGAGATTATGAATTAGTTAAAAGTTTAGTCGAAAAGTATAATGTTGGTGCCAATATACTCGATACATGGCGTAATTCACCTTTGCACTATGCCTGTGACAATGTCGAAAGAATTGGAGAACAACGTTCCCTCGATGTCATAGGGTGTTTGCTGGATGCCGGTGCCGATGAAAATCACCAAAATATTTACGATCAAACGCCACATAGTGTCGCAACCAATGCCATGGAATTTCATCGAGTATTTTCTAGTTTGACCCACCGTGAGCGATTCTATATTCGACCTACCGATGTTTTTCAAACATATGGAAAAGTTTTAGAATTGCTCAATGAAGGCTGCATGAGACGGACAAAGTTAATTTTTGATCTATTGTCCAGGCCAATCACTAATCACGAAAGAATCATAGCGTTAATCAAAGCAAAGATCTATACCCATATACAGGATCAAAATGGAACTCATTTATTGCATTGGGCTGCGAAGAATGGGAGCCCGGAAATTCTTCAAGAGTTGCTTATGTGCGGTGCATTGTCATTTATCAATACGCCTATGAATAACGGTAACACGCCATTGCATGTTGCAGTGTTTCATAAAAATTTAAACATCGTTGAATTGCTACTTCGAAATGGTGCCACCCCGAATGCCGTTAATAATCAATGTGAATCCCTATTGCATTTTGCCATAATAACGGGCAATAAGGAAATTTTTGACCTGTTACTTAAGTATAACGCAAATGTGAAGGTTAAAAATAATGACGGCGATACACCATTACATTTGGCCATAAAAGCCAACGCCCATGAAATCATTGATTGTCTGCTCCATAAATATAATTTGGATGTAAATGAAAGAAATAATGCTAACCAAACGCCATTTCAGTATGCTGTGTGGTATGGAGATCTCGAAATCATAAAAAAATTATTTCTTCACAAAGTTGACATATATGCAAATTACGGTGATAGTGTAAGTATACCCCCATTACATTTGGCTGCGCTTCGCGGGGATTTTGAAATCGTGCAATTCCTAGTTTTTGCAGGCAAAGATGAAGTACATGAACTAGATTATTCAAACAATACTGTACTACATTGGGCTGTACAGCAGCAGAAAGATTCCCGAATCGTACCATTTTTATGGGATAGGATGCAGATATTTAGCGAGATGCCAAAAAATTATAATTTAGAAACACCATTACATATCGCTGTACGTTTAGGTAATTACGACGCGGTAAAATATTTCATTGAGAAAAAATCTACCATGAATTTTTTTAATAAAGATAGCATCATGGCATTGATAGAGTGCGCCAAAAAGAATGGTCATGAAGCGGTTGCACAACTATTACAACAATGTTGTTTGTAAAAGCATATGACCTTTGCCCAGGCATTTGGCGAGAAAAATGCGTAAAATTGGAGACCTTACCTCAAATCGGAGATTATAAGTGTGTATGGTCTTTATGAAATAATTTCTAGTGATTCTTGATATATTTATAAACAAAAATAAAAAACTTGACGCATTTGATAATTTCCATAGATTAACACTCCTATGGAAGGTAAGATAAAAATAACAAATAAAGGAACAATGGCTAAAATTATTGCCTATAGCCTTTTCTATGGAAGTGCTGTTAATGCGACAGCACGAGATATTTCGACGCCTACGAAACCGTGGGCTGTAAAAAATAATGAAGATAAAACAAAACAATGGCCAAAAGGTCCGCAATGGCAAACCATCGATTCAGAAGATTCAGAAGATAGAAAAGAAAACATAAGATTGTGCGACGCAATACGTAGAAAGGAATTTGACGCGGCCAGAGTAATAGCGCAAATATTAATCGAAAGAAAGGCAAGTCTATGTTTGAAAAATGATGATAAGAAAACGGTCTTAGACGAGTTGAACGAATTGGAAAAAGTAGAATGGCTGAAAGGATCAAAGGAGCTAGAAGAGCTAAGAAAAGCCGTGGAGCGATATAACAGTGCATCCACGCCCAACGGGAAGAAGTTTATCGGAGAGACAATTTTAAAAACTTTCAAGGAGCTAGATAAACTACAAAAACAACAGCCAATAGATTTTTCTGGAGAAAAGCAACGACAAATCGCCGATATCATTATGGGAATGAATATCAATGATGATCAACAAACACTCATTGCACTCATTAAAAACCTCATCGATGAATTTTCGGCTAGCGGCAATTCCTCTTTATCTCATCTCTTAGGTTTCTATAAAAAAGAGTTAGAAAACTATCAGAAAGAGTTAACAAAAGAAGAAAAAGAGTTAACAAAAAAAGAAAAGCTTACTGCGATTGTAATAAGACTTGGAAGACTAAGCGAGCAGATTATGAAAGCTTTAGATGTACCTTTACAGGAACCTTTACAGGAAAAGCAACTTACGCGTAAGTCAGAAGAAAAAGAAACG
>JAITAK010000001.1 GCA_031284165.1 Puniceicoccales bacterium
AGGAAAATACGCCTTTGCACTGACGTCACAAAATTTCGAAGATCTAATCGAACCAGCACAAAAATTACAGATGGCCATGCTCACGCACCCTGGATTTGCCAGTGTATCCAGCGATCTATTCCTGCAAAATCCAGAAATTGAGATCGACTTTCTCAGAGAACAGGCAGCCCTCTACGGTGTCGATGTCATGAAAATCGAAAATGAAATTAAAAACGCGTTCTCTGAAAATTATGCCTATCTCATTAAAGGCGATACAGATCAATATAAGGTTATTGTGACGACAAAAGATGATTCAAAACGCTTTCATGGCGATCTCAATGAACTCTATGTTCACACACGCAGCGGGGCCTTGACTCCATTTCAATCCCTGGCCAAAACGCACTCCAAACTCGGTCCCGTCACGGTCAACCATATCAATAACATGAATTCAGTAACGCTCTATTTCAATCTTAAAGAAAATTATGCCATTGGCGATGCAAGCCGGTTTATCACCGAAAAAGCTGGCGAAATCTTGCCTCCATCTATAGTGGGTTCTTTTCAAGGTGAAGCGGCAACATTTGCGGAAACCATGCAGATCATCGTCCTACTCTTCTTTGTTGCCATCTTTGTCATGTATGCCATCCTAGGCATTCTCTATGAAAGCTATATCCATCCCATTACCGTACTTTCATCGCTGACCATCGCCATGTTCGGAGGACTGACGACGCTTTGGATTTTTGGCCAAGAATTGTCCCTTTACGGCTGTATTGGTATTTTCATGCTTCTAGGTATTGTCAAGAAAAACGGTATTATGATTGTCGATTTTGCGATTGCCCGGCATCGTGAAGGATTGTCTTATGAAGATGCGATCTACGCGGCAAGCATGGCTCGTTTTCGCCCGATTATTATGACGACGCTCGCCGCACTTATGGGAATGATCCCGATTGCGATAGGTTGGGGAGCCGATGGTGCTTCTCGCATTCCTCTAGGACTTTGCGTTGTCGGAGGATTGATCTTTTCCCAAGTTGTGACGCTTTATGTCACGCCAGTAATCTATGTTTGTTTAGAATACTTTCAGGAAAGGGTTCTCGACAAAATTCCATTTTTCGCCCGAGTACTTGAATAAGGTATCATAGTCATATAAGACAGGGTTGGAATGCTGCGCCCCCTTTTTTAGACCAGACCTCGCAACGAATTAATTTATACCTTAAGACACGGAATAGGCGACTGTAATGCTCTTTCTAGAGCATGCCAAGGAAGCGTTGCACATTTAACGCGCATAGGAAATCGCTTTACACCTAATAGCGCCACTAAATCTCCTATTGTTTCCTCATCAAGTAAATGCGTTTCGCTATTATTAAGCATTTTTTGTAGTTTCTTTGAAAATTCGATAGCTTCGCTGACGCTGATCCCTTTTACTTTTTCTGTCATCATTGAACCGGAAGCTTTAGATATAGAACAACCTTGTGCACGAAACTTTATATCCCTAATTAAATCGTCAGAGACGAATAAACTGACGGCAAGTTCATCACCGCAAGTCACATTATGGACCTCTGTAGAATGCGTCGCCAGGTCTAAATTGCCTTCATTACGCGGCGAGGTACTATGATCAATAATGATTTCTTGGTATAATTCATTTAAAAGTGGCATTTCAACGAAAAAAATTTCCAGATTTTTTTAGACAATCTTTTTTTAAAATTTAAAAAACCAACTTTCCTTATATCATATCCCCTTTGAACAGATGACTTATCCGATGTCTAGCAATTATTGTGTCATGATAAATCTGTTTGACTAAAAGTTCTTGAGATGCGAAGCGCTTTTCTTCGCGAATATAGCTCCAGAACTGTACTTCGATGGGTTCATGTTGTGAATGAAAAAT
The DNA here is from genome assembly GCA_031284165.1 of Puniceicoccales bacterium. Taxonomy (GTDB): domain Bacteria; phylum Verrucomicrobiota; class Verrucomicrobiia; order Opitutales; family LL51; genus LL51. The sequence continues at coordinate 1,859 of JAITAK010000001.1, forward strand.
TACAGGATCCAAGCTATGAACCTCTAAATGAACTTTCGGAACGCCTTCAAAAAATGTCGGTCGCACACCAAAATTTCCGACGCCCCAAAAATATTCACTGTACCTACCGAAACGGTAACGCACCAAATAGACGCCAAATTTTAAGAGCAAATCATTCTCAAAATGAACATTAAGGGTTGGGTAACCTAATGTTCGTGCAATTCTTCGTCCAATACACAACGTTCCTAAGATGTAATAAGGATAGCCCAACATTCGGTTTGCGCGATCGATGTGTCCATCGTGGAGACATTTCCGAATATTAGAACTGCTCACGCGTTGATTTTCAAAAAACACAAATTTTTGTATTTCGACTATAAAATTTTGCGATAAGTTGCGCAAAAAAAGCGAATCACCTTCGCAGTTTTTACCAAATTTAAAATTTTCCCCTACACAGACTCCTGCAAGGTAGTGGAATTTTTTTCGCAGTAAAAAGATAAAATCACTAGCCGTAGTTTCGGCAAACATCTCCGTAAATTCCTGTTCAATAAAATAATCTATTCCTAAATTTTTTAAGCGTTCAACCTTTTGTACTCGCGGCAAAATCAACTGCTTTGGGCAATTAAGAATGATGGAGGGATGAGGCCAAAAGGAATAAACCGCCGACAGTGCATTGAGTTGCTGGGCTTTATTTTTTGCTGCGACAATTACAGCCTGATGACCAATATGTATGCCGTCAAAAGCCCCCATAGCGAGCACTACCGGTTGATTAATTGAAACAAAATCATCTCCAGTTGTGATAATTCGCTCCATATTTTCTTATAGAATATCCGTAATTGGCAATAAGCAATACTCAATTTCATCGTATGACATTGCCAATAATTTTTCAAGAGATACCGCTTGATTTAATTGCAAATTTCCCGTTCTCGTGCGACACAATTGAAATAAATAGGCGCCACAGCCTAATTTTTTTCCAAAATCATGAGCTAGGGTCCGCACATAAGTTCCCTTTGAACAATCCAAGGTAAAGGCTACATAAGGTAATGCGACTTCATGTATTGAGAATTCATAAATATTCACCGAATGGGGTTTACGTTCGACAATTTCACCTTGGCGTGCCAATTTATAGAGTGGCTGGCCCTTAATTTTTTTAGCAGAAAACATCGGTGGTAGCTGAAATTGTTCCCCTAAGAATTGATCAGCATAATCTCGGATTTCTTTTTCTGAAACGCAGATTTCATAGGTTGCGATGATATTACCTTCTCGATCATAGGAATCTGTTTCTTGGCCCAAACAGAATTTTCCCTGATAAGTTTTATCTTGATTAGTGATATATTGAGAAATTTTTGTACCTTTACCTATCAAGAGAATGAGTAAACCTGTTGCCATAGGATCTAGAGTTCCGCCATGACCGATCTTTCGAATGCCCAATTTACTGCGCAGTTTAGCAACGACGTCATGAGAAGTCCAACCTATGGGCTTATCAACCAACAAAATACCATTCATGGATATTTTCCAGGAAATGAATCTCCATGCACTTGCAATGCATTTATGGAAAGTGCTTCAAATTTCTTTAAATCTACAGCATCGAGGCTTCTCCCTTGATTTTTCATAGTCGAAATAGATTAATTTGAGAATTAATCTAAAAATTTAACCATAGATACATTATTCTGCTATTAATTTTCTATTCCGAAGTTCTTGAAAGAAAGCGTTATATTTTTCCTCAGATTTATCTGTAGTTTGCGAACTATTCCAAATATTTCGTACAAGATTTTCGTTTAAAGAATGTGGTTTAAATACATCAGCAATATCGTCACTAAATCGTTTTTGAACAAGAAAGATATTGGTCAGTTTACTTAGAGTCCACTCTAATTGCTTTTGTCTTTCTTCTTCTTGACCTTCTTCACGGCCCTCTTCACGGCCCTCTTCGCGGCCTT
>JAITAK010000033.1 GCA_031284165.1 Puniceicoccales bacterium
CAGCGCCAATGCTCAACGCTGGTGATTCTGTTGTATCGCATAATGTTGACGAAGGCGTTATAGTTCAAAATACGACTACCGCACCCGCTCAACATGAAACCCGAGTTTCAGAGAGTGTAAGTGTGGCCGCCTCAGCAGAAGCTCCAGCGCCAATGCTCAGCGCTGGTGCTTCTGTTGTATCGCATAATGTTGACGAAGGCATTATAGTTCAAAATACGACTACCGCACCCGCTCAACATGAAACCCGAGTTTCAGAGAGTGTAAGTGTGGCCGCCTCAGTAGAAGCTCCAGCGCCAATGCTCAACGCTGGTGATTCTGTTGTATCGCATAATGTTGACGAAGGCGTATAGTTCAAAACACGATTACCGCACCCGCTCAACATTAAGATGGAATGAAACAAGAAACGGAAATTCAAGGAGAAGGGTAGACTAAACCGACAACTCATGAGATTCCAAATCCTGAGAATTTGAAGGAGCAGGAAATTTCTATTCTATGAAATTAAGTAAACTTTTAGTCTTATTGTTCGTTCAATACTTCTTGGTGCTCTTGATGCCAGGAAACGTTACTGCATTTTGTCGTCAAAGAAAACTACTTCCATTACCAACGCCGCAACAAATCACGGAAATCGTTAAAAAATTGAAGGCAAACACTATGGAATGTGCCTTTGTTTTCGATTTAAAAACAACTACAGGGAAAAAAACAGAGACTAAAACGGGAAAATTTTATTTTCAACGTAACGATCAGGTGACTAATCTACGTTTCGATTTTGCCAATCAGTCATTTTTGTCCTTAAAGGAAGCGAAAGGAGAAGTCTTTTGTTCGGGAAAAGTGACCAAGATGAGATGGGATGACCCAATACAAGAAGGGCATCTCCTAAGTTTTTCAGATGTTTTAATGCCGTTTTTAGAAAGCGGTGGTGAATACTGTTGCCAGAATCGCGTTCAAGGGCGTAATACCCATATTATTCGCTTTAAGGAAGATCAAGGACGTGTTGTCAATATCGCTTACGATCCTGTATTTGAAGTCGTTTTGCAGGTTGAGCATTTTGATGAAAAAGGTCAATGTGTACGTACATTTAAACTGCTCGAATTTAAAAAGGCTCAAGGAACATGGTTCATGAAAACCATCGAGATTAAATCTCATGATATCACTTCGCAACTCATCATTAAGAAAATAGCACTGAAACAGGCGATTCCAGCAGCAATTTTCAATAAAAATACCTTGGAACAACCTAACGAAGACCGTTTGACGTACATTGACTTCTAATGTGAAAGGGAGAGGGATCTAGGATTCCTGCCTGTAATATGGAGGTAACATATCAGCGGCGTATCCTTATCGTTTTCGCCAGCAAGCTAGAACTTTTTGAATCTAAGTGAAGGAAAGCGAGGCCTAGCGTGGAGCGTTCGCTTTCGCTTTTAATCGTTAATAAATTTTAGCTTTACGGTTTCACTGCAAGACGGAGCATATTTTTAGGACTTTGCATTGACGATAAGCAGAAAATTTTTTTGAATCCCATTCATGAATACATGGCAGTACTTTTGTAATCATTACTTTCGTTTTAGTTCCATAGGACTAAGTATCGATGTTAGTAAAATTAAAGGGTTCGACAATATGATGACGAAAATCAGATACGATCCTATCCGTGAAGCAATGGTAAATTTAGAAAATGGAAGTATCGCTAATAGAGACGAAAATAGGATGGTCGGCCATTACTGGTTACGCAATCCCTCCATAGCGCCTTCCTCTGAAATTAAAACAGCAATCGTGGAGCTATGGCGTGATCTGGATCGCTTCGTCCAGAGGATACATTCCGGAGATATACAGGGTCAAAATGGGAAATTTAAAAATGCCTTATGCATTGGTATTGGAGGGTCGGCGTTAGGTCCACAACTGGCTTATAGAGCTTTAAGTCGCGGTTCTGCTGATAAAATGGCATTATTTTTCATCGACAACACAGATCCTGAGGGCATCGATTTGGTTTTGGCTCAACTCAATGGAAAATTGGGTGAAACGTTGGTCATTGTGACCTCAAAATCCGGCGAAACAGCGGAGACGCGTAATGGTATGCTCGAAGTAACCCGGGCTTACGAAGCCGCAGGACTTGATTTTAACCGCCACGCCGTCGCCATTACCTGTGAAAATAGCCAATTGGATCAATTAGCTAAGCATAAAGATTGGTTAAAACGCTTCCCGATGTGGGATTGGGTCGGTGGACGAACCAGTATCGCTTCTGTAGTCGGACTGCTACCCATGGCGTTGCAAGGCGTTGACTACAAGCAATTCCTCGATGGTATGTGCAGTATCGATTCTTTAACACGCGATTTTGACGCAAACAATCCAGCTTTCTTATTAACGATAGCATGGTGCGCTGCAACTGACGGAACTGGCAGAAGGGCGATGGTGATCCTCCCCTATAAAGATCGCCTGTCCTTACTAGGTAACTTTCTGCAACAGCTCATTATGGAGTCCATTGGGAAAAAATTCGACCATTTCAAATGTCTCGTAGAACAAGGTCTAACAGTTTATGGCAATAAAGGCTCTACGGATCAACATGCTTATATGCAACAATTGCTAGAAGGAATCAACAACGCTTTCGTTACTTTTATTGAAGTCCTTACGGATCGCGATGGAACGTCAATGTGGATCGAAAAAGACGTAACCACCGGCGACTACTTAGAGGGCTTTCTTTTAGGAACGCGCCAAGCCTTATACGAAAATCGTCGCGAATCAGTAACGATTACCATTGATCGCGTAGATGCATATTATTTGGGAGTGCTTATTGGGCTTTACGAACGCACTGTAGGTTTTTACACTTCCATAATTCATATCAATGCCTATCATCAGCCGGGAGTCGAAGCGGGGAAAAAAGCAGCGAATAACATATTGGCGCTGCAGAAGTCGGTGCTGCAATATTTGCGAGAAAATGCACAGCAATCATTTTCCGCAGAAGCTTTAAGTAATGCGGTGGGCAAAGGCGATACTGAAATTGAAACGATTTTTAAACTGTTAGAACATCTCGCCGCTAATCACCGCGTTAAACGCATTCCCAGTAGGCCTTGGCAGCAAAATACGTATCAATATTTAAATTGACATTTTTTCTTCGCACTTAGTATTAATTGTGAACCATGAATTGGAGGTGAGATTTTATGTCCGTTGATGTAACGATAAGAAAAGGGGAAACGTTGGAAAAAGCTTTGCGGCGTTTGAAAAAAAAGCTCGAACGGGAGCTGATTTTACGCGATGCCCGTGCAAAGCGTTATTTTGAAAAGCCTTGCGAAAAACGTCGCCGCCTTAAAAAAGTTGCCGTGTTTAATAATATGTTGCGTATGCGTTACGAAAACATGTAAACAAGTTTGCCCTGACTCGAAAGTGAGGAACTTGTGATTTGTCGTTCTGAAAAAATTTCCGATGATTAAGGGGAATATATATTATTATTGGAATCGCCTGTTTCAGTGCTATTTCCGTAATAGTGTATTATTCGAATGTTGATCTTTTCTTTCTTTTTTACGGCGAAGTGATGTGTGCCAAACGTGTTACGCATTACTTCGCCCTTAAAATAAATCAAGAGTCAATGATCTGAGTGCTAGGTAAATTCCTGGATTTTTGTATTGATTAAACTTATAGTTGACCTTTGTCTGACGCTTGAGGCTGAGAAGATTTAGCCGCCTCAGCCGCCTTCCTCCACCAAGTTTTCGAACGAAAGCGAAAAAAATCGGATATAATGCGTATACAGGAATCTAAAGTAAAACACTGCCAACAAAAGACCGCGCCACCCCAATGAAAAATATAAACAAAAATGAAAATTGGCGTAAATGCGGCGAGCCAAAAACAGGAAATATTGGAAATCACCGTAAAATGGACGTCTCCTGCAGATATGAGAACGTTCTGGAACATCCAACGAAACGCTTCCGCGATTAGCGCAATCCATGCCGCAAAAAGTGCCCAGCGAAAATTGACAAAAAATGCATTCGTCACTTCTCCGCCATAAAATAAATGGAGCATTAATTGCGGCCGGCAAAGCATGAAAATTGACGTTAGACCCGCAAAAATCAGTAAGAGTTTTGTTACAGCATGAGCAACGGTAAAGATAGCTTCCGTTTGCCCTCTTCCAATATAAGTCGAACAGAGTGTACACATTCCCTTGCCTAACCCATCGGCAAAAAACCAAAAAAAGAGGTAAATTGAATTGGCAATGGTGAAAGCCAACAAATTGTCTGTAGAACAAACTTTTGCAATAATTTGATAAACAATAGCAAATCCTCCGGAATTTAAAATCGAATTGAGCGCATTGGGAATCCCTAAAGGAAGATATTTTTTGACTAATTTGATGGAAAGTTTTGGGAGATGTGTCCGATAGCGACGGCGATAGGGCTTTTTTAAAAATTTATGGAGGAAAATTAGAAATGCTACGAATTGCGAAATTCCGGTGGCGTAAGCAGCACCATGGATCCCCATTTCAGGAAATCCACATAACCCAAAAATGAGCAGAAAATCGAGTATAATATTGACCACGTTCGATATAAAAATCACGATCGGTATCGCACGCGTATGCCCAATGCCTAAAAAAAATGAACCAATGGCTCCGAATCCTGCTAAATGAAACGGCAAAAATAAAAGCGTAATCGCTAAATAAGGCGCACCCAATGCTTCGATAGTCGAAGCTAAGAAAACTTTGGCGTTCAGCGCACATGGAATGAGCACGATGTAGTACGCCAAGGCAACAAAAATTGTTTGCCATACCACTTGTCCAATCTGCCGATAATTGCGCGCTCCATGAAATTGACCGATAAATACGCTCGTCATCATGATAAATGCCATCATAGCCCGTGTATTGGCCCAATAAAAAGGATGGGCTCCAGAAGCCGCGACAAATGCTTCTGTAGAATATTTCGCCAGAATAATACGATCTACTAGAGTCATGAGGTAATTCGACATCGCTGCCAAAATCATGGGCCAAGAAATTGACCAAATTTCACCTAAAGCTCCAGATTCACGTTGAGATAAATTCATGCTCAAGGCAAGTTATGAAGATAGTTTACCCTTTTCAACGAAATTTTATTGCTTGACGGGCAAATATCTCCTCCTCACATCGTCAATCAATAGAGTTTACTCTATGCTGTCCTTGGGATACGTTATAAAATTTGCCAGCAATTTTTTTATTATATTTAAAATAATGCCCTGGGATAACGTCTGTGAAATGAACCGTCAAATTGGAGAAAAAATGTTTGCAGATTCTACGCCTCGAGGTCAGTGAGCCGAATTTTGTTTTGCCTATACTTTTCAGACGAATTTTGTTGCTCCACAGCCCAAATCATCCAACTTCAGGCTATGGACATGAGATTGCCAAATCACTGGATACGTGATCGTCAGACGACGGTTTTCAGTTGTCCCTTTTTCCATCTCTTTGAAAGAAAATACGTACATCCTATCGACCACCGCTCCGGGAATTTCTACGTCATGGATGCGATGGATTGGGTGCAGGTGATCGCTGTGACCAGGGATCATAAACTCGTCCTTGTACAACAATTCCGCTTCGCTACAGAAACGCTTTCCCTCGAAACTCCCGGTGGGCTCATAGAAAAAAATGAAGACCCTTTAGAGGCCGCAACGCGCGAGCTTCGCGAAGAAACAGGATACGCACCCCAAAATACTTACCTCTTAACTTCGCTTTACCCGAATCCGGCGATGCAAAATAATCGCTTATATGTGGTCGTCGCTGAAGATTGTGAAAAAGTAGATTGCCAACACCTCGACGCCAATGAGGAAATCGTTTGTTCTACCGCTTCATTTTCAGAATGTCTCGCTAAAATTCACTCTGGAGAAATTACTCACGGTATTGCTATTTTAACGCTGCTCATGTATCAATTTCATAAAAAAATTTAATCGTTAAAAATAATATGAATTTTGATGTCAATACATTTCGCCAGGAATTTCCTATTCTAAAAAGTAAAAATCACTTCAATAAATCGCTGATCTATTTCGATAATGCGGCAACAATGCAATTACCTGAACGCGTCATCCGGGCCATGGCCGGCCACTTGCGTGCGCATAACGCTAATGTACATCGCGGCATTTATGGACTGAGTGCTGAAGCTGAAGAAATTTACGAATCGACACGCCAAGAAATTGCTCAATGGATTAACGCACGCGCATCAAAGGAAATTATTTTTAATTCGGGAACGACGGAAGGCTTAAATTTTCTCGCATCGCAGTTCAATACACTGACAGCGCAGGACGAAATTATTTTATTCATTCAAGAACACCATTCTAATATCTTGCCCTGGCAACGACTCAACGCTGCGATTCGCGTTGTTGCTATGACCGCATCCGGTGACTTTGATGAAGATGATTTTAGAAATAAACTCTCAGAAAATACAAAAATTGTCTCCATAGCCCATATTGCGAACGTTCTAGGAACGATAAACCCTATCAAAAAAATCGCTCAAATGAGCCACAATGTCGGTGCGCTTTGCATCGTTGATGGAGCGCAATCACTGAGTCATGGTCCCATCGATGTTCAGGATATGGATTGCGATTTTTTTGCAACTTCGGCGCATAAGGCCTTTGGTCCCAGTGGTATTGGATTTCTCTATGGCCGTGCTTCATTGCTTGAAAAATTTAGCCCCTATCACGTAGGAGGAGGTATCGTCGAACGCGTAGCCTTCGACCAATCGCCGATTTTCCACGCAATCCCTACACGCTTCGAAGCCGGTACACCTAATATTGTCGGCGTCGCAGGACTACGCGCATCGATCCATTTTCTCCGTACCATGGATTGGCCTGCGATTCAATCCTATCAGGAGCAACTTAAAAATCGACTCCTTGAAATTTTGAAACGCGATTCATCAATTAAAGTTCTTAAACCCGATAATCAACGCTGTGGTATTGTTTCCTTTGTCCATAATCACGCCCATCCTCACGATGTTGCCAGCATTTTCGATAGCGAAGGCATTGCTGTTCGCGCTGGTCACCATTGCGCACAACCTCTGATGAAAGCTCTCCATGTTCATGGAACCGTTCGCATTTCCCTTTCAACCTATAACACACTGAATGAGATTGAAACCCTTTCTATAGCACTTGAAAAAATTAATCGCATTTTTACTCATAAATGAAGGGATATCGGCCTTAATTATATTAAGCCTGACTGTCTTGCCAATCGCTTGCAATTTCAAGCATACGCTTCTCTATAGCCTCTGTGAGTTGTTTTTCCTTAGCAATTTGCTCCATGACTCCCATCCCTACCGTCGAAAAATAGGAGAGAAGCGCCTCCGCTGCTGCGTTGATATGAGTTGGAGCGACCTCATCGAATATGCCATTTCTTATGGTCCACAAAAGTATGATTTGTTCTGTGACGCTGCGCGGTGCATTTGCGGGTTGTTTAAATAACTCTACAATCCGTACTCCACGATCTAATTGTTGCTGCGTCTTGGCATCCAGATCAGAACCGAATTGAGCAAAAGAACGCAATTCATAGTACTGACCAAGCTCTAACTTTAACTTTCCAGCAATCTGCCTGAAAGCTTTGACTTGGGCCGTCGATCCAACCCGCGATACGGAAATTCCTACAGAAATTGCCGGTCGTATGCCTTGGTTAAATAACTCTGTATCTAAAAAGATTTGCCCATCAGTAATAGAAATCACATTTGTCGGAATATAGGCAGAAACATCGCCGGCCTGGGTCTCAATGATTGGAAGCGCAGTCAGTGAACCATGGCCATGGCTCGCATCGAGATGTGCTGCTCGCTCTAGTAGGCGTGAGTGAAGATAAAAGACATCTCCCGGATAAGCCTCCCGACCTGAAGGACGCCTCAAAATGAGACAAATCTGTCGATAGGCTACGGCGTGCTTAGAAAGATCATCGTAAACAATTAACGCGTCCATGCCATTATGCATAAACCATTCCCCTAATGCGCAGCCCGTGTAAGGAGCGATGTATTGACTCGCCGGATTATCTGCCGCCGAAGCGCTGACGATGATCGTAAATTCTAAGGCATTATTATCACTTAAAGTTTTAATGGTTTGTGCCAAAGAAGAACTCTTCTGCCCAATAGCGACATATACGGAATACACCGGTCGAAAATCAGGATCTTTATCGGCTAAACCTTCTCGATTGATACGCGCTTGATTAATAATCGTATCGATGGCAATTGTTGATTTTCCCGTAGACCGATCCCCAATAATTAACTCCCGTTGACCACGTCCAATGGGAATCATGGCGTCAATAGCAATAATTCCCGTTTGCAGAGGCTGGTTTACCGACTCTCGAGGCATGATTCCTGGAGCGATTTTATCCACAGGATAGAATTCTTCGGCCATCACAGGTCCCTTATTATCAAGAGGCTGCCCTAGAGCATCAACTACCCTCCCAAGAAAATTCTTTCCTACAGGCATAGAAAGAAGTTTTCCTGTTGCCATTCCTTGGTCACCTGCCTTGAGATAGGTATAGTCCCCAAAAATGACGACACCGATAAAATCTTCCTCTAAATTCAAAGCTACTCCCCAAATGCCTCTAGAAAAATCGATCATCTCGTTGTACATAACCCCGGAAAGGCCATTGACGATGGCAATGCCGTCGGCGATAGAAATAATTATCCCAACGTTTTTTTGAGAGGCAACGCAATGAGTCGCAAGAATCTCTTGACGAATTTGATCGATGAACTTATCAGCCATAACTTTTTATGAAAAATAAAAATAAATGAAGCAAGAACAAGTATAAATTGCGGAATTCTGTGACCTTTACAGCCTCAGTAACCTAGAGTAACGTAAATGCAATAAGACAATGAGAACAATCATGAACAGTAATGCCAACGGAGAATCGAGGAAGTGGTCTGAACCGAGCCATGGGTGTGTTATCGGAAATAAAAGGTATTCTCTACTCATCATCAATGTAAATACGACCCCCGTATGTAACCCTACACAGGAAAGAAGGGTTGGGATGTAGCAATAAATCGCTGCAAGCAGACATCCAAAGACAAAAATAATGAGAAATTTAAGATAGACAACATTAACAAACGCGTGGCATACGACTTCATAAAGGCATCGAAAGCCGTCACTTAGGGTAGCAAATTCGTGATTGAGATTGATCGCATAGTTAGAGCGAAAGTGAAAGTAAGTAAAAACGAAAGAAGAGAAAATAATGGCTAAAAATGGATGCATATGCTTAAGGAAAATCTTAAAAATCAGTCCGCGAAATAGCCATTCTTCGATCAAGGATAACGCCAAAGCGCACAGTAAAAATTTCAGGGGCAATAAATTCTCCAGACCTTGAAAATGTCGGGGATAGGTCCAAACGAAATCGAGCGCCAACATCTTTATCCCTAAAATGACTCCAACAACGAAACATCCTGTAGCGAAAAATTGCCCAAAGATTTTAAAATCAAAACTGTAAAAGGATTTTTCCGGCACCTGTCGTCGGTAAATTTTCCACAGATAAGGAGTAAATAAAAGAAAGGTTAGGAGACGGATGCGTTCGAAAAAGATTGCCAAGCCTTTATGATGTAAGTAATTCGTTAAAAAGCAGGGGGCACATTGATTCCAGTAGACGACAAGATTAAAGATTAAGGGGGTTAAAAGCGTGGTAATACATAAGGTACAGCTATAAGCAATCACAAGGAGACCCAAAGGGGAATTTTTGCACATTCTTGGGATATTTTTGGTTGAGATTTTAACAAAGGCCATAAATATAGCAGTGCAGCTTTTCGATATTTTGTCAATTTCTGCATGAAGTTATATACGAGACACACGGGAGTTGACAGTATTTTTTTGTTAAGCATGTTGACCGATCTATGAAGGTGCTTGTAACCGGTGGTGGTGGATTTTTAGGTTGCCACATTATCGAATTACTTCAAAAGCGTGGCATAAGCGTTCGTGCGATAGGTCGCAAGAAGCAACCGGTCCTTGAATCGCGAGAGGTAGAATTTTTCAGAGGGGATATTTCATTTAAAGACGACGCCGACCGGGCAGTTCATGGCGTTGATGGTGTTTTCCACGTTGCTGGTAGAACGCGAATTGATATGAACTACCAAGCCTATTATAACACACATGTTGTCGGTACTCAAAATATTATTCGCGCTTGTAAACATTTTGGCGTTCCCAAATTAGTTTTCACCAGCACACCGGCAGTAGTTTTCAATGGTCAAGATCTCTCGGGGGCGGACGAATCGCTACCATGTCAAACTCATTACCATTGGTACTATACTCAAACGAAAGCGTTAGCAGAGCAATATGTCTTGGAGCACAATTCCCCAGAATTGAGGACCGTAGCCATACGCCCTCATTTATTATTAGGAACCGGCGATCCTCACTTAATGCCTAAAATTCTGCAGCGCGCTCAAAAAGGAAATTTAAAAATTATCGGCGAAGGTAACAATCAGGTCGACATTACCTTTGTGAGCAATGCAGCTCATGCCCATATATTAGCATGGGATGCCCTGGAAACGGGAAAAGCCTGTGGTAAGGCTTACTTTATCGGTCAGGAAAAACCCATCGTTTTATGGGAATTTATTAATTATATTCTGAGTAAGCTGAATTTACCTATCGTCGAAAAAAAAGTTGATTTCCATAAAGCGTATCGATGGGGCAGTTTAATGGAAATTATTTACAAGCGCTTTCATCCCAATGGCATTCCTCCAATGACACGCGCTTTAGCGGTGGCGTTGAGTAAGGATCACTATTTTTCCCATGAACACGCCCACAAAGATTTAGGCTACATACCCCAAATGACCATCGAAATGGGCCTCAATCGTTTAATTGAGACGTTGCGCCTACAAATGAAAATCTTTGGCAAACGAAACTACTCATGGGAATAACATGGGAATGTTGAAAAATATATTTAGCGTTTCGCTGCTCACATTACTTTCCCGTATCTCTGGTCTATTGCGCGATATCTTCATTTTTGCTACCTTTGGAACAAGCGAACTCAATTCGGCCTTTCTGTTCGCGTTTAATATCCCAAACTTGTTTCGCCGGTTACTCGGTGAGGGAGCCTTAACCTCTGCCTTGATTCCCGTCTTTGCTGATGAATACCACCATAAAGGCAAAAAAGCAGCCTTCGAATTACTCGACCGAGTCACTTCTCGCCTCATGCTTGTCCTATGGATAATCGTGGGGGTAGGCATTACCTTCTGCGTCCTAGGCATTAAAAGTCAATTATTATCCCCGCGTTGGGTACGGTGTTTTGCCCTCAGTGCCGTACTTTTACCCTACATGTTTTTTATTTGTCTTGGAGCTTTGTTCGCCGCCGTGCTGAATGTTTTCGAAAAATTTTCGCTCCATGCGAGTAATGGAATCTGGTTGAATTTAAGTATGATCATTTTCTTAGCGCTAGGATATTTTTTTCCGGAACGGTGGCGCATAGATTGCCTATGTACGGGAGTCCTTATAGGAGGAGTGATTCAGATGGTTTCTCTATGGCGAGGATTAATTCCCATGGGATGGAAATTTCATTTCAATTTGACGTCCGATACGCGTATCGGTGAAGTACAGCGCCTATTTTTCCCTGGAGTTGCTGGAGCGGCAGCCCTTCAAATCAATGCGGCATTTTCCCGTGCATTGGCCTATTTCGTGGATAGCAGTGCTGTTGCGGTATTATATTTAGCCAATCGCTTAGTTGAATTACCATTAGGGCTTTTTGTAACGGCCATCACGGTTGTTTTGTTTCCGCGACTGTCTCGCTTGGACGCTCAGGAAGAAAAATCACTGCTGCGTGAAGAGTTTGCTCAAGGGATTGCGTTGATATTCACGACTATTTTCCCAGCCATGGTTGGCATGCTCTGCCTAGATCGAACGATCGTAGGGCTACTCTTTCACTGGGGAAATTTCACTGAAAGAGATTTGTCTCTCGTGCTTCCCGTTTTAAGGATATGCCTCTTAGCGCTGCCATGCTATGCCTTATCGGCTTATCTTGTTCGCGGCTATCACTGCAAAAAAAATACTATAAAACCGATGTTTATCGCAACGATTCACATTGCTGTCAATGTAATTTTAACCCTAGGACTTATGTTTTATTTTAAATCTTTGGGCATTGCCTTGGCCAATTTATTAGCGATTGCGTTTCAGACCTTTTTACTGTACAGGAATTTGGGGCAGACTTATCAGGAATTTCGCGTTAAAATTTGGACGACCTATTTGCGAAATATCCTATTGGCTAGTTGTTCCATGGGGATAGTTGTCTTCGCATTAGACCGTGGTTTGGGCCTCTATCTTTCCGGGAAAATGCACGATATATGGAGTGTATTGCTCAACATTCCTTTAGGTATAGGTTTATATTTCGGTTTACTTCACATTTTAAAAACTAAGGAAATGAGAAAAAAATGGGAAGATTTTACCAAAAAAATTAATCTTGGAAAATAGAAAAGCTTCAACATTTCAATAAAGTTAACACTAACAAACACTAACAAATACATATTATGAACTATTTTGGTACCGATGGTATGCGAGGTAAATTTGGAATTTTCCCAATGAATGCTTCTTGTTGTCATCGCTTAGCACAGGCGGTAGAATGTTTCTGCGGCAACCTAAAGCGAGTAATTTTGGGGCGTGATCCACGAACTTCCGGAGAAGCGATCAAGCGTTGCTTGATCACCGGATTTTCCAATGGCGTAGAAATCGTCGATGCGGGTATTATAACTTCGCCGCTGCTCTCCAAAGCGGTCAAATCTACGGCATCCGATTTTGGGTTCATGATTACGGCTTCCCATAACCCCCCCGAAGATAATGGCATAAAAATCTTTGACGGCTTGGGCGAGAAGTTATCGCAAGAAAATGAATTGGCCATTGAAGCGTTGATGGATCAGTTTTCTGATGAAGTCCAAAATACAGGTCACAAGCTCATCTATTACCATGAGAAAGCGCATTACTCCGCAGATGATAGAATTTTTAAAGCATTTCCCAAAGTTGTCATTGATTGCGCCAACGGCGCAGCCGTTTCGTTTGCGAAAGAGGCTTACCGCTTCCCTCAAATTGAATGGATTGGCGTCACTCCTAATGGAAGTAATATTAACAAGTACTGCGGCAGCGAATATCCAAAGCGGTTGATTGAAACCGTTAGGAGCAGCGATGCCGATTTAGGAATCGCTCACGATGGTGATGGTGACCGCCTTCTTCTCTGCGACGCTCAAGGCAACATTTTAAGCGGTGAGGTTATTTTAGGGATCATCGCCATTGCTTTGCAGCGCATGGACCGTTTAAAAGGACAAAAAATTGTGACGACGCTGATGGCCAATCGGGCTTTGGAATGTGAGTTAGGGAAATACGGCATCGACGTCGTTTATGCCGATGTCGGCGACCGCAACGTCACAGCCAAAATGCATATATTGGGTTGTAACTTAGGCGGAGAAAGTTCAGGACACATCATTTTTACGGATAATGCACCGACAAGCGATGGGATCCAAACAGCGCTATTATTTCTTGAAACTGTGACTTATCTCGGGATTTCCCTTTCCAAAGCTCAAGAGCTCATTCCTTTGTGGCCCAAAAAGATAAGTAATCTTGTGGTGAATAATAAAGTCCCTTTGGAACAGTTACCCGACTTGCAACATACGATTACTCTATTAAAGTCTTCTCTGGATACGAAAGGGAAAATTTTTATTCGTTATTCAGGAACGGAATATAAATTGCGCTTGCTCGTGGAAGCTGAAACGGAGCACTTGGTGGATGAAATTATGGGAAAATTAAAAAGTAGTATTGAAAAGTGTAAAAAAGTCATATGATTGCTTTTGTGGATATGCTATGGCACCAGCGCTGGGTAGCTAAAGTCGATTCATTATGTCAAGCTAAAAATTGGAAATATGCGCAATTTTTATGCCTAGAAATGCTTTACGATCACCCCAATGCCGTTGATATACGCCGAATTTTGCAGCGCGTACGTCAACATACTTTTTGTAAATCAAAATTACGACGATGGTTATTGCTTTCAATGATTTCCTGCCGCTTTCTCTGGTATTTATGGAAGATTAAGACAAAATATCGCGAGTTCTTGAATACTTTAGAAGCACTACTCAATATTGATCCTTACAACGGCTTTTTATTGCGCCTATCGGCGGAAATAATGGCAGGGTTTGGTTTTTGGGAAACGGTCATTTTTGCTATCGACTGTATCCCAGAAAATGAGCGCAATGACGATGATTGGTTAACTATGGGTGAAGCGTTTTCAGCTTTAGGCGATTTTCAAATGGCCATCGATATTGCCAATAAAGTATTGGTACAGTCTACCGACAATATTCGCGCTCGCGATCTTTTATGGCAGTCTTCCGTCGAACAATCTATGGAAAATAAGAATGATCAGGGCCACGCACCCTTATAATCTCCAATAAAGGGATTTAGATTTCGGGATCTAGATTGAAATCCTCAGTGTTTTGCGCTGAATTGCATTGTTAACAGGACTTTTTTTCATGATAAAGTTGCGGGGCCGCGAAAATGACGATTCGAGGAATCATCTTTGATTTCCTTTTTATAGCAAAGTTACGCATGCTTTGCGTGCAGTATGCATTACCATTAACTATTGCTTCGCCGTTAAAAGAGATCACGGCTTCTCATCACTCCTTACGGATCGGGACGGAAGCCTAATCTCTACATGATCAGCTTATAAACTAGCTAAATGTAACGCTAATTCCAACGACGACTAGCGAAACAATGGACATTAATTTGATTAAAATATTCAGACTGGGTCCCGCAGTGTCTTTAAAAGGATCCCCGACGGTATCACCGATCACTGCCGCTTTATGGGCATCAGAGCCTTTACCTCCCATCGCACCTGCTTCGATATATTTTTTAGCATTGTCCCAAGCGCCTCCTGCGTTTGCCATAAAAATGGCCAATACGAATCCCGAAGATAGCGCTCCTCCCAATAGACCAACAACACCAGCAACGCCCAATAATAGTCCAACGATTATCGGCGAAAGTATCGCGACAAGCGATGGGATAAGCATTTCTTTTTGAGCAGCAAAGGTCGAAATTTTTACGCATCGGGCGTAATCGGGAATAGCTTTATTTTCCATAATTCCCGCAATTTCTCGGAACTGGCGACGAACCTCTTCGACCATAGTCGCTGCAGCACGACCTACGGCATTAATGGACAATCCGCAAAATAGAAATGCTAACATGGTCCCAATAAACAATCCCATCAATACTTTAGGATTTAAAAGATGAATTTGATAGTAATTGACAATATCCACTAAGGTTAAAGCTTCAATGGGAATAGGATTGCCGTTTACAATGACAAACTCCTTCTCTAAATTGAGCATACTGCCTTTAATGGCGCTAATATAGGAAGCCATCAACGCCAATGCCGTTAGGGCTGCGGAACCGATAGCGAGGCCTTTACCGGTTGCCGCTGTCGTATTGCCTAGGGCATCGAGAGCATCGGTTCGCTTACGAACTTCTTCATCGAGGCCACTCATTTCGGCATTACCTCCTGCATTATCAGCGATGGGACCATAAGCATCGGTCGCCATCGTAATTCCGAGCGTCGATAACATGCCCACAGCCGCAAGCGACACACCATAGAGTCCCATAATGCTATTTTTATCGCCACTAAAGCCTTGCGCTACAAAGAACGCCAAAAGCGTTCCGGTGACGATAGTCAATACGGGAACTACCGACGATAGCATTCCAATACCGATGCCGCCGATAATCACCGTTGCAGGACCAGTTTGCGATTGTTCAGCGACACAACGGGTCGGGGCGTAAGCTTGGGAGGTATAATACTCTGATGCCTTACCAATGATTTCCCCAGCAATCAAACCTATAACGATGGCCCCCCAAATTCCCAAAGCGTTAGGAATATCCGATAGGTACAAAACGACCCACGAAATCAATAGAATGCAAAAACTACTCACCTTGATCCCGCAACCTAGCGCACACAATAAATCCCGGCTAGAAGCGTTCTCCTTAGTTTTGACAATTAAGATACCGACAATCGACAGTATGGCACCTAAGGCACTGATAAAGACAGGCATTAAAATGGCTTTCATCTGTAAAATACTACTACTCCGTGCAAAGGCTGAAGCCCCTAAAGCAGCTGCAGCTAAGATAGCACCTGAATAAGATTCGTATAAATCCGCACCCATACCGGCCACATCGCCTACATTATCGCCCACATTATCCGCGATTGTTGCTGGATTTCTTGGGTCATCTTCTGGAATTCCTTTTTCGACCTTGCCTACTAAATCGGCACCAACATCGGCCGCTTTCGTAAAGATTCCTCCGCCGACACGCGCAAATAACGCTTGGAGAGAAGCACCCATCGCAAAGGTGAGCATCGTCTCCGTGATGACAATCATGCGATCATTTTGCGGCAATGAACTATCGGCAAATAAATTTAAAATTAAAAACCAAAAGGAATAATCGAGTAAGGCAAGTCCAACAACTGTTAATCCAACAACGGCACCGCTGCGAAAGGCAACGCGCAAACCGGCATTGAGCGATTTCGAAGCAGCAAACGCAGCCCGAGAAGCAGCTTGGGTCGCCGTTTGCATACCGATGAACCCCGCAAGGCCAGAACAGATGCCCGCACTCCAAAAGGCAAAGGGTACCCATCGATTTTGTAAATGAAACTTGTAGGCTAGCAGGACTAAAAACAGCGAAATTAAAACGAAAACGGCAATGACGACGAGGTACTGTTGCTTGAGATAAGCCAGTGCCCCGCGACGCACATAAGTTGCAATTTCAATCATTCGTTTTGTTCCCGCCGGTTCCGCTTTCATCATCTTGAAAAAATACATTGCCACATAGAGGACAAATAAAGCTGTTAGCGGAACGAACCAAAAATACCATGGTACCATAGAATTAAAAAATCAATTTAAAATTAGACAATCAAGCGTAAATATGATTTTCGTCAAAAATTTTTTCTATTGCGTAAAATTTCCCAAAATTCATTTAATAGTTGCTTATATTTTGGTTTTTTGTTGACTTTTGCCGAAAAATTTCCTATTTGTGACCTCATTCCCGAGCGAGTTTTTCTACGATCTCGCTAGAAATGTCGTAGTTGGCAAAAACGTTTTTCACGTCCTCCAAATCCTCTAAACGTTCGACCATGCGCAAAATTTTCCTTGCCGTATCCTCATCGCTGATCGTAATTGTATTATTGGGAATGTAAGCCAGTTCCAACGAATCAGGTACAATTCCTGACTTTTCCAAGGCCTGAGCTATCGCGTCGTAATCCGCAACTGCGCACAAGATTTCAAAGTACTCCTCCTCGGTCTTGAAATCTTCCGCCCCCCATTCTAAGACGATTTCCATCAGTTTATCCTCGGCAATTTTTTGGCGATCGACCATGAATTGGCCCTTGCGTTGAAAATTGAACGCTAAAGCTCCTGGTCCTGCTAAATTACCGCCACATTTCCCGAAAGTACTGCGTACTTCTGAGACGGTACGGTTCTTATTATCCGTGGTCACTTCGACAATCATCCCAACGCCTGCAGGCCCATAGCCCTCATAAATGAGTTCTTCAATGGTGACCCCGGGAATCTCGCCCGTTCCTTTTTGAATGGCCTTTTTGACGTTTTCTGTAGGCATATTAGCCGCCTTCGCCTTCTGAATCACTGTGCGCAAGCGAGGATTAAATTCGGGATCTTTTCCTCCATTGCGAACAGCAATCGTAATCTCTTTACTTAAAATGCTAAACAATTTTCCCCGCTTAGCGTCTACGGCAGCCTTATGCCGTTTCGTTGTTGCCCATTTACTATGACCTGACATTGCTCTCTCCTAGTTTTTCTTTTTTTTTAAACCTTCCCCCGAGTTTTCGATAAGTAATACATCATCGCCCTTTCTATTAAGAATCATTTGTTGGACGATCGTCAACAAGTTTTGTGCCGTCCAATATAAAACCAGTGCTGAAGGGAAATTATAACAAAAGAAAAGACAAAAAAGAGGCATTAATTTCAGTACCCACTTCTGTGTGCCCTCTATGGAAGGGGTGGGCATAACTTTCATTTGCCATAACATGGAAGCGCCCATCATTAACGGCAATAGATTGAGCGGCAGCGTACCGATCTTACAAACCGTGTCCGGGAGCGATAAGTCCGGAATCCAAAGAAATGGTGCAAAACGCATTTCCGCTGTCGTCCGTAAAGTGAAATATAAACCCAAAAAAATTGGAATTTGGACCAGTACGGGAAGGCATCCCATGGCTGGGTTAACACGATGATCGCGGAACAATTTTAAAGTTTCGCTCTGTAATTTTTGAGGATGATTTTTGTATTTTTCCTTAATTTTCTTCAGCGGCTCTTGTAATCGCGACATCTTGCGCGATGAACGAACTTGTGCTGTCGTTAAAGGCCAAAGGGCGAGTTTGACGATGAGCGTCAAAATGATAATCGTTATCCCCCAATTACCTACCAAAGCGTGAATGCCCTTCATCAGCAGTAACAGTAACTTGCTGACAAAACCGAAAACACCAAACTGCATCACCAAATCCTGGTCCTTGCCAAGACGGTCGAGGAAAACGTAATCCTTAGGCCCGACGTAAAAATCGCTTTCAATAACCTTTGTTTTGCCGGCATCAATGCAGCCCAATGGTAATTTGACACTGCCGACGACACTTTCGTTATTCCTTCCTGATGAAGCGTCAAAAACTTCCTTCGGCATCGCTACAAAACCACAGCCAGAAAGTTTAGGGGTAAAAACGCCCGCAAAGAACTGATTTTTTACGGATCCCCAAACGATCTTATCCTCCCCAGAGATCTGTTTCTTGGCAGGTGCCTTACCGAATCCCCAAAATCCGCTCTTGGCCCGGAAATCGTTCACCCTAATGAAGTGCGCTTTACGACCATCATAGTAACCAAAATTTAAGTAATCTCCCATTATATCGCTAGCCGTTGCGGGGAAGCTCCCTAAGTCGATAAAGACCGAGCCTAAATCGTAATCCTTAGCCGATTGATTGATAAACCGTTGGGTAGTGGTAATCACATAGGGAATGTCGCTCTGAGAGAGATGATATTCCCGCTCAATGACAATGCCGTATTTCATCACTTTACGAAAGACGACACTTCGTTCCGTTTGTACGTGAACTTCGTAGTTCTTAAGCAACAATTTATCCGCACCGTTCAATGCCAAAACTAGGGCAGGTAGAGGCATGTTTTCATTGAAAATGAAGCGTTTTTCCTGACCGCGAATGGCCGGATATTTTTTAAGGATTACGTCCTGAATTCCTGCGCCCATCGTATTGAAACGAACACTAATTTCTTCATTTTCCAAGGTTACAAATTTCTGCTCCTTGAACGCATTCCCCACTTTCCTTTCCTTAGGGACTTCTCTAATTTCGGTGGCGATATCGTCGACGACATGAGCTAAAACATGGTCCGAATCGTGCTCACGATCTCGATCCGAAACTTCTCTATTTTCTCCACTGCGATCTTCATTCATTCGTGCAGCAACAATTTCTTCCTGTAGCTGTGAACTTTGCCAAGTCATAAGCCCAAAGGCAATGCAAAGACAAACCATTCCAATGAAAAGATTCTTTTTATCCATAAACAACGGTGTCCGTCACCATTGCGGATCATTCTCACATTGCAAGCCATTTATCTTTTATTAACTTTGTTTTAAATGGCTACTTCTGGGCAAAAACGAGTAACGTTGACATTTGAAAACTTTTTCGTTAACTCAACGCAGAATGGAAAAATTTCGATTAAAAATTGCAACAGGATGCCTCATGGTTGTAGCGGGGAGCATGACGATAAGCGACGCAGAAATTAATCTTCCCAATACTGATACTAAGACGAAGACGCAGACGCACGCACATCCGCAAAATGGAACGTCCTCAAGTGAAAAGCACGGTCGTTTTCCTAAAGGAAAGCGCAGGAAATTTCATCAACAGGGTAACAAAAAAATAAAGCGAAATGTAAAGATTGTTGTCACCATCGATGGGGGTTCTGCAACGAAAAAATCTCCAATCGCTAAAAGTTTATCTCGAAAATTCGATCTGATTTACTTAGAAACGGGTGCTATTTATAGGACGATTGCTTATGTTCTCCGTAAACATAAAATGGAACCCAAAGCGGAAAATAAACAGAAAATTGAAAAATTTTTGAGTGATGTTTCCTGGAAAATCTTGATTAAAAACAATCATGCCTGTTTTGTCATCGATGGAGAAATTTTATCCGATAAAGAACTGCGTTCTAATCAACTCAATGCCGATGTTGCTGTCTATGCAAATCTGTTTGAATCTATCCATACACTTTGCCTGAAAATCGCACGCAAGACACTTGACCATATTGCCATAGAAAAGTTGAATGGTTTAATTGCTGAAGGGCGAACTTGCGGCACTCAATGTTTTCCCGAAGCCGACCTAAAGTTTTGGTTCAATGCCAGTTCAGAGGCTAAAGTTGACTTCCGCTTAAAGAAGGAAGGCGAAGTCGATGATCCTTTGAAACGGGATGAATTGGATAAAAATTGTCCCTTCGCTCCCCTTAAAGAGCCAGAAAATGCAGTTCGTATTTGGACCCATAATCGCTCGATTTCCAGAAATATTAATCTCGTTGCTTCGTTTATAGAACAAAGGTTCGATGAAAAAAGTGAACTGGCTAAAATCTCCAGTGCAGGGAAAAATACAGAGAAAAAATAAGTCCAACTTACATAGCGACTGAAGTTGCGGTCACAGATCTTACAAAGAATCGACAACTCCTAGACTTGAAGTTAAAAAGTTACTTTTTAAGCGAAAATTTCGGTACCTGGCGGCTTTGTTGTCAGGTACGCATCAAATATATAGATATAGTGTCAATAGCACAGAAATTTTAATTTCAGCGGCGTTGAAATTACCCAAGATTTGAAATGCAACGCCATTCATCCATAAAAAAGGAAGGCAAATGCGATTGCACGCCTCCCTTTTTTTAGAAATCGTTGTATATTGGTATAACAATTAACAATTTGCTAGCCCTATAAAGGCTTACAATTGCTCTGATCGCTTTATGATTGATTCTTCGAGCTGATAAATCTCAGGATGTGTTGCTTTCAGCTCAATCCATTGCTGAATTAAGTCTATAAAATCCTTAAATATTTCATGCCCTTTTGTAGACATCTTCAAATTAACAAAACGTGAATGACCCATTGAATGTTTAAACAATATTGGTGCATACGCTCCAAGGTAAAAGGGGTTGTTGGCACCCTCTAAGAATCCATCTGAGATGTTGGCACCTCTAGCTATTAATTTCTTTGCTATTGTAAATATTTCTTTCAGAGATACTTTATCTTTTTCAGAAATGGCTCTCGCAACTCCATAGCATATAAAGTCTAACGGGGTATGACTGTTCGCATTAACCACCTTTAAATCTATATCTTCCCTTTCGATCAGCATATTTATAGTGTTTATTGCATTTTCAATCTCTTGGCGATTGCACATATTGACGGCATCATTGAGCTGACCGATAGCCCAATGAAGCGGTGTATTATTAAGTATATCGGTTTCATTGACTTTTGCTCCCTTTGCAAGTAACGCTTTGACAAGATCATAATAGCCTCTGCCTGCAGCATGATGTAAAAGCGTTCCACAAAGTTGACTTTTAGTTTGCTGACTACTAAGGTTACCAAGTTCACCTCCAGCGCTTTCATCTTTGGCATCTATATCTACATCATTTACATTACTCAATGCCTTCTTCCTAGCATCAGCACTTAGGTTATCTTTTTTCAATAGCTCGAAAAGCTTTAGCGTCGGACTATTCTTTAGCTTAATCATCGAGGCTATGCAATACCGAAATACTGCACGCTCTTCTGGAGACATCTGAATATTTTGAGGAAAAACAGTTTTACCAAACGTTTCCAGCAAGTAATTCCTGGGTGTTCTGCAGACAACAGTTAAGGTCTCATCCGGGATATTGATATCTTCAGCTATCATTTCCTTTACTTCCGTAAATGTTTCATTTAAAGATACTTTATTGTCTTCATAAATAGCCTTCCAAATTTTAAGGAATGCTATATCATATTCCTTGATGTTCGCGTCTATTCGTCCAACTTGAAGCCCTAGCCCTGCTTCCCAGTTTATCGCAAGCGCCCGGCCCGACGAAGCTTGGAGAGAATTGATAATTCCTGCAGAACCTGCGAAGAATAAACTTCCCATTAACATTGTATTTATAATTTTAGTTGTGTAATTCATGATTGTTCTTTTTTTTTAATAATGTCAGCGCTAACTTAGAGGCTCACATACATTAGTGAACCGTAAATATTAAAATTAAAAATAATCTTACACTCTATTACTTTAGAGTAAGCACTTAACGTTAAATAAAATTAAAGATTATTAAAAATACGTCAAGCATTTTTTTTATAATTAAATAAAAAATTATTCGATGCTGCGAAAATTAATTTTATAATTCATGATTGTCGATGGACCGCAAAGCGTCGATAAAATTTCGACATGCATCGAAAATTTCAACAATGCACGTCAAGTCCTGTCAAAAAGAAGCCTGGCGCGAAATGCTAGGCTTTTATCCAACCCAGGGACAAAACCTCCTGGTAAGAATGATAAGGGCGAAAACCCTTACCCATATTCATCTATAAGTTAATTGCTTTACGTAACGTGGTAAAGAAAAAATTCCTTTTATATAAAGTAAAGATTGCCAAAAGACAAATGAGCTATTCCATTTAGAAAATGGCGATCGCTTTTGAACAAGAACTTAATGAAGAACAGTACGCGGCTATAAATTCACAAAGCCCAACTAATCTTATACTCGCAGGCGCTGGAACGGGAAAAACACGGACATTAACCTATCGCGTGGCTTGGTTACTCGAAAGAGGCGTCACGCCAGAAAGCATTTTATTGCTTACCTTTACAAATAAAGCCGCGAAAGAAATGTTACAACGCGTAGAATTCTTGACGGGAGTTTCAAGTTATTCATTCTACGGCGGAACGTTTCATCATATTTGCCAGCGCTTGCTGCGCCGCCACGGAGAAAATCCTAATTTTGTAATTCTCGATGAAGATGATTCTTTAGCATTATTTAATGACGCCATTAAGTCCGTCTCTGTAGATTTTACAAAAAATAAAAATAACCCCAGCGCCCGCGTATTATATGAAGTCGTCAGTTTTTCGCGCAACACCATGCGACCGCTAATCAATGTCATTGAAGATAAATACGCCTATATGATAGATCATGGAGAAATGTTGAAAATTTTTACATCCCGTTACGAAGCAATTAAAACAGAACAAAATGTCATGGATTATGACGATTTGCTGTGTAATTTTGTGCAATTGTTGCAAGATAAACCGGAAGTCGCAGAATACTATAATCAACAGTTTCGACATATTCTGGTTGATGAATATCAAGATACCAATCCTATTCAATTGAAGATGATTGATTTAATCGCTAAGCATGGACAGATTTTCGCTGTGGGCGATGATGCACAGTGCATCTATACTTGGCGCGGTGCTAATATTAAAAGTATTATTGAGTTCCCGAAAAAATATCCTCAAACTAAGGTAACCAAAGTTCAGGTTAATTATCGAAGTACACCGGAGATTTTAGACTTCGCTAATGCAATTCCTGTATCTGAAAAATTGGAATATACAAAGGTTTTGAAATCGACAAAACATCCATTTCGTAAACCACTGGTCGTTTCTGTATTAGACATGCGCCAACAAGCGAATTTTGTCGTTAAACGGATGATGGGTTTACGCGGAGAAGGATATCTATATTCAGAAATCGCAGTTTTGTATCGCGCCCACTACCAATCTATGGAATTACAAATGGAACTGACGCGCGCCAATATTCCTTATACGATTACTAGTGGCGTGCGATTCTTCGAACAGGCTCATATTAAAGATATTGTGGCATTTCTTCGCTTCGTCATCAATCCACAAGATAAACGGGCATTCATACGCATTATGTGCCGATTCCCAAAGATCGGAGAAAAAACCGCTGAACGCATTTTGCTGGCTTTACAACAACTCGCCGAAATAACGCATCAACATCTTTTTTCATTATTAGCATCTGAAGAGATTGTAAAGAAAATTCCAACGGCGGTTCTAGAATACTGGTGGCCTTTTGCTCGCGTATTGCACAGACTTTACGATGGATCATTCAACTTCCGCAATGAAGGACAGAAATTGCAACCCTCTGAGGATCTCTTTACATATGCGCAAGAAAAACAAACAGAAAAAGTGCCCTTTGAAAGTATCGGTGCGATGATTCTTTTTATCTTAGAAGATGAATATGTGGAATATTTGCGAAAAACTTATGCCAATTGGCAAACGCGTTGCGATGATGTGGAAAATTTTGCAAATTTTTGCAATAAATTCCGAAGTTTATCCGAATTGATACAACAAGTCACCCTCTTACAATCAGAATCTAGTAAAGAAAATACCGAGGGTACAGAAGGTATCCGCTTGAGTACAATTCATCAGGCAAAAGGACTAGAATTTTCGGTAGTATTTATTCTGGGCCTCAATGAAAGTAGTTTCCCTTTACAACGGGCTATCAACGAAGGCGACGTTAACGAAGAACGCCGATTATTTTATGTGGCTGTAACACGGGCACGACAGGAATTGTATTTGTGCGTCCCTTATCAGGCCGTATTTAGCGGAAAAAAAGGATACTATGCTACACTTTTACAACCAAGCCGCTTCATTGGAGAAATTGGACAAGGCTTTTTCGAAACTCTTGATTTTATAAAAAAAACTAATGCTTCATTCTCTTATACTCGTCGATGGTCGGGGCGATCGGATTCGAACCGATGACTTCATGTACCCAAAACATGCGTTCTACCAAGCTGAACTACGCCCCGCAAATCTATAAAGTACAATCAATATAACCAAGAAAATTTTAAACGCTTGCAATATCAAAATACGGGTTATCCGATTGAAGATCCTTATGGAAAAGGCGTCGTTGATCATATGCCGGAAATGCTTTGAAGCTGACGAATCGATTTAAAATATTTCTTCGAAAACTTTTCAGGATGATATCGTTAGGATGCTTCATGACTTCGCAACCAATCAATCATGGAATCGATAATGTAATCTAAGGAAAGATATTGCAAATGCCAATCGAGTTCTCTTTGTGCCAGCCTTGAATCGACGGATAGGCGTTCGATCTCACCGGGACGTTGCTGCTGATAGGAAACATTTAAAGGAGGATGTATTTTATGTCCGACAGCGCTGATAAGATCTTTGACGGAATAGGTACGGCCGGAAGATATATTATAAACGGAATATTTTCTCCAATAGCTGAGCTTTTGGAGCGCTAATATGATGGCTTGAACGACGTCATTGACGTGAATAAAATCTCGTTCAGGGGTATGATCTGCGGTGGAACAATGGTCACCAAAGACGGTGAGCGTGTCGTCCAATAACATATTGGAAAGGAGATCATTACCTTGAGGAAATGTAGCCCCTTTGGGATCCATACCGATGACATTGGTAATACGTAAGCTGATGGCGTGTAATTCATGGGAAACGGTTAACGATTCGATGAGCTGTTCAACGGCTAATTTTATTCTCCCTAAAGGATGGATAGGAAGAGTCGGCGTATCTTCAGTAGCGGTGAGTTGGGCAACGTTGCCGTAGACTTGGGCAGAAGACAAAAATAGCAGTTTTTTGACGTTTTCTTCTAAAGCGGTTCTTAGAAGGAATATGGTCCCCATTAGGTCATTACTGTAATATTTAATGGGATCCTCAATCGTTGCGATGACGCTGGAAGAACCGGAACAATGAATAATGCATTCGATGCGCTCTTCTTTAAAAACAGATCGGATAAAAGCGGTATTACCGTGATCGCCGACATAAAATTTTTGAAAAAGCGACGTATTGTGAGGCTTTAGGATATCGAGGCCGAAAAGGGAATGCTCAAGCGAGTTCAACTTTAAAACGCAATGACTACCGATATACCCCGCAGCACCTGTAATTAAGATATTCACAACCTAAGATTAAGGAAAATTTTTCTTTGGTAAAGCTATACGAATATCATAAATAAAGGTTCCTCGCCCTAATCATCTCACCAGGAGGTTTTAGCCTCCTCGATTCATTGTGCATAAATGACTTCTTTTATTCGAGCATGTTTTCGATGGATCGCTTATACTGCTGGCCGTATTTATCGGAAAAATGCAAATTATGCTTTCCTATTTTTACAAGATGAATTTTGGGGTGTTCATTCAATAAAGAGCCTGTACCTAAAATTTTATTATTGATGGCAATACTTCCTGTTCCGTCGCCATAACGTTGGATTGCGTTAACGCGAAAAGCGAGCAATGTCTTTTGCACTTCTTTCTGTTTAAGGGTAAGGGGATTCTGAAAAAGATACTTTAACTTTCTTTTCGGAATAACTTCTCCATGACGTTGCGTTTTGAGTACATCTTCTTTGGGAGTATGATTAGTCGCAGCTACATTGATGTGCTCATGAGCATGAAATGCATTTCGGCTTAAAAGAAATACAAAACTACAGGAAGCGGCAATCGCAAAACTTTTAATGAGAAAAATAGCGATGCTTTGAATCCAATTATTGGGAAGATAAACAGAAACGATTCTTTCTAAAATGGATCTGTGTAAATCATATAATATATTCAAAATACTGTGAATTATATCTAGGCATTGAGTTATTTGTTCTTGAATTTTTTCTTCCAGCTTTAAGCAGCAATTCCCAAAAAAATCGACGCTCCTTCGAAAAAACTCGTCAACCCATCCTAAAAGGTGAATCAGAAGCGTCGCCGTAAAGTTGGAACAAAAATTGATCGATTTCAAAGGTACCCCGCAAATCCATTGCAGCAACTTGTAAGGCGCAACAAGAATGGATTCGATGGTAATCAAAAAATAACTGAAAAAACGTTTAAGAAATGAAAAAAATGCAGAGTGATTTCGGACGCGATACAGAAAATTAGACGAAGCACACCTTAAATTTCTGCGTAGCGTTTTGATGCGCTCGCTGTATTTAGAATATAATTTTTGGATATTATATCCATTGATACTGTTCTCTTTTTTCCAACGACTTCGAACATTAATTTCGCTTTCCTGAATTTTTCTAAAAGTATTGAATCGAAAGGCAATGATATCGTTTATGCTCCAGGATCGTGAAGGCCTCGGTAAATTTTGGTGTTTCAAGGGCGTCGTAGGAACATGAAGAGGGAATTGAGTTGCCTTCGGAGAAATTGCAGAAGGTAACACTTCTCTGGCGGTGTCATTTTTTTTGAAGTTGAAATATCTTAAGGCTGGAATGGCATTCATCCAACGCTTACCATACCACAACGCTGAAAAAGCATTCGAAGAACATCGTACGGCTTTCGAAGAAATTACCAAGGAAGGCATTTCCTCTATGACGTCATCTTTTTTAGCGTTAAAATGCTTTGGCGATGAAGCGACATCCGCCAAATGCTCGCCATACCATAGCACCGGAGTAGTATTAAGCGATAGTTGATTTGGACTTTTAGCAACGGGAGTGACGATTGCCTGCGAAGAATTAGTACCAAAATAGGAGTTGTTGCCTATAAAGCAAGATGTAGATCTGTCGCAAGATCTATCCCTATTCGTCAAATCTTTTTTGTATTTCCTGAGCAGAAAAATATCACCGCTCATTGATGGTTCGGCAAACGATCTCAAGAAATCATCGATCGCTGATCCTTCATTGAGCGATGATTCCGCCGGCTTTTTTTTGGGAATATCACGAAATTGCAAGCCATCGAAGATTAAATTCATATTTTTTGTAGTTGATTAATATCCTTTAATGCGCGATTGACATCTTTGAGGCGTATCTTCTTCGAATAATCGATAAATGCTGAAATGAGTGCCTTATCGCAAATATTGTTGATAATCCGCGGAATTCCTTTACTGGCGACGTAAATTTTTCGGAAGGCAAAAAATGAAAAAACAGGGATTTGTTCCCGCTGCATCTGAATTTTCCTGCCTTCACCGCCTTCTTTTTTAGCGAGACTAATGCGGTGCTGGATATAGTTTTTCGTATCCAAGAAACTCAATGGCTTTAGATCGTGGTAAACGGAAATGCGCTGGCGCAGCTGACGCATGCACTTTTTGCGCAATTTCTTTTTAAGTTCCGGCTGGCCGATAAGGATAATATGAAGCAGTTTTTCGTCATCTCGTTCAATATTCGAGAGGAGGCGCACCACTTCTAGATTGTCAAACGCCAGGTTTTGAGCTTCATCAATGATGAGGACGACGCGTTTTCCGCGCATGCGTTCCATACGGAATCGCTCCGTAATCCCATTGCGAACTTCTTCAATTGCCCGTTCTTCTTTGACAGAAATACCGAGGTGAACGCAAATGGCATTTAATAATTGTCGTTCGTTTTCTGGGGGAATGGAAAGGGAAATAATAATATATTCCTGTGGATTAAGTTCGCGGATCAGTGCATTGCAAAGTGTGGTTTTCCCACAACCTACTTCCCCAGTAATGACCGTGAATCCATCGCAATTCTCAATGCCATATTGTAGAAGCGCAAAAGCGGTCGTATATTGAGGGCTCATGTATAAGATATGCGCTTCAGTTTTTATGGTAAATGGTTTATGTTTAAACTCGAAAAAATCTAAATACATAATGCCTATTCCCTGTTCAAATTTTGCATCATTTTTCCACGCTAATTGCTTTTAAATCCCAGATCTCCCGAGCATACTCGTGAATTGTCCGATCGCTGGAAAATTTTCCGATGCGCGCCGTATTGAGAATTGCCATTCTAGCCCAAAGGGAGCGATCGCGATAGGCCATATTGACGCGATGCTGGGCGTTGCAGTAGGCACGGTAATCGGCAAGGACGAAGAAAGGATCTCGATAAATGAGATTTTCGGCAATTTCTCGCATTGGATTTTCTCCGTTTGCCGTCGCAAAGAAATCGGAATACATCCAATCTAAAACGGCCTTCAGTTCCTCGTCGCTGTTATAGTAAGTTTGTGGATTGTATCCTGAACATTTAAGCGCGGCAATTTCCTTTTCTGTATTGCCGAAGATAAAGATATTCTCCTCACCTACTTCCTCAAGAATCTCGACATTGGCTCCATCGAGCGTTCCGATGGTACAGGCACCGTTAAGGGCAAGTTTCATATTTCCCGTGCCGGAAGCCTCTTTCCCTGCCGTAGAAATTTGTTCAGAGAGATCAGCGGCGGGGATAATCTTTTCCGCAACGGTCACACAGTAATTGGGAATAAAAATCACCTTAAGTTTATCATTAATTTTGCGGTTACTATTAATAAAGTTGGCAGCAAGATTAATGGCATGGATAATTTTTTTGGCCATGGCGTATCCAGGAGCTGCCTTAGCACTGAAAATAAATAGACGAGGATGGATGAAATCTATATGGGGATCTTTAGCGATGCGGCGAAATAGGGATAGAATATGCAAAAGATTGAGATGCTGCCGTTTGTATTCATGGAGTCGCTTGATTTGGACGTCGAACAGGGCCTCGGGATTAATCTGAATTTTCAGGGTACGCTGAATAAATGCTGCAAGGGATACCTTATTTTTTTGTTTAATGGCCATGAACTGCTCCTGAAAGGTTCGATCGTCAGCAAAAGGAACTAAGCGCTGCAATTGATCTAAATCTTTAACCCAGTTAGGACCAATTTTAGAATCGATAAGTTCGGCGAGCCCGGGATTGCAGAGTTTGAGCCAACGGCGAGGCGTAATGCCGTTAGTTTTATTATTAAAACGTTCAGGATATAATGCGTTGAACCCCGAAAAGAGTTGGGATTGAAGAAGCTCCGAATGCATGCGAGCCACACCATTGATCGAATGACTGCCCACTACTGCGAGGTAAGCCATGCGAATGGAGGGACAATGATCTTGATTAATGATTGATAGTTCTTGTTTTTTGGTATTATCATTGGGCCAGCGACGTTCCACATCCCCTTCAAGGAATCGCCGGTTAATTTCGCAAATGATTTGGTAATGGCGCGGCAATACTTTTTGAAAGAGAGATACAGTCCAGGTCTCCAACGCTTCGGGGAGGAGCGTATGATTCGTATAAGCGAAAATTGCCTGGCACATCGTCCAAGCCTCTTCCCAAGGGATACGCTCTTCGTCGATAAAAATGCGCATGAACTCGACGATCGCGATAGTAGGATGTGTATCATTGAGTTGAATGGCTGTCGTTTCTTTAAATTTAGACCAATCGCTATTGAGATGTTTATAACGGCGGATGATATCCTTTATAGAACAGGCCACGAAGAAATATTGTTGGACGAGACGCAGTTCCTTCCCTTGTTCCGTAGAATCGTTAGGATAGAGGACCTTGGAAATTGTCTCCTTATCCACTTTATCATATACGGCTTGAACGTAATCACCGCGATTAAAATCCTCTAAGGCGAATTCCTCTGTAGCCCGCGCTTCCCAGAGGCGAAGAAAATTGACCGTTTCGGCACCGTAACCGACAATAGGAATATCCCAGGGCATGCCTACGATATCTTTAGTCTGTTCCCAAAGCGGCATCCAATCGCCTCGATCGTTGTAGCCATCGCGAACAAAACCATATAATCTGACGCGCTGCGCATTTTCAGGGCGTATAATTTGCCAGGGACTTCCGCCGGCGATCATCCAATGATCTGGAAGTTCCACCTGTTTCCCGTCGCAAATTTCTTGGCGGAATAGACCGAATTCATAGTGAATGCCATAGCCCACCGTCGGATAATTCAGCGTTGCCAACGAATCGAGGAAACAAGAGGCAAGGCGACCTAAACCTCCATTTCCAAGGCCCAAATCTTGACCTTCATCGAAGATTTCATCGAGATTTTGCCCTAATTCGTGGAGCGCGGTGCGCATTTCGTAAAAAATTCCCGAATTATATAAGTTATTTTTCAAGAGCCTCCCCGGCAAATACTCTAAAGAGAGATAGTATAAACGCCGCACATTGGATTCGTGGTGAACGCGCTGCGTTTTGATATAGCGATGAAGAATTTTATCCCGTACTGCATAGCAAGTGGCTAGCCACCAATCATGTTGCGTTGCTGACGAGGGTTCTCGCGCCAAAGTGCATTCCAAATGATGTAAAATTAGGCGCTTTATTTCCTCGACAGTCGTGCGAACAAAAAACTCTATTTCTACATTCTCCCCTTGCTGGCTTTTCTCTTGAAAGCGACTTAATTCTGATTTCTCCATCATACCCTTAATACTTTTTATTTAAATTTTGCTTTTTGCCAATAAAAATATTGCATCGAACATTTTCATGTTATGAAAAAGAGGGTGTTTTTATGTATTTATTATCAATCAACGCGTCTCTGAAATTTTTAGTTTTTATTTTGCTTTCCTTCGGGAACGGGTTACTGGAAGGGCGCTTTGTTCATCGATACAATCGTCATCGAGTTCAGCGCGATGGAGCATCCTTAGGAGAAGCGATGGAAAAAATGGAAAAAGATTCAGCAACGCCGTCGTCGAAATTCCTCGACCATCGAAGAAATAATGACAACGAGGACCACTGCAAAGAAAGGCCTAAGGAAGAGCGTCATCCTATAGAAACAGCCCTGATTGTGGCCAAACACAATCGCGATTTTGAGTACTTCTCGACGATCTTGCGATCGATGAAGGGCAAAGGTCATCGCCTAAACTGTATCGGAGATAATGAACAACAGCGCTATATTCTCCGAGCTGAGGAAAAGGATGCTCTACAAAATAGAGCAAACCGAGAGAAAATGTCAGGAGTCTATGCCGTTATCATACTCAATGAGTCTCTGGAACATTGGATGGGAAAAGCGACCATAACTTTGGAATATATTCGCTATGGCTCTCTTCGACCTTACGTATTGCATTTTCCTATTGAAGTGCGTCCTGTAAGCGATAAGCGGCAAATATTCATCTTTCTCGATCCCGTAGCCAAGCATAAAAAGAAATTTATTGCATGGAAAGTGACCTTCCATGACGTAGAACATCACGTATCTCATTCTATGGCGAGCTTCGCTTGGGAAACATTGACGAAAAAACGTTGACGCTATGCCCTTTAACGCGTATCTATTGTAAATCTTCTTCTCAATTCAATGAGCTTGTTGCCCATATTTTCCTTTTTATAAACTGACTTAGCTCCACGAGCCGGTTTCCTATTTGTTGCCAAGATTTGGCTATGGAATCTAGCTTCTCCTTGAAAACTTTCTGAGCGACCACCGAAAAAATATCGGCTAAGGCGTTTAACTTTGCGGAAATGATGTCATACCATAATTGAAGTAAAAGCGTCGATTGGATTTTGAATTCCGCAGGCAGAGTCGCTAAATTTGTTTTAAGCGTTTCAATCGTCGCTTGAATATGTTCCTTAATCGAACTTTTTAATCTTGAAGTCCTATCTTCAAATAGTGAATCGAAAGTTTTAGCCATTTTTTCGAATTCTTTGGAACCGATGAGAATTTCTAAAACAGGCGCTTGCTGCCCCATCCATTGATCACAAAATAAGCCGTAATTTAGAGCTTTAATGTACTCTTGATAAATATCCTCTGTGTTGGAACATTGCCCATCGCTGTGGGTATGAGCTTTATGGGCAGCAATTAAACGATCCGCAATCGCTCTTGCATAAACATTTTGTGGAGAAGGTGGCAATACAGCATTGATTTCCTTCCATTTTTGAGTTGCGGTATCGATTTCCTTTTGCTTTGGAGTAGCATCGATTTCTTTCTGCTTTTGAGTTTCTTGGCCAACGACACAGCGCAATGCAGCACTTAATTCGATCAAGCGTTTTCCCGTCCGTCGCCAGGGTTCAGCCATAGCCATTGGATCCGCTTTTGTCATGGGACCGCCTTGGACCATTTGATTTTTCTTGGCCACTAACTTTTTTGTAGTCGTTTGACCTTCTTCAGCTATAGGATTGCTGTGGACATTGAGTCCCTCTTGGGTTATGGAATTCCCTTCGACAATGAGATCGCCTTTAGCGATTTCCTGGGCAATCGATAAAAAAATATTCGCTAAAGCGTACAGTTTCATGGAAATATATCTCACACTCCACAATAGCGGTGAAACATCAGAAATCGAAATTGTATAACATTCCTCCAATTTTTCTAATGTGCCTTTGTTGAGCAAAAAGTCTTCCTTCGCATTGGTAATGGTTCTCAGAATCAGATTTTTGACTTCATCTCTTAATTCTAGTTCCTTTGTTTTTTCATCATTAAATAATGAATCAAAATTTTTCTCCATGATATTAAACGCCATGGAACCTACTAATGTTTCTAAGATAGGCCTTTCATTTTTATTATGCGTATCGCAAAATAGACCGTATTCTAAAATTTTCATGTAGTACTGATAAGTGTTTTCATTGCCGCAACACCTCAGGAGTTTCAAAACATTTTCTCGTATACTGAGTAATTGCGTTTTTTCAAAATTTTCATATTGATCTTGTTGCGCCGAATGTGGTAGTTCTCCATTTAAAGTCTTCCATCCTACGGCAGGATCTTCTGAAATGCGATGTCCACTGAAAGCTTGTAAGGTATCCTCTAAGTATCGGCTGAATGCAGTAAGTTGTTTTTCCGTTTTTTCCCAAAGTTTAGCTTCAGCGATAAACTTTGGTCCTTTTTTAGCCGTAATGCCCCGGGCCACCGACGAAAAAATATCCGCTAAAGCACGTAATTTCATAGATATATATTTTACATTCTGTACATTCAGGGGTTGCACTTTAACCGATGAGGAATATTTTTCTAATTTTTCCGACTTTTTCCTATTAAGCAAAAAGTCCCCTTGAGCGTTAGCGATTACCTTTCGAATAAGATCCTTGATGTCATCTTTTAACGTTGGTTCTTCTTCAGCTTCGTCATTAAATAATGAATCAAAATTTTGATCTATAGTCATGGGCTCTTCAGGCCCAAATAACATTTCTAGAATAGGTAACGACTTTTGGACCATGATGCGTCGCGTATCGCCAAATAAAGCGCATTTTAAAATATTTATATAATACTCATAAACCTTTTCATTACCACAATGCTTCAAAAGTTTCAAGACACGCTTTTGTATACGAGGCAATTGCTCTTTTTCGAAGTTTTTGTATGAATTTAGTGGTGTGGATTGAGATAATATACGATCTAAACGTTTCCACATGATTGCTGGGTCTTGCAAAGTGTTATGCTCTTTAAAACCTTGCGCGACAGGAATGGCCAATAAGCTTACAGCTAAAAAACTGACATTAAATATTCTTTTCATATTTTTTATCCTTATCTTTTTTAATTAATTTCACAATATATTACTTAAAGTTAATTATTTGCCAGAATTTAATTATATAAAAAAGTGTCCATTGCGCAGCTTTAAAAGTTTCCTATCGCTTCGCTTTGGGACTTTCATAGTCAGTCATTTTCAGCGCAATTCGATTTTGTCTTATTATGTAGTGTGTAGATCCCAGTTGCGAATAAAAGATTGCTGAAAGGCAATTTGCCATTTTTTTCTAAGAATGCCCACTTTAGAAATCCGCAACCTAACCCTATATCGAGGCGAAAAATGCATTTTGGACGATTTTTCTTTGACGATTCCTACAGGAGAAATGCATGCCCTCATGGGCAAAAACGGTATGGGTAAGAGTTCTCTGGCCAAAGCGATTGCCGGCCATCCCGACTATGCAATGACTAAAGGTGAAATCATTTTCGATGGCGAAGATATTGGTCAGCTTCCTCCGGAATTACGGGCCCAACGGGGTATTTTCCTAGCCTTCCAGCATCCCATTGAAATCCCCGGCGTATCGCTGAGCAATTTTATCCGCAGTGCTATGAATGCGCAAAATAAAAAAATGGAGACCGTTGCGTTCTACAAATTACTTTATGAAAATATGGATCACTTAGGATTGAATCGAGAATTTTCATCTCGAGCGATGAATATGGGCTTTTCTGGTGGTGAAAAAAAGCGTTGTGAAGTGCTCCAAATCCTTATGTTACGGCCGTCGTTTGTTCTTCTGGATGAAATCGACAGCGGTCTCGATATAGATGCTTTAAAGGTCATCAGTGAAAGCCTCAATGCTCTGCGCTCCGAGTCATTCTCTGGTCTGCTCATTACTCATTATCCGCGTCTCTTTGATAATATCACTCCTCAAAAAGTGCATATCCTCGAAAGCGGTAAAATTACGCATTCCGGAGGACTGGAAATCGTTCGCCATCTCGAAACGATGGGCTATACTTTCACTGATCACAACGAAAGTTCAGGAAAAGAAATGGCGAAAAGCGGAGGTGTATAGTGAGTAAAATACATACTTTCGCATTGATCATTCATCAATACCATCACAATCCATAACCATCATTATTCCTTATTGAAGACCCATTCAATGCTATGAATTTTTCCGACGATCATCATTTCCATGTTGCTACAACCTACCCATTCGACGCCGGTATCGGTTTAAATAGGGATACCGTAGCTTATATTAGCCAGGTCAAGAATGAAGAGCCCTGGCTCCGCGCATTTCGTTTTCAAGCGCTTGAGCGCTTTTGGGAAATGCCTATGCCGCCACGCCTTAAATCCCACGGTATCGACGATTTGGATTTCCATAGCATTCGCTATTACCTTGCCAATCATCAAGGACCTCAACGGACTTGGGATGAAGTCCCGACAGAAGTTCGAATGACTTTTGACCGCCTTGGCATCCCTGAACTGGAACGAAAATTTCTTGCGGGTGTTGAAGCTCAATTTGATAGCGAAGCTGCCTATAATCGCATTCAAGATGCTATCGCCAAAGAAGGCGTCATTTTTGTCGACTCCGCGGTTGGCCTTAAAAAACATCCTGAAATTTTTAAGCCCTACTTTGCTTCGGTCGTCCCCATAGGTGATAATAAATTTAGCGCATTGAACAGTGCTGTTTTTAGTGGAGGGAGTTTTATCTACGTTCCCAAAGGGATTAAAGTGCAACAGCCACTTCAGGCTTATTTTCGCATTAACGCCCAGAATTTTGGTCAATTTGAGCGCACCCTCATCATCGTCGACGAAGGTGCTGAAGTAACTTATATGGAAGGGTGTACCGCACCGCGTTTTGGCACAGCGACGCTTCATTCTGCTGTTGTTGAACTTATCGCCCTCAAGGGCGCCAAAATTCAATACATTACGGTCCAGAACTGGTCTAATAACGTCTACAATTTGGTGACGAAGCGGGGAGTTGCGCATGAAAATGCCGAAATTCGCTGGATTGACTGTAATATTGGATCTAGACTCACTGTGAAATATCCAACAATTCTCCTTCAAGGAGAAAAGGCACGCGGTGAAGTTCTCTCTATTGCTCTGGCTTCAGACGGGCAAATTCAAGACACAGGAGCCAAGATGATTCACCTCGCTTCGAATACAAGTTCTAACATTATCGCTAAATCGATTTCAAAAGGCAATGGATGGGCTTCCTACAGAGGTATGATCCACATCCATCCTCAATTGGAGAACTGCAAAAATAACACGCAATGCGACGCATTGCTCATCAATCATCACAGCCGCAGCGATACCCATCCTCAGATTATAATTCACGGGAATCGGCACTGGGTACAACATGAAGCCAGCGTGGCAAAAATCGACGAAGAGCGGCTCTACTATCTTCAACAGCGCGGCATTCCTCCAGGGCAAGCGATGAGTCTATGCGTCAACGGCTTTGTTAACGAACTTATCCAGGAATTTCCGTTGGAATACAGCGTCGAGCTCAGGCGTCTCATCGATCTGGAAATCCACGCTCGCCAATAAAAAGAGAAATTCAAAGGGAGCACTTTTGCGGTGCTCCCCAATGAATCTTAATAAAAATAAAACGTTCAACAAAATTTTAAGTATAGCTTCAATGTTTCCCCAAGATCAGTCTTCATTGGTAGGGTCAGGTTTAGCTTTCCTTGGAATTGCCTTCATTGGTATTGGAACCGGCCTGATGTTCGGCTTGCCTAACTCTCATTAGAATCACCTTCATTCGTATTAAAACCGATCTGATGTCGGTCTCGTCTGTTACTTTAGAAAGTAGGTAACTCTGTTTTCGGTAGAGCTGGGGTAGAGGCAGAGGCTTACCTATTGGATGAAATGGCGCCGGAACAACACCAGACGCCGGAACAACATCACTAAAAAGGCACTCTTTTCTATCCTTGCTCAAATAACAATATACGGTTTCTTTTCCTTCGGAATAAGAACATAAATCCCATTCTTTCACACTTTCCGTATCAAATCGAGGTGTTAACTCTGCAGATTTAAGTTGCGACGATTTTTCAGGATTCGATAATTTTACATCTTTAATTACATTTTCAAAAATATTCCTGCTTCCTTTTGATATGAAAAATAAATTAAATTTCTTCATAAACATATTGCCAATTTCATTGGGAATTTCCTTATTATCGATTTTTTTCTTGAAAAGATTTTCAATCTCTTTCTTTGCAAATATAAGTACTTTTAAGTCTTTTGCTTGCTTTTGTCGGTTTCTTTCATCGCTTAATATATTTAAGTCGAATTCTAGACCGTCTATTAGCTTTCGATTTGTCTCTATATTATTACTGCGTCTTACTAACTTTATCATTTTCTGTGTTGCGTCCATAGATATTTTTTCCTTTTCTTGCGCACTGTTTGTATCTATATATTGCTTTTTATAGCTTTCGATCTTCGCAGTCAATTTTTTATATTTCTCTTCGAGTCGCTCTATAGTTTTCTTTGTTTCATCCTTTTTCTTGTTTATCGCCTCTGCTTCTAGTTCTATATCCGCCTCATTTTTTATATTGGGAGATTTTCGTTTTGTTGTTGGCACATGTTTAAACGTTCTATAACCTAAAATTTCAGGTTTAAAACAGTATGCTTCAATCTTTTTATTCGAATTATCAATGGTCACTAAAACTTTTTCATTAACTTTCTCCAGGATCTCTGAAGCTAGAGCTTCGGCTGCGTTCTCGATAGCCATTTTTGGGCTCTTGAGATTCAATGGATCAATGTATTTTTTCACACTTTCTGCTATTGCCTTGTTTTCTGGGGTCTCTGATGTAGATGTAGTCGAAACTGACGATGAAGATAAGGGGCGCTGAAACTTCAGCGGTGGTGGTGGCGGCGGCGGCGGCGGCGGCGGTGGTAGTGGCGTTCCATCTTCCCCAATTATCTGCTCTTTATTAGATTCCGGTGGCAGCGTTCCATCTTCCCCGACATTCTTTTCATCAGGTTCCGACGGCGTTGTACTTCGGAACTTCGGATCCAGACGCCGCAGTATTTGAGCCTGCCTTGATTCTTTCTTTGATGATTCGTGTTGTTGTTTATTGGAGTTCGATGGCGGTCTTCCACTTTTCTCAACTATTTGTCTAGATCCTTCGTCTGATTTCGGTGTTTCACGGACCTTCAGCGCATTCTTCACTAATTTCTCCACCGATGGTTTGAGTTGTTCTCCGTTGGATTCCGACAGCGGCGTTTCATTTGGCCACGTTGCATTTAGTCCCTTCAGCACATCCTTCGTCAATTGCTCAAGTTGTTGTTTATTAAATTTCAGTGGTGGTGTTTCACTTTGTCGCGTTTCATTTAGACTCCTCAGCTTATCTTTCACCAATTCCTTCACTAATTGTTCAAGTTGGTCAAGTTGTTGTTCGTTGGATTGCGATTTCGGTGTTTGCGATATTGATCCTGATCCCGTCCACCCTGTTGATTTGAATCGTGTTTTTTGTGATCGTGCTTTATCGGATTTCGATATTGTTTTGTTGGATGGTAAATCTTCTAATGTTTTACCCTTTGGTGTTTTCGCTCCTGCTTTTTTCTTCTTCAATGTTTTTTCTTTTTGATTTTCAGGTGCTTCTGATTCTTGAGTTTCCAGTGTTTCTAATTCTTGATCTTCCGATGTTTTTGCTTCTTCATTCGACGGTGTTTCTGCTTTAGGATCCTCCGGTGTTTCTAGTTCTTCATTCGACAGTGTTTCTGCTTTGAGATCTTTCGGTGTTTTTGCTTCTTCGTTCGACGGTATTTCTGGTTCTTTCCTTTCTTCTATTGGATAGTTCCGTTCGAAGTTTGACGAATTTAAACGAAGCGATAACATTTTCTTGCCTGAGGGTTGTTCAGCTTTTGACTTTTCGGCTGAGTTTATTGATGATACTCCGAATGGATTTGTTGATAATACTCCAGATAGATTCGTTGATGAT